>PWOI01000179.1 GCA_003557485.1 Elusimicrobiota bacterium | reverse complement strand
TATCATAGTCAACCTGTCCTGATGGCGCCCCCCCTCAAAACTTCCGTTGAGAAACTCTGCTATTATTTTCTTTGCCTTTTTAAATCCGGTCCTGTCCGCGCCGAGGCAAATTACATTAGCATTATTATGCATCACACCCATACGGGAATCTTCGGGACAGCGGGCGGTAATAGCTCTTACTCCCGGGACTTTATTGGCTGCAATACATATGCCCAGGCCGCTTCCACATATAAAAACACCTTTACTTCCTTCAGTTTTTCTGATAATATCCGCTCCTTTTCTTGCATAAAAAGGATAATCTGTTCTTTCAGAACTCTCTGTTCCTACGTCAACAATGTCATGTCCTTTCTCTTTCAGGAACTTTTTTATTTCTTCTTTAAGTTCAAAACCCCGGTGATCAGAAGCCAGTATAATTTTCATTTGAAATATTTTTCCTCAATACTTTCTATTTTATTCAGACGCCTTTCGTGGCGGCCGCCTCCGAAAGGAGTCTCGAGCCATTTTTTAACTATATCCGATGCGGCAAGCTCCCCTGTCATCTTACCTCCAAGACAGAGTATATTTGCATTATCATGTTCTGCAGCATAAGCGCCTGTAAGCGCATTGTATGCGGTTACAGCCCTTATCCCTTTTATTTTATTGCAAGCAAGGCACATGCCTCCGCCCGTCCCGTCAATAAGGATCCCCCTTTTATACTCCCCTGAAGCGACTGCTTCTGCCACAATTAAGGCATAATCGGGATAATCACAGGAATCTTCAGAATAAGTTCCGAAATCCATCACATTATAATCGGCTTCCTGCAGAAATTTTTTAATTTTTTCCTTCAGCTCAAAACCACCATGATCAGAACCTATAACTATATCGTCCATTATAAAACGCTCCTGCGTAAATCCTTATGCGGCTGCGGTATAACAACCCGACGGATAAGTATTCCTTCCCCCTTTAAGGCATTGCAGCCGGCAGCTACCGACGACCTTACTGCCCCTATCTGGCCCGTCAGGGTAAGGTATGCCTTTCCGCCCAGAGCATTGGCAAGCCTTACGTCAATAAGTTTAACATCGGCTGCTTTTACCGCTGCGTCAGCGGCAATAATGCTTGAAGCGGCAGAAAAAGTTTCTATTATACCCAGAGCATCAAGCCGTTCAACATCCGAGGCGCCTCTTATAGCAGGTACAAGCTGCGGGTCTATATTGTTAATAACCACTTTATCCACCAGTGACTCCGCCGCCAGTTCAATACCGCTTTTCATTGAAGATTCAATATCTGCTGTTGTACCTGTTATCAGCACTATAAACTTACCCGGACATACGGAATGGGCCTCTACGAGCTGGCTTGAAGCAGTCTTTAAAAGAATATCCGTTACCTCAAATCCTTTCGCTATGCTGTTTAACTCTATCAGTCCTATTGCATGCTGCATTTTCTTACTCCCCTTTTTCTATTGCTATATAGCCGGAAGTTATTTCTTTAACTGTTCCGGAAATGCTTGAATGAACCCTGGACCCTAGCTTTCCGCGGGGTATCTCTCCTATTAACTGGCCGCGTTTCACCGTATCCCCTTTTTTGACAACCGCAACAGCAGGCGTACCCGCATGCTGACTCATGCTTATGTGCACCTTTGCTGTTTTGATCTCTTTAACAGGTAACTCTTCCTTCTCATATTTATCAACCCCTATTCTGGCTGCAAGACGGGAAGAGTTCACTTTTCTGTATTCTCTTTCCGGGTGGGGCTTAAGATTCCGCTCTTTATGCGGATTTTCAACGCCTCTGCGTGAAAGTGTATCGCTGGTTTCCTTGAGAAGACTCCTGGGAGACAGGTCCAGAGGGCAGGCAAACATATTACATAAACCGCATTGCGAACAAAGAAAAGACGGTGTATACTCTGAAAAATTTTCCGCAGATATGAAAAGATTTCGCATTATCCTGTGAGGTTCAAGCGAATGACCCAGCAGATTACGAGGGCACAATATCGTGCAGTCAAAACATTGATCACATATTGATTTTCCTCTTTTTTTATGTGCCTGCAGAGTCATGTCCTGTTTTACAAAAGCCCCGTGTTTTTCAGGCAATACTATTATCCCGCTGCAGGTTTTTTTTATCCGGTAATTGTCCTCAACCGGAACTCCCATCATAGGGCCTCCTGCAAGCAGGCGGTAATCTTTTATTTTAACCCCTGCTTTTTTAATCAGCTCTGCAGCTGATATGCCTACCGGAACAGGAGCGATGTATGGCGATTCCACTTCCCCGGTCACGGTCACCCACCTATCGGTTACCGGGGCGGATCCGTCAACCGCCCGCTTTATATTCAAAAGAGTATTTACATTGATAACCACGCATCCTTCATCAAGAGGAAGCCCTCCCTCCGGTATTATCCGTCCGGTAATATTATATACAAGGTCGAACTCATCTCCTGCAGGGTAATAGTTATCCATCAGGGCCAGCTTTATATCAGAAGTTTCACCCAGGATTGTCTTAAATACTTTTACAGCTTTTTCATATTTTCTTTTTAGTCCTATATAAATATCCCGGGCACCAAGCGCCTGTTTTACATACCTCAGACCATCTATTATATCCCCGGCATAATTTTCCATAAGATACCTGTCTGTGGAGAGAAGCGGTTCACATTCGGCTCCGTTAGCTATCAGGGTTTCAACTTCTGCATCTATCTTTACATGAGTCGGAAATCCGCCGCCGCCTGCGCCGACTATCCCGGCATTACGGACTTTCTCTATGATTTTACTTTTCTGCATGCGTTTTAAGTAATCCTGAAGTAATCAACCAGGGAACACCTTAGCGGCCGTGTAAAATTCCGGGCTTTTACAAGCCCGTCCCCGGTAGGAGTGGCAATTGAGAGAGTCGCATAACCTTCCCCCATACCAAGACCCATATAAGAAGGCCCGTTTTTAACAAATATAGAACAGGCCGACTTTCTTGCCATTTCCGTAAGAGATTCTACATTAAGAGAGTGCATTATAGCGGTATGCCCATTCCCACCTTCCATCTCCACCGCCAGATCAATAGTTCTTTTTATATCTCCGGATATAGCAAATGGGAGCACCGGCATAAGCTGTTCAGTCCACATGAAATCATTATTCTCATCCACAAGCGCCCATAGAAGCCGGACCTGACTTCCTACATCAAGGCCAAGCGCTTTTCCAATGACAGAAGCGTCTTTTCCGATAAAATCCCTATTGACAATAGGATGCCCCCCCCCACGGCCGCTTTTTTCTATTGCGATGGAGGCAAGTTTTTCCATCTGGGATTCCGTCAGTTCAAAAGCCCTGACGTCGGAACGCATCTGCTTAAGAATTGAATCATGACAACCGCCGGCTAAAAGAACCTCTTTTTCCGCCGTACATAATATTCCGTTATCAAAACCGGCACCGTTTATTATAGAGTCAACAGTTTTTACGGGATCCGCAGTTTCGTCAACTACAACCGGAGGATTTCCCGGTCCGGCCGCTATAACTTTTTTATCAGTTTTCATTGCTTTTTCAACAACAGCCGGCCCGCCGGTTACAATAAGAAGCCGTATGTCAGGATGTGTAAAAAGGACTTCTGCTCCCTCCAGCGAGGGTTTACGCATTGCGGTTATAAGCCCTTCCGGAGCACCTGCTGCAACTGCTGCATCTGAAAGAATTTGCATACATTGCTGTGAGCATTTCATTGCAGCGGGATGCGGAGCAAAGACGGCGGCATTGCCGGCCGCAATTATACTGATGGCATTGTTGATAATAGTTGAAGTCGGATTTGTTGAGGGAGTTACCGAACCTATAACTCCGAAAGGCGCATTTTCAATAAGGGTAAGCCCTCGGTCACCCGTATAGGCAACGGGCTGAAGGTCTTCTATTCCCGGTGTTTTGTCAGCGGCGAGCAGATTCTTTTTTACCTTATCCTCCCACCTTCCCATACCGGTTTCTTTTTCGGCATTGCGCGCCAGGTTTCCGGCTTCAGACCTTGCGGCTTTCCGTATTGATTCTATTATATTCTGTCTTGAAGCCAGACTTATTGATAAAAATTTTTTCTGTGCCCTTTTAGCAGCACTTACAGCATCTTCCATAGAATCATAGAGGACACCCCCCCCCGAAGAAACTTCTTCCGGACCTGAAGAAGAAATTTTTTCTTTTTCAAGACGAGCAATTACTTCCCTGACCACCGAGGCTATTTCATCTCTGTTGATATCCATAGGGTCTGCCTCCTCAAAGATTCAAAAAAAGGGGGACAATTTATTCAGATTTACTTTTGTCAAATATTACTTTCCCGCCTTTTTCTATATAATCGACTATTCCCATTATCGTACAGTCAACAGGACGGTCCTGTGTTATCTCTGTGAGTCTCGAAGAGGAGCCGGTAACAAAAAGGATAAGTTCTCCTTCTCCTGCACCGACCGTGTCAATTCCAACCAGAGTTGTTCCGTCTTCCTTCATATTATCATCAACAGGCTGGACTAACAGAAGTTTTCTGCCTTCTATCTTCTCGTCTTTCCTGGTGCATACGACATTTCCGGTTATTATTCCAAACTTCATTTTATTTCTCTCCCTTTATGCCTGCAGGCATTATATCTCAGCCGGCATTCCTGACCGGTTTTTATTTGGGGGCTTTTTTGAAAAATTCCTGAGATATCGGAAGTTTGCCCTCAAGGTCCTTATGCGGATTGGGGATTACATGTACAGACACAAGTTCGCCTACCCGCTGCGCAGCTGCGCTACCTGCCTCACAGGCTGCACGGCAGGCGGCTACTTCACCCCTTACCATAACCGTAACGTATCCGTGTCCTATCTTCTCGTAGCCGGCCATCCTGACATCAGCCGCTTTTACCATAGCATCCGCAGCTTCTATCATGCCGACAAGACCCCTTGTCTCTATCATTCCAAGAGCCTGATTCTGCATAATAAGTTACTCCTTCCTTTTTCAGGATAAAAATACTTCTGCCGGGCTTTTCAAATCGCAGGCATTTGCTTCATCCGTATCTACGTGGAACTCAAGCCTGTAGTCAGGGCTGACCCGTACAAGAACATCCTCAAAAACAACCGATCTGGGGGGACTGGTCCTCACCCGCACATACTGTCTGTCTTTTACTTTAAAAAAATCGGCATCCCGGGGGGTCATATGTATATGACGCCTGGCTACTATTATACCCTGTGTGAGTTGAACTGACCCGTGAGGGCCTATAAGCCAGCCTCCGGATGACCCCTGGATATCTCCGGAAATCCTCAGCGGAGCTTTTATCCCGCTTGTATACGTATCGGTTCTGGAAATTTCCAGCTGTGAGAATTCTCTCGGAGGCCCAAGTATGCGTACCTTTTCAATTTTTCCTTTAGGTCCTTTCAGAGTCAATGTTTCTTCAGCCGCGTATTCCCCCGGCTGTACAAGGTCTCTCAGCCTGGATAATCTGTATCCCGGACCAAAAAGTTTTTCAATGTGTTCCTGTGTAAGATGTGCGTGGCGGTTTGAAACATTGCAGACAATACTCCTCTCCGATCGCTGCAGCCGTAGTAAAACTTCCCCTGTTATAACTGCTTCATCCATATTTTCTCAGAAATTCACTATTTTTGAAAAAGATTCCGCATCAAGGCTGGCACCGCCGACCAGGGCCCCATCTATATTGTCCTGAGCCATAAGGTCTCTTATGTTATCAGGTTTTACACTTCCTCCATATAGAATCCTGACTCCGGAAGCAAAATCCCTACCGTACATATCAGCAATTTTTCCCCTTATGTATTTATGAGCTTCTTCCGCTATATCCGGAGTTGCTGTCTTACCCGTCCCTATTGCCCATACAGGCTCATAGGCAACAATAAGCATATTTTTTTCTTCTTCACTTAGGTTTTTCAAACTTTCGGAAAGCTGGGATGAAAGAATATCAAATGTCTTTCCGGATTCCCTTTCCTCAAGTTTCTCACCTATACAAACCACAGTTTTAAGCCCTGACCTGACCGCTGATTTAAGCCTTAAGTTCACATCCTTGTCGGTACATCCGAAATACTGCCTTCTTTCGGAGTGACCTATAATTACATATCGACATCCGGCTGAAACAAGCATCGGCGGAGAAATTTCTCCGGTATAGGCGCCTTCATTTTCATAGTGAACATTCTGTGCTCCAAGATAGATATTGCTTCCGGCTGTTATTCCGGCAGCAATAGTTAAAGCCGTATAGGGGGGGGCAATCATTATATCTACATTTTCTATTTCTTTGAGTTTATCTTTAAGGTACCGAATGGTTTCCTCAGCCTCGCTGTTTGTTTTGTACATCTTCCAATTCCCGGCAATAAAAGGTCTGCGCATATAACCTCTCCTTTCTTCAATTCTCCTTTATAGCAGCTTAAAGAGACCGGGTGATGTCATACTGTCAACAAAACGGCCTCAATTCAAGTTTAATATAGTAATATTTTAACTTACAGTCAAGGTTGGCAGGCGGTATGAAGAAGAGCGAAAAGGTCTTTCGTTAAACTACCCTGTTTCGTCCCTTCTGTTTTGCTTTATAGAGATTTTTGTCGGCCTCGCTTATGAGTTGGGACGGGGAAGTCATCTTTGCCTTGTATTCTCCTATTCCTATGCTTACGGTTATCCTGTATTCATTGCCTCTTGATACAAATGACTGTTTTTCAATGTTTTTACGGAGGCGCTCGGCAAGAATCAATGCACTTTCTCTGGCGGTTTCAGGAAGAATTATCACAAACTCTTCACCGCCGTATCTTCCGGATATATCTGCGGCTCTTGTTGTTTTTTTTATAACTCCGCCCAGATGCTGAAGCGCTCTGTCACCCAGCTGGTGGCCATAGGTATCATTAAATTCTTTAAAATGATCTATATCCACAAAAAGAAGAGAAAGAGGTCTGTCGTACCTTCTGGCCTTTTCAACTTCTTCCTGAAGCCGGATAATAAAATGCCTCTTACTGTAAAGTTTTGTCAAATCGTCGGTAATAGCCATCTCGTACATTCTGGCATTATTAATGGAAACAGCGGCCTGTAAGGCAAGTATGGAAAGAAGTCTCTCATCATTTCTTATAAACTGTCCTCCGCTTTTTTTAGCATCAAGAGTAATGACTCCCAGCACTTCGCCCTTGAATATAAGAGGCATACTGAGAATGGTTTCCTGAGGCCGTCCTCTGGAGTCTTCAGAAAAGAAATCCTTGTACATACGGGCGCCGGTTGTATCATTCACAAGTATGGGCTTACCCGTTTCTGCTACACGGCCGGCAATACCTTCCCCTATCTTAAGTTTAATATATTTACGGGCCCTGTCGCTCAATCCAACGGAAGAATGTATTTCCAGAATATCTCTTTCCCTGTCATAAAGCATAAGCGAACCCTTACTTACATCACCCGCTTTTACAAAAGCATCCATTATGGCAGGGAGAAGTTCCGACATTTGAAGCTTTGAAGATATTTCCTTTCCAAGCTCCTGCACCAGTTTTAAATCGTTGACCGCGGTTTTACACTTTTCTGCTGTTCTTTTCTGTTTTTTAATATATACATATATATATGCGAATATTAGAAGTACCGCTGCGGATGCAATCAGGCATTTACTTAAGTATGACAAAAATTTCCTCCTACAAAATCAGTTATATTAAAACGTCCTTTTATTCAATACTAACATTTACCATTCTTCCGGTTCGGCGGGCCGTTACAGGTGATTTTTCTTCAATATATTCTATCTGAGCTTCCCTTAAAAGAATAGATGTATCCCTCACATCCTCTCCTTCCCTGAAAGTCCTGTAACCATCGCCTCCCTGTGCAAGAAAAGAATTGGTTGCAACTTTATACTTTTCCTTCAGGTCCAACGGCTCCTCTCCCTCATCGGTTATAACGAAAACATTAAGAACCCTCCTACCCGGGGGAAGCGAACTGTTGTAAATAATTCTTAGTCCGGACATCTGAAGTTTTGAATATCTGTGAGAAACGCTCAATTCAAGCAGTTCTTTTAACTGTTTTCCGTTGAGATGCATTGTTACTATACTGTTGCCGAAAGGAGAAAGGTTCCATATATCCCTGACAGTAATATCACCTTCCGGAATTTCTCCGCGGATTCCCCCTGTGTTCTGGAATGCAAAATCCGCCCCGGTAAGTGCGCGCATAATATCGGTCTGAAAATTACCTATTGAAAGCTCTCCGTGTTTCGCTACTTCACCTGTAAGGCTGCGGGACATCCTAACATTTGATTTTCCGATAACGCGCGACATCTCCGATACAACATCGTCCAGGCGCGCTTCAATTATTCTTTCCACCGACTCGTACCCACCGTACTTATCAGCATAAAGCGGCACAATTGCATGAGAAAAAGAGAGTATTCTTCCGGCTGTAGCGCTGTAATAAAGAGTAAGACGGCCTGCATGCGTAAAATTGCTTCCGGCCTGCGTTATAATAGTCCTTCCTGCCAGATGCGGTTTTTCAAGAATAAGATGCGTGTGACCCCCCAGAATTACATCTATTGAATCTAAACCACGGGCAAGCTCTATATCGTCATCAAGTCCCATATGGCTCAATACTACTATTATCTGCGCTCCTTCTTCCTTGAGACGCTCTATCTCAGTTTGCAGGGCCTGTCGGGCGGATATAAACTCAAGCCCTTTTATATGTCCGGGAAAAACAAGATTCTCCATATCTTCGGTTATGACTCCTGCGATGCCGGCATTAACATCTTTTATCTTTGTAAGAAAACCCGGAGATATGAAATCCGGACTGGTGCCCGTTTCCAGGTCAATTATATTTGCTCCCAGAAAAGGGAAGTCCGCCATTGATGAAAGATTTCTTAGGTTATCAAGACCGTGATCGAATTCATGGTTTCCAACGGCAAGCGCATCATAACCAAGCATGTTCATAAGCTCAACCACTATAGTCCCCCTGGTTCTGAAACCTTCCGGAGTTCCCTGATAAATGTCTCCGGAATCGGTAAGAAGGTACGGCTCCTGAACTGTTTTAAGAAAGCCGCCCAAAGCGGAAAGCCCGCCCATTAAAGGGCTTCCTTCTTCACTGTGAACTCTTGAAGGCAGTATATGGCCGTGGCCGTCTGTGGTAAATACTATTTCAATTCTGTGTACACTGGAGGACCAATATATAAAATATATCCCTGCACTTAAAAGAACAAGGACAATAAGGGCCGACAGTCTTTTTAAGTATTCCATGGTATATTTATTTTATCTAAAACTTCAGCTTAGTGTCAACCTACCCCTTCAACCTCCATTGACTTAAGGAATTCCTTGTTGGATTTTGTATTTCTCATCTTTTCAACTACAAGTTCCATTGCCTCAACCATACCAAGGGGGTTAAGAATTTTACGGAGTATCCAGACCTTGTTTATCTCATCTTCAGTAAGAAGAAGTTCTTCTTTTCTGGTACCTGAACGGAAAATATCAATAGCCGGAAATACGCGTTTATCGACAAGTCTTCTGTCAAGGTTGACTTCCATATTTCCAGTTCCTTTGAATTCCTCAAATATCACGTCATCCATGCGGCTACCGGTCTCGATCAAGGCTGTTGCCAAAATTGTAAGGCTTCCGCCGCCCTCGATATTTCTCGCAGTACCGAAAAACTTCTTAGGTTTCTGAAGTGCCTGGGAATCCACGCCCCCGGTAAGAACTCTTCCCGATGAAGGCGCTATCGTGTTATATGCACGAGCAAGACGTGTAATAGAGTCCAGCAGTATAACCACATCATGTCCGTGCTCCACCAATCTTTTAGCCTTTTCAATAGCCATTTCACTTACCTGTATATGACGTTTGGCAGCCTCGTCAAAGGTAGAGCTTATAACGTCTCCCTTAACCGAGCGCATCATATCGGTGACTTCCTCCGGACGCTCCCCTACCAGAAGTACTATAAGTTTTATCTCCGGATGATTGTTAGTCATAGCGTTTGCCAGTTTTTGAAGTATAATGGTCTTCCCCGCACGGGGAGGAGAAACTATAAGCCCTCTCTGACCTTTTCCTATAGGCGTAAGAAGATTCATTATCCTCATTTCCACTTCATGCTGTTCAGTTTCCAGTTCAATGCGTTCCTGGGCATACAGGGGCATAAGATTTTCAAATTTTTCCCGGCTTCTTATAATAGACGGATCCTCGCCATTGACCGAAAGAACCTTAAGCAGCGCATAATAACTCTCACTGTTTTTTGGAGGCCTCACGGTACCGTAAACCGTATCTCCTTTTCTAAGCAGAAACTTTTTAATCTGCGAGGGAGAGATATATATATCGTCGTTGCAGCTTATATAGTTATTGGCTGCCGACCGTAAAAATCCGAAACCGTCAGGAAGTATTTCAAGGACTCCTTCTTTGTAGATATTTTCTTTATCTTTCTCATTTTCTGCCTTGAGAACACTTACGGCTAATGCTTTTTTATTAAGACCGTTATAATTTTCAACCTTAAGTTTCTTTGCCATATTTTTCAGCTCCGAAACCTTCTTTTTCTGCAGTTCAGTTAATGTCACTGTTTCTCCTCCTTTATTTTTCTTATTATTTCCCTTACCTTTTTTTCCGTTTCCACGGGCGGAACCGAAGTATCCAGAACGATATCCGCTTTTTCACCATTTATACCTGCACCGGATTGCATATATATCCATTTCTCGGCTTTACTCCGGGATATTTTTCTTTTATTCATAATTCTTTCGGCCTGAATGTCAGGTCGTGTTTTCGTAAGTATTGTAATATCAAACATATTTTCCCATCCTGCCTGAAAAAGAAGGGGAACTTCCGCTGCGGCGCACTCTTTGCCTTCATTTTCCCATATGTTAAAAATTTTCAGCATCTCTGTTCTCACAAGAGGATGTGCCAGATCTTCCAGTTCCTTTTTGAAAACAGGATCCCTGATAAGTCCATCGGATATTTTTTCCCTGTTGAGTTCTCCGTCCTCTTTAAAAAAAACTTTTCCCCATCTTTTACGAATATGCTGCCAGAGTATATTTCCGGGGCTCTGGAAGCTCCTTATCAGTTCATCGGCCGAGATTCCCGGTATGCCGTTTTCAGCAAACATTTTAAGAACTCTGCTTTTCCCTGTTCCTATAAGTCCGGTTATTCCTATTTTCAGCATCTTTCCAGGGAACCCCAGTTTATTCCTTTCTTAAAATCAACTTTTAGAGGAACTTTCAGTTTTACTGCTTTTTCCATTTTATCTCTGATAATTTCCCGCGCCTTCTTCTCATCTCCGGCCGGCATCTCAAAAAGCAGTTCGTCATGTATCTGAAGAAGCAGTTTCACCGGTTTATGATTGAAACTGAATACCGCATCCAAATCTACCATAGCTTTTTTAATAATATCTGCAGAGCTTCCCTGTATCGGAGTATTTATGGCCATCCTCTCTGACGATTTTCTCCTCATGTAGCTTGACGAATTTATTTCCGGCAGATATCTGCGCCTGTTGAGGATAGTCGAAACATATTTATTTTTCCTGACCTGCTGAATTGTATTTTTCATATATTCTTCAATTGCCGGATATTTTAAGAAATATTTTCTGATAAATTCCTCGGATTCGCCCTTATTCATACCCTCAACTCTTTTTTCAAGGCCCCAGGCGCTCATACCGTATACAATGCCGAAGTTTATGGCTTTGGCTCGGTTCCGCATCTCATCTGTCACCTGTTCTCCGGAAACTTCAAATACCAGAGCAGCCGTCCGTCTATGTATGTCTTCCTCCTTAAGAAAGCTCTCAATAAGCTGTTCATCACCGGAAATATGAGCCAGAACCCTTAAATCAATCTGTGAATAGTCTGCGCTCAGAAAAACACTACCCTCACCGGCCGTAAAGCTTTCCCTGACCCTTGTTCCTTTTTTTGTCCTAACGGGAATATTCTGCAGGTTCGGCTCGGTTGATGAGAGCCGCCCGGTCGAAGTTCCGGTTATATTGAAATTTGTATGAATTCTGCCGGTTTCACCGTCTACAGCTTCCGGTAAAGGCTGTATATAAGTTGATAAAAGCTTCTGTATCTGCCTGTATTTCTGAATTTTTGCTGGCAGAGGATGCTTATCTTTCAATTCCTCAAGGACATCATCTGCCGTTGAGTATCCGGTCTTTGTTTTTCTGACTGATTCCAGTTTAAGCTTATGAAACAATATCCTTGAAAGCTGGGATGGAGAATTTATATTGAATGTTTCTCCGGCCGCTTCAAACACGTCTTCTTCAACCTCCTTCAGTTCCTGCTTAAGTTCTTTTTCTACTTCCCCCAGCATTTCAATGTTTACTTTTATGCCGGTCAGTTCCATTTCTCCAAGTATCTTTAAAACAGGAAGTTCCACGTTTTCATAAAGGTCACTGATTGAAGCTTCTCTTATTCTCTTTTCGAGTTTTTTCCTTATATTAAAAACCGCATTAATTCTTGTTGACACAGCATAAGCTGTCTTTTCTATTTCTGACTCAGAAGGCTGCTCCGGCAAATCGGGGGGCACCCATTCAAGACATCCAGCCGCTATTTCCTTAAGAGTCCGGACACCGGCACGGCCACTTAAAACATAGTCGGCTGTTATGCAGTCAAAGGAGGGAGTTATATTATCAACTCCTTCTTTCCGCAACTGCTTATAAAGACTCTTAAAATCATAAGCGCAGATTCCGCAAGACTGTTTAAAAATGCTTTCACTAAGAATTTTAATTGTTTCCGCCGCTCCGGCCTGTTTTCCCGCACCGAGATATTTATGCCCAACCGGAATGTAAAAACAATTGCGGGAGTCGAAACTTATACCTATTCCTATCAATTCATCTGACTCACACAGAACTTCTGAAACAGCTTCGGCACAGGAACTGTTTTTCCGTACAAACCGGGCAACATCATCCCCGTGGCGCAGTACTTTCACATTCAGCTCGCCCATCAGCTCATCTTTTTCAACCCAATCCGATATAAGAGAATTAAAATTAAGCTCCCTGAGCTTTTTTCTGAGCTTTTCCGTATCGGGGCCTTTCCAGACGCAGTCATCTATATTTATATTCAGGTCAAGGTCTTTTATAAGCGTTGCCAGCCGGCGTGTCATATAGGCGTTATCCCTCTCCGCAACCAGTTTCTTTCTCACCCTTCCGTCTATATCTTCAATTGAATCGTATATTTTGTCCAGGTCTCCGTACTCGTTAATTAGTTTTACGGCAGTAACCGGGCCTATTCCTCTTACACCGGGAAGATTATCGGACTTGTCGCCTACAAGGGCAATATAATCTCTAACATAACGAGGAGCAATCCCAAGTTTTTCCTTTACTCCCTCTTCGTCATAGACCTTCTCTTTCATCCCGTCTATAACCGTTACTCCTTCCTCAACAATCTGTAAAATATCCTTATCGGAAGTTACTATTGAAGCGGGCAAGTTTTTTTTTCGGGCGTTAACAGCGAAAGTAGCAATTATATCATCGGCCTCAAACCCCTCACAGGAAAGCCTCTTTATATTGAGAAGATCAAGCATTTCATACATAACCGGAAACTGCTCTGTCAATTCTGTATCAGTACGGGCCCTGTGCGATTTATATTCACTAAAATCTTTATGCCTGAAAGTAGGCTTTTCGTGGTCAAAAGCCACAAGAATATGCGTTGGTTTCTCGCTATTGACTATTTTTTTCAGCATTTTCAAAAAACCGAATACAGCATTAACAATCCTGCCCCCGGCATCAGTAAGGGGAGGTAAAGCGTGATACGCCCTGTGGATACAGGAATTGCCGTCAATTATAATTATTTTATTTTTCTTCATTAATAAGCCCGCAACAGGCGACCTTTTTTTGATTCATCAATTAAGGTTTTCCCCCGGCGGAAAGTTTATTTATGCTTTTTATGAATGTCAGTTATAACAAGCACCTTAAGAATACTATCAGATATTTTCATACAGAAGATTAAATGTAAAAAAGATTCGAAATCCGGACGCGGATAAAGTTTTAATAAAATCGGGTTGCTTTAAAACCGGAATGTCATTTTATTTATACATATAAAACAACTATTTGTCAATAATTTTTCTTTTCCCTGTCCATTTCCCTTTCCATTATCCGCTTTTTTATGGCCTGCCTTTTATCGGTTTTTGTCTTTCCCTCAGCCAGCCCTATGGTTACTTTCGCCCGGCCTCTCTTAAAATATATTTCAACAGGGACAAGGGTAAATCCTTTTGTCTGCAGTTTCTTATCAATCTGCCGTATTTCTTTTTTATTAAGAAGCAGTTTCCTTGGCCGGAGAGGGTCGTACTGTTCGTTTCCGGACGCCTTGTCATAAGGTGCTATATGAGCATTCAGAAGAAATATCTCCTCTTCAATTATTTTTGCAAAGCTCTGCTTTATATCTGCCTGCCCGCCTCTTAAAGATTTGACTTCGCACCCTTTAAGGCATATTCCGGCCTCAAATTTTTTAATAATATTAAAATTGTAATACGCGGACTTATTTCTTGCTGCTGTTTTTACCATTATGAAAAGTTTTACACAACCGGTTCCGGTTATTTCCGGCCGGGAATACTTTTAAGAATTTTTACCCTACCGGACGGATCATCCGAAAGAGTTATCCAGGAACCTACTATAACAACATCCGCACCGGCTTTTATGCAGAGAGGAGCATTTGCACCATTTATTCCACCGTCCACCTCAATAAGAAAAGAATAACCCTTTTTTTCTCTTTTATTTCTGAGGGATTCAATTCTTTTAAGGCTGCCATCCATAAACTTCTGGCCGCCGAACCCTGCCATAACGCTCATTACTAGAATCCTTTCAGCTTTTTCAAGGTACGGATCCAGAATTTCCAGAGGGATATCAGGATTAAGAGACAGGCCCATACGGGGCCTGTCAAGCAAACCCCGGTTTTCTTTATTTAAAACCTCTGCATGCACTGTTACACTTTCTGTCCCGGCATCAAAAAACCTGTCTGCATATTTCTCAGGATTTTTTACCATAAGGTGTGAATGTACCGGGACTGTCGCAAGAGAAATAATTGTTTTTGATATATCCGGCCCGAAAGAAATATTATTGACAAAATTTCCATCCATGATATCAAGGTGGAAAGAATCTATACCGGTTTCTTCGATCTTAGCAATACTCTCTCTCATCATGGAAAAATCCATATTGAGAACAGATGCTGATATTTCAAATTTCTTATTCATTATTCAATAAAAAACTCTTCGATTTCCCCGTAATCTTCAGGAAAAATATCTTCAAAAAACAAATCTTCACCGGGATCTTCCGTATCTAAAAGCTCCTCGTATTCTTCTGTTTCTTTTTTTTCTTCATATATCTTTTCGGAAATAATATTTTTCCCTGAAAAAACCTGGACTTTTGCTTTGCCGAGTACCCTTACCGGAATTTCAATTTTCTCCACATCTTCAGCAGTTTCTTCGTATAGAACATATTCGTCCCTAATATCGTCGGACAATATTATTTTTATATCACTTCCGATATCTTCAGATGTTATATTGTATCTGATGATTTCTTCTCTAACCTGAAGGGTTTCCTGTTTTTTTCTTGAAATAATAAGGTCAACGCTTTTACCTGTCTCTATTTCAACACCAGCCTCAGGTGACTGTTTAACAACCGTCCCCTCCGGCAATTCTTCATATATTTCCGCTTTTACTGCCGCTATTCTGAGCCCCATCTCATTAAGGACCCTCTCTGCATTTCTTATCCTCATTCCTTCCAGGTCCGGCATATAGGCCACTTTATCATAATCCGCAGATCCGAGACTTACCACAATATCAACATACGAATCACCCTGAACGACTTCGTCTGGAGGCGGGGACTGGGAAACCACGTAACCTTCTTCCACCGTACGGGAATAAGTCCGGGTCTGTTCACCCATCTGCAGGCCTGCCTGGCGTATAAGCATTTCGGCCTCTCTGAGAACCCTTCCCTCAACCCTGGGGACAAAAACAACCTGTCCACCGGAAGAAATAACAGTTTCAATAACCCCTCCTTCCCTTACCATGAGGCCCGGAGGCGGGGTCTGCGATATTACACTTCCCGAGGGAATATCCGGATCATATTTCCTTGCAATCAGGGATAGAGAAAGATTTCTTTCGCTTAAAAGTTCAAGTGCCTCTTCCAGCGGCATACCTTCTATATCGGGCACTAAAACTTCACTGCGGTCATGTATTATCTGTTTTATGAGTATATTGACTGACCATGTACCGATTACTCCGGCGACAATGACAGCTGCAAAAGTGATCAGTGCTGATTTTGAAGCAGTTTTCTTTATTTTTTCTAAATTAATATTAAAGGTTTTTTTCATAATAAAATTTTAATGAAAGTAAAATTCCGGCAGTTACAATCTTATCTAAGGAATAATAGATAATACAAAACTATTAGAGCAAGCGCAACTGTCCCTACGTATAGCCTCCAGGGGGGTTTTGCCTCTGTCGGCCTCCATATACTTATTTTTTTTCTTGGGTCTTCAAGGGACCTTCCAACGATACCGGGCCCGAAACGAACAACCAACTCTATCCCTTCTTTTGTTTCCTTCACATCGGCAACTGTTGACGGAATAGGAAGAAAATCATCATCTTTTCTTGCTCCCAGAAGATGTGAAAGATATATTCCTATATCCCTCATATCCTTGATCTTGGTAAAAACCATATCTCCTGCTTCTATTTTCTCGACTCTTACGACAGGAGTGCCGGAAACCTTAACAATTTCTGTATCCAGTGCAACAAGAGTGCTATATGCAGGCTCGTCGCCATGTTGCAGCTTGAATTCCTCAGCAACTGATTCTGAATCCGTAAGGTACCTGAACTGTCTAAGATTTAGACGCTGGGCCCTGACCATTAAATCCACAAGACAATCTTCACCGGTGTCATATTTAACTACTTCCCTAATGCCCTGTTCCATAAGCGCACTTATTCCTTCACTGTCGCCGGCTCTGTACATATCAAAAAAGCCCCCGGGTTTTTTATCATCAAGTTTTTTCAGGAGAGTCTGTTCCATATTCTGGGTTACATCACGGAGACTCCCTTCTTTAAGGCGTTTGGAATATAACTCCTTTTCGAAAGAAAACCAATTGTCATTAATATTGGTTTCGCATATTTCCGGATTGCATCCGGCGACCGAAGCTATTCTCACTATTTTTTCATATCTTACATTAAATATAAAAAGAAAAAGTCCGTATATGCCGGCCTTAACCGAACTGAAGCGGCATTTAAGAATACCGATGGGATGTATGTCTCTTGAAATATTCTGTAGAGCCAGCGAGATATTTCCATCCACGTTGCGATAATATTCCTTTGCTTCATCAGGACTACACCCTGTTTCTTCAGTTAGAACTTCTATATCGGCCTTACTTACAGGTTTCTTGGATGCGATTGCAGGTATACCTCCTTTAATTTTTTTCTGGAAAGATGCGTATATCTCTGGGTTGTCTGCAGGCGCACATGGCCCAGCAACTCCTGAACAGTCCTTAAATTGCAACCGTTTTCAAGCATATGCGTTGCAAAACTGTGCCTTAAAGTATGCGGTCCTGTATTCTTAGTTATCCCCGCAAGTGCCGCCTGCTTCTTAACTATTCTTCGGATGCTTCTTTGAGTCAGGCGGTTGCCGCGATAGGTTATAAAAACCGCAGGAAATCCCTCTCCCCATCCGCTATGTTCCCTGAAAACCAGGTATCTGTGAACAGATTCTACTGCAGGGCGTCCCATAGGCGCAATTCTTTCCTTCCTGCCTTTTCCCTTTAAAAGGACCGTGCCGCCCAGTAAATCCAGGTCTTTTACATTAAGGGCGGCGGCTTCTTCAACGCGGCATCCGGTAGAATACATAAATTCCATAATCGCCCTGTTCCGTATTTTAAGTTTTTTGTTTTCAACAGCGGCGTTTATCATTGCCGCGACCTCTTTAACAGTAAGAACTTCCGGAGACCGGGACGGCGCGGCCGGAGAATAAACTTTGCCGGTAGGGTCCGACTCTATCATTCCTGCTTTAAGCATATATGAAAAAAGACTCCTGATAGAAGAAAGTTTCCGGTTTATCGAAGACCTGGATAATCTACCCTGAAGTTCCCCAAGGTACTCTCGTATATCAGTATGTTTAACCAGGGAAAAATCTGTCAATCCCTTTCTTATTAAAAATTCTATGAAGTGCTTAATATCTTTCCCGTATGCGTTTCTAGTTGCGGGAGAATATTCTTTTTCGTAGCGTATATATTCAATAAATTTCTTTCGGCAGTCTTCCAGGCATTTTCCAGTTTTTTCTCGTTCTTTATTCATAAGGCATATGTCCTTGCGGCGTGATACATACACCCTTTAAAGTTACTTTCGGGATTTTTCCAGAGCCTTTTCATAATTCATGGAAAACCTGCATTTAGGGTATCCGCTGCAGGCAAGAAACATACCCTTTCTTCCTCTTTTTATAGTAGTATTCTTTCCGCATTCGGGACATCTTTCAAAGCCCAGAGGTATTTTTATCAGTTCTCCTTCCTTATCTATGGCCAGAGTAGTTTTGCAACCCGGAAATTTGCTGCAGGCTAAAAACTTACCGTATCTTCCGTTTTTTTCAATCATGGCAGAAGAACACTTCGGACATTTTATATCTGATTTTTTTTCTTCAACAATATTGCCCTCTTCATCAATATTATATGTTTTTTTACAGGCAGGAAATCCTGTGCAGGCCAAAAATTTACCGTTCCTTCCTCTTCTTATAACCATAGGCTCCTTGCAGTCCGGACATATTTTATCTGTTTCTTCATCTTTTGTTTTTTCCATATTTTCAGTTGCTTTTTCCAATTGATCCCTGAAACTTTCGTAAAATACTTCAAGCATTTCTTTCCATTGCATTTTACCTTCAGCAACAAGATCTAGGTTTTCTTCCATTTTCGCAGTGAATTCCAAGTCAACAATTGTCTGAAAATGATCCTGAAGCCCTTTTATAACTTCAAAAGATATTTCATCCGGAACAAGCCGTCCCTTCTCAGAAAAAATATATTTCCTTTTAAAAAGAGTATTCAGTATGGATGCATACGTTGAAGGTCGGCCTACACCATTGTTTTCAAGTTCTTTAACAAGTGTTGCCATAGTGTAGCGCGGAGGAGGCTGGGTCTGGTGTGCAATTGCCCCTAGTTCTTGCCAGTTAAGTACATTTCCTTCTTCAACACCGGCAACGCTCTGTTCTTTTATTTCTGCCTTCCAAACCCTGTTGTAACCGTCAAAAACAATTTTCTGGCCGTTTGACCTGAAATCGTATCCCGAACATTTTATATCAACTTTTACCATCTCCAGTAAAGCCGGCTTCATTTGGCAGGCGACAAATCTTCGCCAGATAAGATCATAGAGCCGGTACTGGTTTTTATCCAGTGTGTCCTTAAGAGACTCCGGCCTTAGTGTGACATCTGTGGGCCTTATACATTCATGGGCTTCCTGGGCCGACTTCTTTGACTTATAAAAATTAGGTTTTTCCGGAACATATTCCGGCCCTATATTATTAGCTATGAACTTTCTGGAATTTTCAACTGCCTCTCTGGCAATTTTCACAGAATCGGTTCTCATATAAGTGATCAATCCCCCTGAACTACCATCCGGAAGTTCTACTCCCTCGTAAAGTTTCTGAGCTTCTCTCATTGTCGCATATGGTGTCATCTTCAGTCTGCTGTAAGCCTCCTGCTGTAGAGTAGATGTTATAAAAGGAGCGTAGGGATGGTTTTTCCGGCTTTTTTTTGTTATTTTTTCAACAACAGCCTCAGACTTGAGACATTCACTTACTATCCTGTCCGAGGCTTCTTTATCCAGTTCAAATTTCTTTATTTTCTTTCCCTGCCGGCCCCACAGGGAAGTTTCAAGAGATATATTTTCTTTGCCGATCTTTCCCTCGACCGTGTAATAGTCCCGGGGGGTAAACGCTTCTCTTTCCTGCTCCCTGTTTACAATAAGACGCAGGGCAACAGACTGAACCCGGCCGGCTGAAAGCCCTCTCCTTATTTTTTTTGAAAGTAAAGAAGAAACCTTGTATCCGACTATTCTATCAAGAATTCTTCTTGCTTTCTGGGCGTCTACCAGGTTTACATCTATACTCCGTGGTGACTGAAGGGCATTTTCTATAGCCCTCTTGGTTATTTCATGGAAAACTATCCTGTCAGCTTTTTCTTCCGTACCGGCCAGTCCGCCGGCCTGCAGAATATGCCATCCTATAGCTTCACCTTCACGGTCTTCATCCATTCCAAGATAAACCCTGTCTGCTTTTTTCATTAAGCCGGAAATTTCTTTTATTATTTTACCCTTGCCCCTTATAACCTCATACTGAGGTTCAAAGTTTTTTTCTATATCCACACCCAGTTTCTTTTTCGGAAGGTCCATAACATGCCCCATACTGGAAATTACTTTATGGCTGCCTCCAAGAAATTTATCAATTACTTTGGCTTTTGTAGGTGATTCAACTATTATGAGTGGTTTATTCATCTGTTAATTTAATATACTTATCTCCGTCTATTTTTTTAATCAGTCCCTTTAACTCCAGGCTGGTCAGCTGAGAAGCAAGAAAACTTATATCCATTTTAAGTTTGTTTTTTATTATGTCAACATGCGCCGGCCTGGAACTTAAAAAATTTAAGATTTCAGAGGCATATCCGGAGAAGTATTTAGTTTCAAATTCAGCACGCGATTTCTCCAGCTTACCGCTGTCAAGCTGTCCTCTTATATCATCTATTATTTCTTCAGCCCCGGATACGGGTACAGCCCCGTCCCTTATAAGATCAAGGCAGCCGCGGCTGCCTCCTGCAAAAACACTTCCCGGAACGGCATAGACCTGCCTACCCTGTTCGGCCGCAAAGGATGCGGTTATAAGAGCTCCGCTGCGCCGGGCTGCTTCTACCACAACAACTCCGTGTGACAATCCGCTTATTATTCTGTTGCGCCGGGGAAAGTTGACAGGACTCGGAATCTCGTCGGGAGAATATTCACTGAGAACTGTACCGGATAAACCTATTTTTTCAAGTAGCCTTCTATTACTGCTAGGGTAGGGCCTGTTCAGTCCTCCTCCCATAACAGCTATAGTTCTTCCCCCTGCTTTAAGAGCCGACCTGTGCGCCTCCGTATCTATTCCGGCAGCAGCTCCCGACACAACGCATATATTGTACGAAGCCAGCCCTTGAGAAATAAGCGAAGCCACCGTTTTTCCGTAATCCGATGCCCTTCTCGTACCTACAACCGCTATGGAATTATAGTCAGACTCCTGCAGCCGGCTGCTAGAATAAAGTACGGCCGGCGGATCATGTATCTGTTTAAGCAGAAAGGGATAATCACTATCACCGTAACAGTAAACCCTGTAACCATTCTTTTTTACTTTTTCAAGTTCCCGCCGGGCTCCGGACATATCCGAAAGAGCTCTCTTAATCAGTGAGGCAGTATTAACTGTCACCCCTGCTGTTTCGGAGATTTCTTTCTCAGAACAACTGAAAATATTCTCTGTATTTTCTCCGAAAGCGTCTAATAGTTTTTTAACAGTAACGGGCCCTATACCCTCAGCGGAGGCAAGTCTTATGCATAATGCCGGATTTTTATTCCGGAACTTACTCATTTTTCCATTCGTGAAGAGCTTCGGTAGTGCGAAAATATATAAAGGCATCATACCTGAGAGGCAGTATTGTGGGAACAAAGTTTCCAAGGTGCTCGGTATCGGGGTTATATACAACACCTATGGCCCTGTGGCCCCGCGGGTTCATAAGTTCTCCCTCCCGGTTTGTTTCATCAAAAAGGTACAGCAGTATATCGTACCCTTTCTGATTAAAAAGATATTCATAACTGTTCTCTACCGGATCGGGAATGGTCATTACTTCACCCCGGGCCCCCCATGAACTTCCGGCTTTTACAGTTCCGCTTCCTGTACCGAAACCAACAAGCCGCACATTCTCATAACCAAGATTCTCTCTCATAAGCTGCCCTATATTGATCCTCCCCTGCTGCGCCATTGTTGTGGCCCGGGCATCTCCTATGTGAGTATTGTGCGCCCATACTATTCCCCGGCTTGACGGGCCGTAGTACTCACGAAGTCTTTCGACGGTTTCTTTCATAAATTCTACCCTTACATTCCAGTTGTCCATAGAAGGATCTACCATAGCGCGAAAATGTTTCTCACCATAAAATAGTACGGCTATATTGCGTTCAAGGTTAAGTGCTTCATCTTTTTCGAAATTTTCAGGCATGTTTTCTTTGACCATGCGGCGGGCCTCCCTTAACTGAGTGCTGCAGTCTGCCAGAGACATCGAGTACGCCCTGGCATAGGCATGCATATCACCCGCATACTGCTCCATACACTTAATAAGCGAGATTATACCGGAGGCAAACTCCGTGCCTTCATTCCGGAATTTTTCAATTAAATCATGATAGGCAAGTTCAACACCGTAAACATCCATCCCGTAAAATCCGGCTTTTGAATCAGTTCCTGCATTGTATCCGGAGAGCCACTTTATCAAGTCAACTACTGTTTTGTTTTTCCACATCCAGGGCGGCCACCGGTCAAAAATATCAAACAGTTCTTCCATACCGGAAATCTCTTTTTTCCCTTTAACGTATCTGTTCAGCCGGATATGAGCAGGCCAGTCTCCTTCAACAACAACAAAGTCAAAACCGTAATCATTTATAAGTGTTTTCGTTATCTCTTTCCTCCACCTGTAAAACTCCAAAGTACCGTGTGAAGCTTCACCGAGAAGAACCATTTTCGCCGGCGCAATATGTTTTATAAGAGGATCCAGGTCAGCCGGGCCTTCAAGTTCAAAAGGACCGCCAGACTCTACCTTTAAGGGTATACAGGAGATGAAAAAAAAGATAAATATTATTAATGCTTTTGGCGAAATGTATTTTCTCATTTTATTTTAAGACTTAACAAAGTGAATACAGGATATCCTTGAAATAAATCCTCAGGCCGGCAGTTGCATCTTTAAGGAAACGGAAATTATACAACAGCCCTAAAGAAGTTCGTCCTCTATATGGCCCTGTCCGGTGAAATCACCGATAGATGCGAGAGGCGCTTCTTCCATTTCCGCAGTTCTATCCGGAATATCCGAATTTTTTGCTCCTCCCCTCATAAGATTGTCAATAAAATCTTCATTTTCAAATATTTTCATCATACTTGAAGGTATGCGGCCGCTGGATATTATAAGTTTTTCAGGCATAACATTAATTCCTTTGGCTATTTTTTTTATATCTTCTTCGCTTGAGGGAGGGTTTCTATTTCCGGAAAGTATTTTTGACAAAAAAGATACGTCAAGAGAACTTCGACGGGCCAGTTCCCTCAAACTTATTCCTTCTTTCTTTATGCCCTGTTTTATTATACGGGAAAAACCAGAATAATTCATTTTTTATTTAACTCCTGCACACTATATATATTTAATTTCTCTATAGTGACTTCTATTTTCTCAGCATCTGCAGGCGCCTTTCTATAATATTTACCCGCTCGCTATCGGGAAATTCTTCAATATAACGCTGCCCGCGTTCAAAAGCTTCCTTACCTCTCCTCTGCCGCGCAGCTATATAATAATACCTGTAAAGTGCTCTGCGGTAGTGTTTTTCCCCGCCGAAATTTTCGATATAGTCTCCGTATATCTCTTCTGCCCGGTCATTGTTCTGAATAATTGCGAACAGATGCCCGAGATAATATAGAGCCGGAGGCGCCCAGGACTCTTCACTATTTTCAATTATGAAATCACGGGCCAGGCCGGTATCAACAAAATCATAGAATAAATATGCCGCCGCCCCGATCAGCACAGCCACCAAAAAGACCTTTTTCAGCACAGTCTGTCTTATTCAGCGAGAAGTAGAAGGTCCCCTTTCTCTATAAGGGTATGCGACATCGTTATCAAAGCCGTAGAAGAACGGTCTTCCACATCCGAGGTGACTCTGAGTTCTCCCACTTTTTTCATAAGAGTTCCGAGAAGCCGCCCGGTCTGGGGGTGAGGAACACGCCGGTCAGTGCGGTATATATTAAATTTATAACCTTCCCTTACTCCGTCAAGCCGTCCCAGGTCTATGAAACAGTAATCATGGTGAGCATACATCTGCTTCCTGTCTCTGAAGTCAACAATTGACCCATCGAAAGTAAAAGTTTCCGGGGCAATAAAATCACTATACTGCCGTGGTTTTTCAATTTCAACTTCTTCCGGTTCTCCTACCTCGGCCTCAGGCACCTGCGGCAATTTTTTAACAAGTTCTGGAACGATAAGTGTATCACCAGGGAAAATCCAGTGGGGGTCCCTTACATAATCATTATATTCATAAATAATTCGCCATTTCTTCCAGTCTCCAAACTTTCTACGGGCAATTTCTGCAAGAGAATCTGTTTTCTTTACGGTATAGACATCCAGTACGAGTTCCATCCCGTCCGGCACATCTATGTCATCAGCCTGAATTGTTACCCGGGGAGGCGAGGCAGAATAAATTATTTCTGGGACAATTAAGGCCGCTGCCAGAAGCACTGCAAAAAGGCAATTTTTTGTTTCAATATTCATTTTAACTCCTTATTTAGACTTCTGAATATCTAATTGTAATGATAATATTACTTATTTTTTTTGTCAAACGCCGGATTTCAAAGCCGTGTAACGGCTGTCAATAATAATATCCGCATGCTTTTTATGCGAAGAAATTGTTTTGTGCTCTTTTTTTAATATTTTTTCTGTATAACTATCCAGTTTATCACGGCCACGGTCTTCTCGGTGCTTTTTTGTTTCTTTATAATCTAAATCTATAAAAACTTTTATATCAGCATTTTCAAGGCTTGTGGTATAAGTTCCTTCGGCAATTAAAAGTTTTATGTTTTCAACATCTACCTTTTCTTCAAGTATACAGTCTTTATCGTAATCTATAAGGGGTTTTTTTATCTGTCCGCTTTCAGAAAATTCCGGACTCTTAGCCTCTTTCAGGTGGCTGTCAAGAAGGTCCATTTTTACTTCATGAATTCCCACATGCTTTAAACCTTTCTTTCTGTATTCAGTATTTGTTTTAGGAGGCCTGATAAAGTAATCGTCCTGATGAAATAAAATGGATTTGAAATTATCCTTTTCCCTGAATAACCTACCCACTTCGGTTGCTATTTCACTTTTACCGCTTCCTGACTCTCCGGCTACTGTTATGGCAATTCTTCCCGGTGAATTAAGGACTCTTTCCCTTACAAGTCCATAGACTCCTTCAGCGGCGCGGGTGTGGTGATCCCTGACAACTATTTTATCTCCCAGCATTCTTTCCTCCTCTCTTCTGACTGAACATTAAACTTCTCAATTCCTTCATAAGATGACTTTCATTTTTTTTTGTCCGTTTAAGAAAATAATCGGGAATGGGAAAATCACCTTTATTCTGTACTCCCTCTTTTTTTACTTTCTTAAAAACTTTCATATAACTGGCCGTCGCTGCCTTCCAGGTAAATTTTTTCTTAACTCTCTCCATTCCTTTTTTAGAGAAATTTCTCCATTTTCCCGCTATAAGAAGCTCTTCCAGGGAAGAGGCCAGCAAAAGAGGATCTATTGATTCGGTAAGGATTCCGAACTCTCCGCCATTAAGGATCTCAGCAGGACCCCCGTGTTTTGTAGCCACAACGGGAAGCCCCGAGGCCATTGCCTCAATTATAGTCAGCCCGAACGGCTCGTGAAGAGCCGGATTAACAAAAATCCACTTATTCCTACCGGCATATCTGTATATGTACGGCATTTCATCCATATAATCAAACCCCGGACTGAGACAGACTTTTCCCTTAAGCTTCCAGCCTTCTATTATGCTGGCTATATCCTCAATAATATATTTCTCATGCTCTTTAAACTTATTCCTGTTTTTAGGGGTAAGAGGGTTCTCTACGTTTCCTGCCACAATAAGCAGGTTCATATTCTCCTGAAGTTGCCGGCTGCTGGCATAAGCCCTTAAGAGTCCCGTAGGGTTTTTCTTTGCATCAAAGCGGGCAGCAGAAAAGACACAGGGCAAATCTTTTCTTTCTTTTGATATGGATCTTTTTAACTGCTTCTTCAACAACCCTACTGCTTTTTTATATTTTTCCGTATCTTTTTCCTGCCGGTGATATGAAAAAAAGTTTTCCGGGTCAATTCCCGGAGGTATTATGCAGAATTTTTCCTTATTTCTGCTTACTATCGACTTATAAACTCTGTGTCCGTATTGCTGATCTATTTCCTCCTGTGTTGAAACAATTACCCTGTTAGCGTTCTTGAAAGATATTCTCTCAGCAGAAATTCTTAGATGAAAACTGAAGTTTTTGTTTATCATTTCAAAATTAGAACGGGAAAGGTTGAGATTGTCCATTTTTTTTCCTCCGAGTGAATGACCGGTATGTACATAGGGTTTTTTGAGATCTTTTTTAAGTATACCGGCGGCAAGGCCCGCATCAGCATAGTGAGATGTAATAATATCGGGCTGGTATCCCTGATCCCTGTAAAACTTTTTCACACCGGCGGAAAAATCTTTTATTAAAGGCCAGAGCTTCTCTTTGCGTATAAACCTGTCTTCCTTACCGCATTTTATTCTTGCTATTCTTAGATTCTCATTGTAATCTTCTATTTCCCTGTCGTAACCGGGCCAATCGGGATCTTTAAAATACCTGGTGAAAATATCAACCCGGCATCCGGCTTTTTCAAATTCCTTGGCAAGCTCCAGTATATATACAATCTGGCCGCCGGTATCGGGATGTTCGGCAATCTGGGGTTCTTTCCATCTCACATGACCCTGCGGGTTTAAAAGGCAGATAGTCAGCTTTTGTTTTTGTTCACTCATAAATGCTTTCCTTTATTGACTGAATTGGCTCAAGTTACACTAAATTATATCTAATACCGGGTCCATTTTCAAGAATTTGACCTTTTATATTTTCCGGTATTTAGTGTTATAAGAATACCTGGCTCAAATATTTGACAGGTTCACGAACTTTGTGTTATTATTCTACTGCGCCGGTGTCTCCCCCCGATACCGGCGCTTTTTTATGCCGTTTTTCCGGACTTAAAGAAACCTATAAAGACGGTAGCCTTTTTTATCTAAAAGCAAGATAGTATTATTTTTGATAATGTTATCAAAAATAAACCTATCCCTCTCCGGCCAGTATCTGCCGAACCCCTCTCCGATAAGAATATGCGTAATATTCATCTCTTGAATTTCTTCAAGAAATCCTTCCGGTGTGCCGTGCCGGCGAATCATATCCAGAATCGGATTGTCTATAAAAACGTCGCCGCCGACAACAGGGCGCTCAATATAAAATGTTCTCGTTTCTCCGGCAATAAGTATGACGCTTTCTGCAGGAGTGTTTTCGTTTATATACCGAAACACACTATACCCCGGGAGATTATTCTTAAGATGCTCTTCTCTGCTTTCCAATCCTAATGTAAAGTATATATTCCCGTAACTTTTTGTACTTCCCATTATTAGATTAAAATTTATGAAAAGACCTATGAAAAATACTGCCATTACAAAATGATAAAAATACTTTTTCTGCCCGTAAAGGTTAACTATTATATATGCCGTAATAATGCTCAAAACCGGCATAAGGAAATAAATAAAGGCCATATCTCTTCCCGCAACAATATAAATAATCAGATATAATACAGTGAAGCGGAGAAGCAGCTTAACGGTTTTTCCTATCTCTCTTACTGCAATTACAGCCGGAATAAAGAGAAAGTAAAGCGGCCCCATCAGGAAAAAATTGCTCCATCTAATGTTTTCTGCAAAAGGTATATTCCACAGAGGCATAAGGTAGCCCCAGAGACTTTCCCTTGCTCCTTCTATACCTAAAGGGATAAAAGCGCGGGAAAAAAACGGAAATAAAGGGTTCCCTGCTGTGATAAGATTTTTAATAACGTGAGGGAGCAGCACGGCAATAAAAGGAATTAGAAACCAGGCAGCGTGATTTACTGCATCCTGAAAACTTATATCTTTTTTTATTGCTGCTATGGAATATATTATCATTATAACAAGTGCCATAGGCACGAATATACTGTAGAACCCGAATGATATTGAAAGTCCGGCGAATATTCCGCAAGCTACAATCCACTTATCAGACATCCCTGTGATTTCCCCCGAACGTGAAGTCCAGCATATATAACAGTATACTGCAAGAAATCCGAAAAACACACTTCCCATAAAAGGATGTCCGGAAACGTAAAAATTAATCAGAGCAGGAGTAGACAGCATTATCGCACATGCAAAAAGAGCTATTTTACGGTGAAAAAACTTTCTGGTCATTGAATAAACGCCTGTTAAAAGAAAAAAAAGAAAGAAAAAAGACACCGGGCCCGCACCTGTTTCACCGGCTATGAGCAGCCCCAAAGCCTGAAGAGAACTCATACCGGGGGGAAGGTGAATCTGATAGCTGTACGGGAAAGCGGTGATGCCGCCCTGAATCACATAGCTTCCGGATGTTGCAAGGGATCCTGACAACGCATATTCGCTGACTGGAGGGGTTATTGCTGAAAGAAGGGCTATCCCCAGGAATGAAACAAGAACAATTAAAAACAGGGCGCCTATAAGTGAAAACCTGTTTCCAGAATGCTGTTTTAGTTTATAAACCGATTTATTAATCCAGTCTTTTAATTCCGGAAATGAAATAAGCAAAAGAAGAAAAACAACACCCGATGCATATACGCTCCTGTAAAGCCCGGCAAGGCCTAAAGCAAGACTTGCAATATAAAGGATTCCCAATCCGAAACCTCCTGAAAAAGTAATATTTTCAAGAAAAGTATCGGTCCGGAGATTTAACTTATTAAGCACTTTTAATCCGCTTCCGATGGCGGCAAGCCCGATAAAAAACATCCCTGCAAGAGGCGGAAAAAAATTTCCAAGAGGAGCAGGATTCAAGCAGCAATAGAATGCGAGAACCGCTATTAACCATACGGCTGACATGATGATCCTCCACTTATCTTTAAAAAAACCAGATCCTATAGGTCCCATTGCCTGTCCCCTATTCTGTACTGCAGGGCCTCGGCGGCATGCTGTTCTGTTATTTCCTCACTGTTCTCAATATCGGCAATTGTCCTTGCTATTTTAAGCGTTTTATTGTAAGCCCTCACCGAAAGCCCGTACTTTTCCATTGAATCAATAAGCAGCCCGGACGCCGTTTTTGAAGGCCGGCAGTATTTATCTATTACTTTTCCGTCAACTTCCGCATTGGCAAAAATATTTTCTTCACGAAAGTAACGCTCTCTCTGTATATTTCTGGCTTCAATTACTCTTTTTCTTATTATATTCGAAGTTTCCCCCCTGTCCAGAGAGTCGATATCCTTCTTGCCCAGGGCAGGAACATAAATATGCATATCTATTCTATCCATAACCGGCCCTGAAATTTTAGAGCGGTACTTTTTTATTTCAACCGCTGTACAGGTACACTCCCTTCCGCTTACAGCGAAATAACCGCACGGACAGGGATTCATTGCCGCAACCAGCATAAAAGATGCCGGATAGGTTGCAGAATCCGCAGCGCGGGAAACTGTTATTGTCCCATCCTCCATAGGCTGCCGTATAACTTCTATTGCCTGACGCTTGAATTCAGGAAATTCATCAAGAAAAAGAACTCCTCTGTGAGCAAGGGATATCTCACCCGGCCTTGGATTGCTTCCTCCTCCTACAAGCGCGATATCGGATACAGTATGGTGGGGAGACCTGAATGGCCTCCTGGAGACAAGAGAACTTCCCGGCGAGACTTTTCCCGCAACAGACTGAATAATCGTTACCTGTATTGCCTCCCTAATGCTTAAAGAAGGAAGAATTGTAAGAAGGCGGCGGGCAAGCATAGTTTTGCCGGCGCCGGGAGGACCGGTCATAAGAATATTATGCCCCCCTGCAGCAGCTATTTCCATAGCTCTTTTGGCCATGTACTGCCCTTTAATGTCTGAAAAATCCTCCCTGTAGCTGCAGGAGTGGCGAAACTCCTGCTGAAGGTCAAGCTTAAAAGGTTCAATGCTTTTATCACCGTTTAAATAATCTACGGCAGTTTTCAGGTTATCAACGGGAATTACGTCTATTCCCTCCACAACAGCAGCCTCTTTACCGTTTTCTTCAGGCAGAAGTATTTTTTTAAGGCCTGATTCTTTAAGGCAACGAGCCATCGGAAGAACACCACGCACTCTCCTCAGGTTTCCGTCCAGAGAGAGTTCTCCCACAGAAGCTATGCCGTCCAACCGGCCGGGTTTTATTGTACCCGAAGACTGGAGTATTCCGAGCGCTATGGGAAAATCAAAAGAGGAACCCTCTTTTTTTACCGAGGCCGGCGCAAGATTTACCGTTATCCTTTTAACTGGAAATTCATAACCCGAGTTTTTAACGGCGGCATTTATCCTGTTTTTGCTTTCTTTCACCGCCTTATCGGCAAGCCCGACGGTAGTGTACGAAGGAAGGCCCCTTCTTATGTCAACTTCGACAGTGACAGGGTGGGCATCTATTCCGGCAAGAGAGAAACTCCTTCCTATGCTTATTGTCATTTATTTATATTCTCTTTATTATATCCCAAAGGCGTTTTTTATAAGACTTATGCGGTCTCTCATTACAGAAACAACATCAAATCTTATATCCGTATTATTTAAATTTTTAGAACTAATGTAGAATCTGGCAAGTTCCTGCAGCTTTTCTATTTTCAGATCACTTACTGCTTCGGCGGGACTGCCGTGGGAATCGGAACTTCTGTATTTGACTTCAATAAAGCAGATATATTCACCATCACGGGCCACTATATCTATTTCGCCCGAAGGACAACGCCAGTTTCTTTCAATTATTGAATAGTTTTTCGAAGAAAGAAAACAGGCCGCTTTCTCTTCGGCCTCTCTTCCTTTTGAAAAATTGTTTTTCAGAATTCTCTTTTTTCTTTCAACTTCGCGGCTTTGCCATAGCGCTCTCTCATAAAGTAAAGCTTAGATCTTCGTACTTTCCCCCTTCTGAGAACTTCTATACTGCTTATGAGAGGAGAATGGAGCGGAAATATTTTTTCTACCCCGATACCGAAAGCCTGTTTCCTGACCGTGAAAGTTTTATTAATCCCTTTTCCTTTAACTGCTATTACAAGCCCTTCGTAGCTTTGGATCCTTTTTCTATCCTGACCTACTTTCCAATCAACCCTAACTTCATCTCCGGGCCTGAATTCCGGAATATTATTCCTAACCTGATCTTTTATCATCTTTACCATATCTTGCCTCCTGTTTTCTGAATTTTTCTATTTCCCGGTGGTCCCCCGAAAGAAGAACTTCCGGAACCTTCTCACCCCTGAAAACCTGCGGGCGAGTATAACTCGGATAACCCAGGTCTTCCCGGTAAGACTGCTCATTTCCTAAAACACCCGGAATAAGGCGCAGAGCCGCTTCAACCACAACCAGGGCAGGCAGCTCGCCTCCCGATAAAACAAAGTCACCTATAGAAATGACTCTGTCAACATACTTCTTTACCCGTTCGTCAATGCCCGCATATCTGCCGCATATAAGAGTTAAATTTTTTCCTGCAAGTTTGGCGGCAAATTTTCTGTTAAACAATTCTCCCGTAGGTGAAAGAAGTATTTTCACCCCCGGATTTTCTATACTTTCCAGGGCTTTTACAATCGGTTCAACCGACATAACCATACCGGGACCGCCTCCATAAGGAGAATCGTCGACTTTCTTATGCTTGTCTGATGAAAAATCTCTTAAATCAATTATTCTGAAACCGGCAAGGCCCTTCTTCCGGGCCTGTTCAAGTATGCCGACCCTTGTATATTCTCTGATTGCCTCAGGAAATATAGTCAGAATATTTACACTTATTTCTTTTTTCAAAACAGGGGTCTAAACAAAAAAACCCCTCACTCTTACGCCAGAAGCGCTGCCCGAAGAGAAAGGGGTTTTTCTTTTTGTTTGGAACCTTAACGTCTGTCAGGTTCTACTATTTCAACAGTGACTCTTTTATCGTCTTTTACCGCTGCGGCGTTTACTATTGTCCTGAGAGCTTTTATTGTCCTTCCCTTTTTCCCGATAACTTTACCTATATCTTCGGGATTTGTGGTGATTTCAATTATTGTAGTCTGTTCGCCTTCCACCTCTTTGGCATCAACGTCATCCGGATTGTCAACCAGCCTTTTTACAATTTCGATTACTACGTCTTTCATTTCTCCTCCTTTTCGCCGTATCGGATGTTTCCTGCGAACTTATTTTTCTTCCTTTTCTCCGGTTTCGTTATCTTTTTCGGAAACGGCTTTTTCTTCCGGAGAATTTTCTTTTATTTCTTCTTTTTCTTTGCTTTCAGATTCTTCCTTTTTATTTTCAGTTTCCGGTTTTTCTATGTCTTTTTTAAGATCAGATGGTTCCCCGGACTCTTCACCGGTATCAGTTTTTTCATCAGCCGAAGGCTCTACGGCAGGTTCCTGTGCCTGTTCTTTAGTTTTCTCCGAAGATTCAGCAGTAGCAGCCGGAGCTTCCGCATCTGCAGTATCCTTAACTTCATCCGGTGCCGGTTTTTCATCAGCCGAAGGCTCTACGGCAGGTTCCTGTGCCTGCTCTTCAGTTTTTTCCGAGGGTTCAGCAGTAGCAACCGGAGTTTCCGCATCTGAGGTATCCTTAACTTTATCCGGTGCCGGTTTTTTCGGTTTTCCCTCTTCAGGCTCAACATAATTACGTTTGAGCTTATTTATCAGGGTTCTAACCGTATCCGTCACCTGGGCGCCGGTTTTTATGAAATGTTCATATCTTTCCATATCAACAACAAGATTTGGAAATCTATCCTGCGGATGATAATGTCCAAGATAGTCCAGTACGCGGCCGTCTCGTTTCTTTCTCGAATCAACAGCTACAACCTTATAGTGGGGATCTTTTTTTCTTCCCGCTTTTTTTAGTCTTATTTTTACAGTCATTTTGAGTTATTCTATTAAAAAATTAATTATTGTCAAGCCGCCTCCTCAACGGCATACTTCTTCCTTGCTCTGCCACAAACCAGCAGTCCCAATTCATACAGCAACAGTGACGGGAGAGCCAGCGCAATCTGGCTGAAAATATCAGGAGGCGTCAGCAATGCTGCTGATATAAAAATCAATACAACAGCATATTTTCTGCCGGACCTGAAAGTTTCCCTTTCAACAATACCCAGTGATGTAAGCATACGCATTACAAGAGGCAGTTGGAAAACAATTCCGAAAGCTACTATAAAACCGAATGCAAAAGAGACATATCTTTCCAGTGATATATAGGGACTTATTCCGGTTCCCCCGAAACCAAGCAGAAAGTTAAGCGCAGCGGGCATTACAACCATAAAAGAAAAAGCAACACCTGCCGCAAAGAGCAATATTGCAGAAGGCAGATAGTAGTAAACAAACTTTTTTTCTGCCGGCTTCAGCCCGGATTCAATAAACTTCCACAACTGGTAAGCAACAAAAGGGAACGAAAGAACTATACCTGAAAGAACAGAAACACGCAGGGAAACAATAAAAGCCTCATGTGGAGAAATAAATATCAGGCTGCCTGCCATTGGAGCTCTAATCAGAGACAGAAGTTTTCCGTGGAAAAAGAACGACACCGCCGAAGCGGCAATTATTCCGGCTGCGGAATAAAGTACCCTGAGACGCAGTTCCTCCAGGTGCTCGGTAAACGGGAGGCTTATATCCAAACCTTACAGTATGTCGCCGCCGGTTTTTTCTTCTTCCCCGGCATCACTTTCACATGCCGGTTTGTCTTCGTTTTCTTCATCCCCGGAAGGGTTTTCAAACTCTTTCTTTGCCTTCCCGAGAGCTCTTGCTATTTTCGGCAACTGTTTCGCGCCAAATAAAAGGAAAATAATAAGAAATATTATTACTAGCTCTTTTACTCCCAGCATTTTACACCGCCTCTACGGATTTAACTTCCGGTATTCTTTCCTTTAAAATACTTTCCACACCGTTTTTAAGCGTCATCTGCGACATCGGACATCCCGAACAGGCACCCTTCAGTCGAACTTTGACTATTCCGTCCTGGCTTAATTCAACAAACTCTATGTCCCCGCCGTCAGCCTGGAGCGACGGCCTGACTTCTTCCAGTACCTGACATATTTTCTTTTCATCTATCATAGTTTTTTCCTTTCTCTGTATTCAACTGTAATTTCCTGCTATTCAATTCGGACTATATCAATTATATCAGGTTTTTTCAAGCATTTTAAGACCTGCGCCGGCAGCCGCACCGGCGGTAAAAAGCATCAGACAAAAAATTATTAGCCGCATGTCGGAGGGAATTATGTTTTCTGCCGTTATTATGCTGATATCTATTGCCCCATCAATAGCGCGGGGATAATCTTTAAAAGGCCACAGAACAATAAAGGATCCGGCCACGAGGCCTGTCAGGAAAGAAAGGGTCTGGTTCCTTTTTCTGTGAAGCAGATACTTCATTATTCTTACAAATAAAACCAGGCCGGCGACGCACCCCAGCCCGAATACCACAAGGAACTTGAAGGAGTTTAACGAAGGAGGGAGGCTGAAAAAATCTTTAATGTGTCCCACCACCGGTTCATATACCCCCATAATCAGTAAAACAAATGACCCGCTGAGCCCGGGAAGAACCATAGCAGATATGCCTAATGCCGCACTTATAAAAACCAACACAAGCGATATCTGTGAATTATGCCCTATATGCCAGAACCTGTAGACTGCAGCAACAAGAAGAAGGCCCGGCAGCATATATATAATATTTTTAATTTCTTTACTTTCGATCATCCTATAGGGAATTGATATGGAGACCAGTATAAGACCGGCAAAAAAAGAAAGAGTATATTCCGGGTAAAACTTTAACAGGTAATCCATCAGTCCCGCCAAAAGAGCTATGCCGGCAACCCCGCCGAGCAGCACCTGAAATAAGAAAGCTCCGTCTATCCGTTTAAATTCCTCACGAAATTTCGAGGGAAGAAGAATATTGAAACTCAAACAGCTTAATGAATCAATGAGGCGTGTGTATATTCCCAGAACCAGGGCAAATGTCCCGCCGCTTACACCCGGAATTATGTTTGCGATACCGATAAGAACTCCCTTTGTAAAGTTCAGAATCATTTTTTAAGATGAGAGTACTTTCTGTTTTTTTTAAGAAAAGCCGCCATAAATCCGCATGAGGGTTTAATTCTAAGTCCTTCCCTGCAGGCAGTGCGGGCAGCTTCCTCGCCCAGAAGGCCGGCAAAACCCCGGCCCCTCAATTCACCGGGCACAAAAGTATGATAAACTTCCATGATTCCGTTCTTCAAGGTATAATTAATAGTTGCTTCCCCATAGGAAGTGTCGATATAAAACCTCTCACCCTCTCTGTCATGTATTACTTTTCTTTCTTCTTTCACGGTGTTTTTGATAACGGAACAAACCTGTCCGAAAAATTCTTAATTACGTCTCCTTCAAACTCTATCCCTTCCGAACGCAAAATATTTATTTTTCCGTCTTTTCCTCCCTCTCCGGAATATCCCCCGACGCTGCCGTCACTTCTGACTATCCTGTGGCAGGGTATTTTTCCAATACAAGGATTTTTAGAAAGAAGCCTTCCCGTATGACGGGGGCTTTTAATTCCGGCGGCGCGGGAAGCTTCAATATACGTAGAGATTCTTCCCGGAGGAATTCTTTTTACAGCAGCGTAAAGTTTTTCAGCTTTTAGGTCCCGCACCGGATACATTTTAATGGGACTCTTTAAGAAGTTTTTCAAGGGCGGCGGATGAAGGTATTAATATTTCCCTTTTCTTTCCGATTTTAATAAGTTTATCTTCTTTCAGTTGTTTAAGTATCCTTGAAATAACTTCTCTTGAAGTCCCTACTATTTCACTTAAATCTTTATGTGTAAATATGGGGGGTATTATATCAGAGCCGCCTTTCTGTATCCCATACTTTTTAATTATATTAAGAAGGCATGATACAAGGCGGCTTTTTACATCTCCGAAAGCCATAAGTTCTATCTCCAGATCAGCTTTTCTCAGCCTACGGCACAAAGTTTTAGTTATTTTAAAAAGAATATCCGGCTGCTTCTGGAGAAACTGCTGAAACTCACTGTGGCTTATGGTTAAAAGAACAGTATCTTCAACAGCCAGCGCGTTTGCAGAGCGGGGCATCTCATCTATGAGAGCCATCTCACCGAAAAAATCTCCTTTTCCAAGAAAATCAAGTATTTTCACCTGCCCCTGAAGAGATATATTGTAAATTTTAACTCTTCCCTCATATACTATGTAAAATATATCTCCCAGGTCGGTTTCAAAGAAAATAGATTCGTCCCTTGAATATCTTTTTTCTTTAAGCACCTCTTTTATTTTATTCAGGTCTGCTTTATCCATCTCAGAAAAAAGAGGTATTTTTTCTAAAATTTCTATAATACTCATAGGATTATTTTACCTGTAAATGCGTCAATGTCAAAGATAATTATTCGTTATGGTACCTGAAATCCATTATGTCGGGAGAAAAATTTCCGTAAAGCCCTATTCTGTTTTCATCAAATACTTTTATATTAAAAAGAAGCCATACTTCACTTTCATCTCCCCGCTGTCTGAACCGGATACGGGATTCCCAGCAGTGCATATCCCATAAAACATCAAGCCGCTGTTCGGTAAACTCATTGAAATCATAATAGTCCTTTGTCTCAAACCTGACAGCCGGAATCAGGTCTAAGGGTCCCGCCTGGAACCTTACCTGCTGTTCTATATCCAGAACTTTTGGGTCAAAACCCGGATCCGGCCTTTCATAACGCACAATTGTCCTTGAAAAACTTCCGGCTGAAAGTTCTCCCAGCCACTGCTTTGCGTACCGGTCATAATAATCATACCTGTTTCTCAAATAAAAGTTAATTGATCCTAATAAATATTCGGCTTCGCTTATAAAATCCCCAACCGGCCTTTTATCGGCAGTAAAATCATACCGGCTCCGGGTGGTCATTCTGAAGGTCCTGCGGGGCCGGAAAGTAAGTCTCCAATCAAGCAAATTAGTTGCCGGACTGTCATAATATCCCAGTTCGCTTCTATACCTGTAATTACTGTCAAGTGTAAGATACCCCCTGTAAACAAACCTATTTTCCGTAAAAACGGAACCATAATGTTTAGTTTCTTCCCTTGCATAACTGCCGTCATAACCGGCTCCGGGTGAAAAAGACGTGTATGTCCTTCGTGCGACATTAATCCTGAAATTTCTTCTCAAATTAGAATCCCAGTTAACATAAGAATAATGGGTATCATCTGCTGCATCATATCTTCTCCTGTAGTCTGCAGATCCTTCTGCGATAATTCTTCTTCCTACATTAAAAGGATACTTGCGGGCGCTCAGACCCGGAAGCGTCTGCCGGTAAAGACTGTATGAATCCCGATCCGTCCGCCATCTGTCTTCCCTGTCAAAATATGCAGACAGGGCATACCCGTCCCCGGCATAATCAACTCCCCCGAGCCAGTAAAGACTGTCGACCCCGTACTTTTCCGCCCTGAAATAGTCCTGCTCTATCATACGCATACTCGAGTATCTCCCGCGATAGCGCAGGGTCAGTCTTTCATCAATGTTCTGGCGGCCCGATGCCTGAACCCGTCCCTGACGGCTCTCTTCTTCCGCAAGATAATAAACGTCAAAATCCGCACGGCCGCCGGCAGTTGAATACCTGTGGGAAGCGTAAATTCCGGGCCCTCCCTTCTGCATAATTTCCAGTCCCAGCCCGGTACGTGAATTTTCGGTAAACGGATAGGATGCGCCCGCTCTGACAAAAGTACCCTTTATATTGCTTGACCCTATATCCAGATACCATATCAACTTCTGCTCGCCAAGATTTCTCCAGTAATAGGGATAATAAAAAACCGGAACTCCCCTTACCACAAAAAGAGCATTTCTGAGGCTGAACCTGTCTTCAAGCTTCACATATATACTGCTGCCTTTAAAATAGTAGTGAGGAGTGTCATCATCACAGGTTGTTATCCTGCCCCGGGGAATAAAAAATTCATCGTCGCCGCGGAGTTCAAGGCTTTCGGCTTCAATTATAAGCGGAGGAGTAGACAGTTCATTTTCTTCTCCGAGAATCTCCTTTGATACAACTCTGGCTGCAAAGACATGGCCGGTTGAAGTTTCTATATTATAAACCATACTTGAACTCCATACGCAGAAAAAATCTCTTTCAAAAAAAATGTTGCCATACGCCTCGATCAGGGCCTTATCTCTTGAATAAGACATTCTGTCAGCCGTCATAACCATATCCCTGTAGGTAATTGTGACGCTACCCCGGGCATTTATAATCTCATCTTCACGGGCGTATTCTATTTCATCGGCTGTAATCTGAACATCCCATTCTTCAAACGTTTCGATTTTCTCTTCTGAAGAAGCTTCACCAAAAAAGGGACGGGCCAGAGGAAGCAGAAAAACAAGCAGCATTATAATTATTTTTTTAACAAACATTTCGTTTATTTCTTCCTGCTCTTAAAGCATCAAGCGCGGCGGACACCGAAGCGAAGGAACCGCATACAAGCATAGCTTCACCCGGCTGCATTATTTCAAGAACTGCTCCGTAGGCTTCCTTGAAGGTTTCAAAGCCGCGGGCACCACTGCCAAAACCGGCAAGTTTCTTTCCTTCAAGACCTCTTTCAGAAGGAGGGGTAAATGTAAATATTTTATATGAAACTTGTTCCAGAATAGCCATCATTTCCCGGTATTTTTTATCCTTTAACATACCTGCAACAGTAAAAAGCCGCCTTTCGGGAGGCAGGTGCTGCCTGACAAATTCTGCTACTGACCGGCAGGCAGCAGGATTATGCGCCGTATCAAGTATAGCTGTTTTTCCATCCGGCAGTCCGATAAACTGCAGTCTTCCCTGAAGACAGACGTCTTTCAACCCGTTTCTTATATCATCCTCTGAAACACTAAAGCCTGATTCAAATGCCGCTGCCACTGCAGCTGCGGCGTTACAACATTGATGAATTCCTCTGAGTGAAGGAATAAGCTCTTTAATTTCAACTTTACCGCTTATATAATCAAAAGAAAACAATCCATTATCTCCTGCTTTTTTGATATTTAGAGCATCAAAATCCCTGCCGTATTTTTTTACCGGCGCGCCCTTCCTGACAGCTTCCCGCTCAACCGCATCCGTACCCGAGGCATCTATAACCGGTGCAGAGTTTGTTATAATTCCGGCTTTCTCTTTTGCTATCTCTTCTTTTGTCTCTCCCAGAAATTCGCTATGGTCTATATCAATTGAAGTTATCACGGCAGCTTTCTTGTTAAGGCATACATTTGTTGCATCAAGCCGGCCGCCCATTCCTGTTTCCATTATATTTAAATCGCATTTTTCCATATTAAAGTAGAGTATCGCAGCCGCAGTTGAAAACTCAAATTCCGTTAATTTTTCGCCGGATTTTTCTTCTGCCGCATGTATTCTATCTTCTAGTTGGGAATATATTCCGGAAGAGATGCTTCGACGGCCGCATTTTATCCTTTCCAGAAGGTTTCTAAAATGCGGTGAAGTATAGAGTCCCGTCTTTAGCCCTTTTTTATCCATAATGCTGTCCAAAAAAGCGCAAACCGAGCCCTTTCCATTTGTTCCGGCTACAGATATAACGGGAATCTCAAGATGAGGGGAACCCATATCAGTAAGAACTTTTTTTAATGGCTCCAGGTCAAGCCTTATTTTCCGCAATTATTTATTGGCTGGCTTTCCCGAGAAAAGCCTGAGTAGTCTTATGAGTTCACCGCGCAGGTCTTCCCTGTCAACGACTATATCTATCATACCGTGGTCCCGGACAAATTCTGCGCTCTGGAAATCAGGCGGAAGATCCTGTTTAATAGTCTGTTTTATAACTCTCGGTCCGGCGAAAGCTATTAAAGCTCTCGATTCGGCTATATTAACATCACCAAGCATGGCGAAAGATGCGGAGACTCCTCCGGTTGTCGGATCGCACATAACCGAGAAATAAGGTATCTTTTCCTTATCCAGCTTGGCTATAACCGCTGAAGTTTTTGCCATCTGCATAAGAGATAGAATTCCCTCCTGCATCCTGGCTCCCCCGGAAGCAGATACTGCAATGAAAGGTATTTTTTTACGCAGAGCGCGTTCACCGGCGCGGCAAACCTTTTCTCCGACAGCCGAGCCCATACTGCCGCCCATAAAATAAAAATCAAGAACGCAGAGGGATACATCATATCCCCCGATTTTTGCCGTTCCGGAAACTGCTGCTTCGTTTAATCCTGATTTTTTTACATATTCGGAAACTTTTTCCGGATACGTTTTTATATCTTTGAAACCTAACGGATCCGAAGTTGATATATCAGAATCGTACTCCTTGAAAGTCCCTTCATCTATAAGCATTTTTATGCGGCGCCGCGCCGGTAGCCGGAAGTGATAATCGCATTTAGGGCAGACCCACAGCGACAGCTGAAGTTCTTTGCTGTAAATAGAGTAATCGCATTTAGGGCACCTTTTAAAGAGTCCGTGCGGAACATTATTTTTTTTGGAATTCATTGCTATAAAAGAGTTATCTCCCTGATAAATTTTTTCATTTTACTGTAATCTATCCTTCTTGAGGACGCGCTGGAAATAATATTTTCCAGGCACCATGCATGGGGTTGTGTAATCCCGCAGAGTTTTTTAATTCTCTCAAGCGGCAAATCACCCAGAATCATAAATTTTTCATTGTTTATGTATTCCGGCACGCTTATTTCCTCATCCTGCACATTTTCATCCAATTCGAGCTGAATCATTCCGCTGAACCCTTCCATATATGAAGAAATGCTTCCGGGACGAATTTTAATAACCAGCTTGTAATTTTTTCCCTCCAGCAGTTCTTTAATATTTTCAAATTCAGAATGATCTTCCGGCATATAAAACTTAACTATTGATGGCGCAATCTTATCCAGTTCTTTTAAATTTATATTTTCAGCAGACCCGAAGTCAAGAGATACCTCGCTGTAATCCGGCAGGAGATGCCTTATTTCTTCCGCACGGGAAACAGAAATGGTTCTAGCCGATTCAGGATCCCTGTAAACCGTAACATACTCTACTCCGTGAATAGCGGCCCATTTGGCATCTTCTGTACTAGTTATTCCGCATATATCTACAGCAGGCATTTGATACTTTTACCCTGTTTTCCTTCCGCCGCCCGGGCAGCGCACCTACATCCTTCCCAGAGATTTATTTATACTTATAGCAAATTTTAACGGGGCTTTAAAGTGTCTTGTTTTTAATTTATCAATGAACGCCGAACCTATAATAATACCGTCAAGACTTTTTTTCAATAAAGCGGCCTGCGCGGGGGTTGAGATACCAAAACCGCAGTAAACAGGAACACGGGACAATTTTCTTACTCTTTCAAGTCTGGAGGCAAGCTTACTGTCCAGGCTGCGGCGCGCCCCTGTTACGCCGTATGAACTTACATAATAAAGAAAAGGTGAGCTCTTTAGGGATATTTCTCTTATCCTTTCATCCGGGGTTGAAGGAGCAGCAAGAAATACGTGTCCAAGACCCGGCTTTTTTACTGTTTTTTCAATTTCCGCAGATTCACCGGCCGGGAGATCCGGTATTATTACTGCTGAAAATCCCGAATCAGCGGCGCATTTAAGATTTTTTTCCAGTCCGGCCCCGGAAGTAAGAGGGTTAAGATAACTCATCATCACCATGGGCAGAGCCGTATCCTTTTTAATCTTCCTGACTGCTTCAAAAATATTACCAAGGCTTGCCCCCTGCTTTATTGCCTCCCTGGAAGAATTCTGAATAACCGGGCCGTCCGCAAGGGGATCCGAAAATGGCACGCCTACCTCAATAAAATCTGCAAGGCTGCGGCGGTCAAGTTCCCTGACTGTATCACTGAAGGTTTTCATATCCGGATACCCGGCAGTCATAAAAAAACTTATGCCTGTCAGTTTTTCCTCTTTCAACCAGTTAATTTTTCTTTCAAGTTCATTCATTTCATGTCACAACTTTCTTTAACCCTGACCGGCGGCTGACAGATCCTTATCTCCTCTTCCCGAAAGACAAACCACAACCCGGTCACCCTTGCTGAATTTATTATTCATCATCCACCATATCGCATGGGAAGATTCCAGCGCAGGTATTACCCCCTCATTTTTCGAAAGCCACCTGAAGGCTTTAAGCGCTCCGCCATCGCTTACAGTAAAATAATCAGCCCGGCGGATATCGTTATAATAGGAATGTTCAGGCCCTACTCCACAATAATCAAGTCCGGGAGCCACGGAATGCGTATCTTTTATCTGGCCGCTGCGTCCGTAAAGAAGGTAGCTACGGGTCCCGTGAAGAACCCCTATCCTGCCGTTATTAATAGATGCTGCCCCGCCGGCTTCCACTCCTATAAGTTTCACATTCCTATCTTCGAAAAAAGGATGAAAAAGCCCTATTGAATTGGACCCTCCACCCACACAGGCCACCAAGTGTGTCGGCGGGTATGAGAGCTGTTTTTTAACTTCCTTTCCTATTACAGACTGAAAATCCCGCACCATCATTGGATAGGGATGCGGGCCTACGCAGGAACCCAGAAGATAATAAGAATCACGGGGATCCGAAACCCAGCTCCGTATAGCTGCGCTTACCGCTTCCCGGAGAGTGCGGGTTCCTTCTTTTACAGGAACTACTTCGGCCCCTAAAAGTTTCATTCTTCTTACGTTTTCCTGCTGCCGGGATATATCGACTTCCCCCATAAAAACCCTGCATTTAAGGCCGGTTACAACTGCGGCGGAGGCGGCGGCAACCCCGTGCTGGCCTGCCCCTGTTTCTGCTATTATTTTCTTCTTTCCGGAAAACCTGGCTACCAGGGCCTGCCCGACAGCATTATTTATTTTATGGGATCCTGTATGGGCAAGGTCTTCCCTTTTAAGGTAAACTTCGCAGCCGGCGCGCGCGGACAGTTTTTCTGATTTAAAAAGCGGAGTAGGCCTTCCCGCAAAATCTGTAAGCAGCTTTTTCAGTTCTGCTTTGAACCGTGGTGATTTTTTAAGGTTTTTGTAATTTGCAATAAGCTCATTGAGAGGCTCTATAAGAGTTTCCGGAACAAAACTCCCGCCGTAATTTCCGTAATATCCGTTTTTCATTATATTTCTCTCTTTTTTATTATTCCTGTCAGTTTTCTTATTTTTATGCGGTCTTTTATACCGGCTGACACTTCACTGCCGGAAGCGACATCTATACCGGCCAGTCCTAACCCGGCAAGCTGCGATACGTTTTCCGGTGTAACTCCCCCTGCAATAAACATTTTCTTTTTTATCCCATCCGGAACTTGGCGCAGTATTTTCCAGTCAAACTTCAGCCCTGTGCCACCGTGCAGAAATGTTTTAACGTCACATAGAATAAAATCCGCCGATTTAAGGACTTCGTCAAATTGATTTTTCATATCAATTGTAACTTTCCTGATTAATTTAATATCCGGGAACCTGTCCTTAATCTTCATGCAGTAGCCGTAATCTTCGGATCCGTGGAGCTGTATATATTCCGGTCTGCAGTCTTTAACTGTATTTATCAGTTTTTCCGGTTCCATATCAACTGTCACAACAGCTGATTTACCTGTAGCGGCCGCCACAAGATCCCTGAGCATATTCTCCGAAATATATCTCACCGACCCGGGATACAGGTTGAAGCCGGCGATATCCGCACCTTCTTCAAAGCACATTTTCAGGTCCTCGAAGCTTGTTATTCCGCATATTTTAAGAAGAGTCACTTTCCTCCAAGCTCCTTTATTTTTCCGGCCGGATCAGAAGAAACTATAACGGACTCTCCTGCCAGAACTGCATCATATCCCATATTCTCAAGCTGCCGCGCGCGGTCGGGCCGGCTTACTCCGCTCTCGGCAATTTTCAACGTTCTTCTGTCAAGAAAGGGAATAAGTTTTTCGTGAACAGATTCATCAACCTTAAGGCTTACAAGATCTCTGCTGTTTACACCTGTTATTTCAATCTTTTTGTTACCCTGCAGCTTTTTGATGTCAGACAGACTATGTACTTCATTCAATACCGACAAGCCGCACTGCTTAGCTGTCTCGTTTAATATTTTTATCTCTTCTTCACTTAATATGGAAGATATCAGAAGAACTGCGTCTGCACCGCACAGGCGGGCAAGGTAGATCTGTTCTTTAAAAATTATGAAATCCTTCATAAGAACCGGCTTTGAGGTTATTTTTTTAACTTTTGTAATATCTTCAGGGCTTCCTCCGAAATATAGATCTTCTGTCAGAACGGATATGCAGGCTGCGGTACTGTCTGCGTAAATTTCGGCGAGTTCTTCAACGCTTTTTTCTGTAATCTCCCCGGCAGAAGGAGAGCATCTTTTTATTTCAGCTATTACTGAAAGGCCTTTTCCGGTAAGCCTTTTTTTAAAGGAATTCTCATATTCTGCGCAAGTCGCGGGCGGCGCCCCAGGAAACCTGCCCCCGGCAAGCATTTCTTTCTTTCTTTTAATTATCTTATCTAAAACTGTCATTTTTCCCGGGCTATATCCATAAAATTCCGCATTAACTTTAGTCCGTCTTCCGTAAGAATGGATTCCGGATGAAACTGAACGCCGTATATTTTACGTGTTTTGTGTTTTACTCCCATAATTTCGCCGTCTTCGGAAACAGCGGTAACTTCAAGCTCGCCGGGGAGGGTCTTTCTGTCTATTACAAGTGAATGATAGCGTGTAGCCGTCATCGGATTTTCTATAGAATTGAAGAGCCCTTTGCCGTTGTGGCTGACAGATGAAGTCTTTCCGTGAAAAATATTTGCCGCCCTTATTATCTCCGCTCCTAAAGCAGCTCCGATGGCCTGATGGCCCAGGCAGACTCCCAGTAAAGGTATTCCGTCCGGCATTTTCCTGATAAGCTCGATACATATACCCGCATTTTCCGGGCGTCCGGGCCCGGGTGATATTACCACGGCATCAGGTTTTTCCTCAATAACAGCTGTGGCAGATACGCTGTCGTTCCTGTAAATCCTTACCTTCACTCCGCGGCTCCTGCCCATATAATCAACCAGGTTGTAAACAAACGAATCATAATTATCTATTACTGTAATATTCATTATTCTCCTGAAATTGATATAAGTTCTTTAAGTTTTTTCAGTGCGCTACCGGAATCAAGAGAGCAGCGTGCAATTTCTACTCCATCCTTAAAGTTTTCCGCTCGCCCTGCGGTCACAAGAGCAGCGGAAGTGTTAGCAAGGACTATATCCCGGAAGGCCCCCTTCTCTCCCTTGAGAATTTTTTTAATTGCTAATGCATTAATTTCGGCGTTGCCGCCGGCAATTTCATCTATGCCGCTTCTTTTAAGTCCGAAATCATCCGGACCGATTTCATACCGGCGGACATCGCCTTCTTTAAGCTCGCAGACTAAACTCGGACCGGCAAGAGATACTTCATCCATTCCGCCGGCGCCGTGAACAACCATAGCTTTTTTTACGCCCAGATTACCCAGCACACGCGCAAGCGGTTCGGCTAACTCCGCATCAAATACTCCGAGAAGCTGAAAAGAGGCCCCTGCCGGGTTGGTCAGGGGGCCTAGTATATTAAAAACCGTCCGTATTCCGAGTTCCCTGCGGGGTACCGCAACATTTTTCATTGCCCGGTGAAAAATTGGAGCAAAAAGAAAACCTATTCCGGCTTTTTCAATGCATTTTTTTACCTGATGCGGAGGCAGCTGGATACAGACACCCAGTTTTTCAAGTACATCCGCGCTGCCGCACCGGCCCGAAACAGCCCGGTTCCCGTGTTTTGCCACCTTTAGGCCGCACCCGGCAGCCACAAAAGAAGCTGCCGTAGATATATTAAAATGATTTATTCCTGTCCCCCCGGTTGAACAGGTATCCAGAAGGTCTCCCTCTATACTGATTTTTTCGGACTTATCTCTCATAACGGATGCGGCCGCGGTTATTTCTTCAACTGTCTCGCCTTTGCATCTTAACAGGGAAAGAAAAGCCCCTATTACGGCGGAATCGGCATTACCGTCCATTATCTCCTCCATAGCTTTTCTCATCTGTTCTGCTGATAGGTCTTTCTTCTCTATCAGGATTTCTATGCACTTTTTAACTATCATTTCAACTCCTTTGCCGGCAGTGAATCATAAATTCTCTTCCTTCCCGCTGCCGGCCATATAAAGGGCCTGTAGCAGAGCGCCGGCTTTATTCATAGTTTCGATATATTCTTTCTCCGGGACCGAATCCGCAACAATCCCCGCTCCGGCCTGTATAAAAACTTTCTTTCCCTTTACCACCATAGTCCTTATTGCAATGCAGGTATCCATATCACCTGTAAAAGAAAAATAACCTACTGCGCCCGCATAAGGCCCGCGCGGTGTTTTTTCCAGACTGTCTATTATCTGCATTGCCCTGAGTTTGGGCGCGCCGCTCACCGTGCCGGCGGGAAAACATGCTTTAAAAACATCCGTATTCCCTATCCCTTCAGCCAGGTTTCCCTCTATCTCTGTTACCATATGCATTACGTGCGAATACTTTTCCACCGCCATAAGATTTTTAACCTTAACGCTGCCCGGACTGCAGACTTTCCCGAGATCATTTCTTCCAAGGTCAACCAGCATTATATGCTCCGCTATTTCTTTAGGGTCTTTTTTTAGATCCTCCTTGAGTTCTTTTTCCTCGTTGCTGCAAAGGCTCCTTTTACGCGTGCCGGCTATCGGCTTCAGGCATGCTTTTCCGCCGGAAGACTTTACCATAACTTCAGGTGAAGAGCCGCACAGGACAGTATCCTTAAGTTTAAGGTAAAACATATAAGGAGAGGGGTTTACTACCCTTAAAGCCCTGTAGCAGTCAAAAACGTCATCCGGCGCGTCGGCTGTGAGCCTCTGGGAGAAAACCCCCTGTATTATTTCCCCGGACATAATTTCTTCTTTTATTTTGTTAACACCCTTTTTAAACTCACTCTCTGTAAAATTTGATTTATATTCAGGGCGGCCCTCGCCCGCCATCGCCATCGGTTTTATTTGGACCTGAGTATTCAATAATCTGTTCTTAATCTGCAGTATGCGTAGGCGGGCCTTATCCTCCCCCTCCTCTTCACTTACGAGTTTTATTATCTCAGCGGTATTGTGAAGGTGGTCAAATGCGATTATTTCATCACTAAAGATGAAAACACCGAGCGGTTCCCCGGCAGCCGGCCGGTTTTCAAGGCAAAGGTTTTCAAAAGTTTCAATCATCTCATATGAAGAGTATCCCACAAGCCCGCCGCAGAAAGGAGGAAGGCTGCCGTTATCCTCAACTTTAAACCTGTCCTGAACTTCCTGAATTACTGCGAGAGGGTCACTGCTTCTTACGGTCTTTTTAGGCGTCAGAACATTCGGATTCTCCTGTGCCCTCTCCATAATATCTACCCGGTCAGTGTAGAGTTCATAAACCCGCCGGGGGCAGAACCCTACGAAAGAAAACCTGCCGGCCTTTCCTTTTTCAGCAGACTCCAGCAGAAACGAATAATCTCCGCTTCCCATTCTTATATACCCGGAAACCGGGGTTATAAAATCCGCTACAATTTTTTCTCTTACTGGTATAATTTTTGTTTGCATAAAAAAAAGAGCCGCCTTAAAGGCGGCCCTAAATAAAAAAACGGCCGCCAGAGGGCGCGCCGCTGATTAAAAAATAAAGACACGGCAGCGCTCCCTACATGGGCCACCACCAGTTCATTTCTGTAATACTTATATATCTAACCGTCATATAGCACTTATAATAAAATTTTCCAACTTTTGCAAATCACAATTCTAATGAGAAACGGCAACAGGCGCCGCGATATCCGTTCTTCTTTCAACAGTAGTGCCTATCCTCTCCACTATTATGTCAACCCTCCTGTTCCGGGCTCTTCTGTCCGCATCAAGGTTTGCAATACGTATATGCTCCATAATTATTCCCTGCATTTCCCGTTGTATCTCAAGCTGTTCTTCTCTTATTCTCAACATAACCAGGTCTTCCTCCTCCGGAGTGGATGCGCGCCTGAGCTCAAGGGAATAATGCTGTGGAACCTCTCTTACTTTTAACTTGTAGTTGAATATTTCATCTTCAATTTCCGTTCCTACCGCAGGATGGTATTTACTGTACCCCCCGGCAGCTATCCGGTCAGGCGGAAATTCCAGGTTCTCTACAAGATATCTTGCTACATTTGTCGCCCGGGCTGTTGACAGTTCCCAGTTGGAAGGAAACCTATCTGTACTGATGGGTACGCTATCCGTATGACCTTCAATTCTGACAGGATTGGGTACATCTATTATTTCACCTGCTATTGCGGAGAGAATGGCTTTTGCATCCTCATATATCTCGGCCTGGCCGGAATCAAACATCATTTTTTCGCTAAGGGTTATTACCAATCCTTTGGGGTTAATATCGAGCATTATAAGATGGCCAAGCTGGTTCTGGTATGCGTAGTTCTCAATTCTGCGTTTTATGCTTATCAACTGCAGCTCATTGAGCGTGGCGGCAAGCGCAAACATCATAACAAAAAAAATCAGGAGCTGGGTAACAAGGTCTCCATAAGTAGTCATCCACGGGGGGGAGCCTTTACCGACCTCAATATCCCCCTCGTCTTTAGGAAGACTCCTCTTAAATGCGGCAATTTTGCTCATTTCTTCTTCTTTTTACGGTATTTTACCTTTGTTTTTTTCTTCTTGTTTCCTTCTTCTTTTTCGTCAGCCTTCCCTTTTTTTGTGCCGGAAGGCTCCATAAAAGAGGATCTCGGTATATACGCGCGCAGTTTAGCTACCGCTATTGAAGGAACCTCTCCCGCATGAAGGGACATGACGCCTCTGGTTATGACACTTTTAAGAAAAAGCTCCTCTTCCGAACGCCTTTTCAGCTTGCCGGCGATGGGAAGAAAAATAAGATAAGCGCCAAGGGCGCCGTAAAAGGTTGTCAATAGAGCTACCGCCATACCGGCAGCTATCTGGGCAGTATCCTGAAGGTCGGCTAGCATCAGGATAAGACCCATAATAGTCCCTATCATACCGAACGCAGGGGAGTAAGTGCCAAGTGTCACAAAAATTTCCTGGCCTATTTTATGCCTTTCCCTGGTAAATGCCAGTTCAGTCTCCATTTCTTCTTCTATATGCTCCTGGCTCTGGCCGTCCATGACCATTTTAACTCCATTTCTTAAAAATTCGTTGTCCATTTTTTTTATATCTTCCTCAAGGGAAAGAACTCCCTGTTTTGAGGCTTTGATAATCAGCTGGCGGAATTTTTCAATATAATCGTTAGGGTCGTCCTGCTGTTCGGTAAATACTTTTTTGACGACTTTAAAGGCTTTTACAACTTTATCTATCGGATAGTTCACCATAAGAGCGGCAAAGGTTCCCCCGTAAGTAATCATAGCGGAAGGCATATCCAGAAACCCCTGCAGGCCTGCCATACCACCACGGAGAGCAACCGCTGTAAAAACTATTATAATGCCTCCGGAAAGCCCTATTACTGTCGTCAGGTCCATAATTTATTCCTCTTCTTCCCTGAGCAACGCACTAAGCTTCTCTCGGGTAAGCATATTTACCTGCCTTTTATAATCCTCAACCCTTTTTATTATATCCTCAACTTTTTCCTTTACCATAATTTTATTTCCAGTAGTAAGGGTTATAAGAGTGTCGGGGCGCGATTCAACCGTTTCTATAAGTTCGGCGTTAAGGATTATACCATCGCCGTTTAATTTGGTCACATTTATCATTTTTTTAAAGGATGAGTACGCCTTTAGGCCCGCCTTTTTTCAGTTTGGCAAGTATTTTACTGACAAAAGACCTGTTGCTTTCCTGAAGCTCTTTTATAAGTTCGGCCTGCTCTGAAGCAAGCTTCTGTTTCTGTTGTTTTTCCTTTTCTGCAAGCTGTGAAAGAATTTTCTGGTCTTCAAGAGCAACCTGAAGCTTGTCTTTAAGCTGGCTGTGCCTGGCTTTTGCCTGTGATATGAAATCTTTTACTTTCTGTTCGCGGCCGGCCCATTTTTTCCTCCATTTTTCATTGATTTGCTTTATTTTTTCGTCTGTTTTTTCTGTATCATATTCCGGAACCATCTTCTCACTGCGAAGCTGCTCCATTCCTATCTCAAGCTGAGACTCCAATTCTCTTATTTTTTCCTTGAGTTCAGCATTCTCCCCGGCAAGAACCTGCAGCCTTTCAGATTTAAGCCCATCGGTCACAGGCTGCTGCTCCCTCTCTTCAAGTTCTTCAAGGGACTCCTCAAGTTCTTTTCTTAATTCTTCTATAATTCTTTCTTTCTCTTCAATTTCTTTCAAATGTTTTTCCGCAAGTGAAGCGGAAAGTTCTTCTATCTCTTTTTTGCTGTCCATAAGAGAATCCGCACGGGATGCAGCCTCTGAAAGCTGCTTTATTTTAGATTCAGAATCCGAAAGGGCGGACCTTAGCTCTTTAATTTCATCTTCAAGTTCTGCTATTTCCTCATTCTTACCGGATATAATATCTTCTCCGGGAATTTTACCTTGAAGCTGGCCTATTTGGCTTTCTTTTTCCTCAAGTTTAAGGGAAAGCTGTTCTATTTGCTGCTTTTTAGCTTCATTTTCCGACAAAAGGCTGGCATTTTTCTCTTTAAGAATATCCCTTTCCCGCAATGATTCTTCCAAATGTCCGGTTAATTCGCTGTTTTCTTTTTTAAGCTGGCTTATATCCTCCTGCACAGCCTGCGAATCATCAATATCAGAAACTTTCCGTTCAAGTTGTTCAATAACAGACTGTCTTTGCTTCAATTCCTGTGTAAGGTCATCAATTTCTGCTGTATATTTATCTATTTCAGCCTGTATTTTTTCCTGAGCCTCTTCTTTTTCTACAAGCTGTGACTTAAGCCGGCTTATCTCAGATTCAGCAGACTTAAGCTGATGCTTCAATTCTCTATTCTCAGTATCAAGGCTGTCATACTCTACATTTGCAATACCATCCTGCCTTCTGCGAAGGGATTCAAGGTTTTTCTCGTAGTATTCCTTAAGCTTTCCTATTTCGTTTCTGTACTTCTTTTCACCATGATGAAGAGCCTCTCTCAGTTTACGGTTTTCTTCTGCTTCTCTTTCGTACCTGAGCTGGAGGCTATGAGTCTCTTTTTTCAGTTTTTCAGTTTCTACATCAAGGATCTCTTTTTCCCGCAAAACAGCAGTTTTCTCTTTTTCCGCTTGCTGGATCCGGGCTGTATAGTCAACTCTTTCTGTATCCAGACGGGCTTCCAATTCGCTTATATTCCTTTGTTTTTCATTCAGTTTTTCATAAAGATCCGTCTTTTTAGCTGCAAATTCATCCCTCATCTGCTGAATTTTTGATTCAAATTTTTCCTGCAGGGATTGTTTTTCCTTCCTGACAGCTTCAATTTCAGCGTTAAGTTCACTTTCAGAATGTGTTTTCAGTTTCTGCACTTCGCTCAGAGCCGATTCAAGCTGTTTTATCTCATTTTCATATCCCTTTTCCTTCACGCTGAAATTTTCCCGGAGTTCTTCTTTTTGCTGCTGCCACTCCTGTTTAAGCCACTGAAAGTTCTTTCTGTAATTATCAAACTGCTGTTTAATTGAATCTATCTGCCGGTCTTTTTCGCGCCTGAGATCCTCTGTTGCCCTGCGCGCCTGAAGAAGCTGGTTCTCATAGAGTTCCGATTCCCTGGAATGCTCGTTCTCAATCCTTAGAAGAGCTTCGGTTTTTTCCCTGCGCAGAGAATTTATTTCTTCTCTCAACCGGTAAATGTCCTCATCATTTTCTTTTCGGCTGCTGACAAGGCGGTGGTGAATTTCGGCATTTTTGCGGGCCATATCCTCTAAAGCTCTGTCGGAACTCTCAATCTGCCTCTCGGTTTTCAGTAAATCTCCCTGTAAAGCTGCGTTTTCAATTTTAAGTTCATTTATTTTTCCGTTGAGTTCTTCTATCTTGTCGTTATATTTATCTATAGAGGTCTCTCTTTTTTCTTCAAGGGCTGATATCCTTGATTCAAGACGGCTGTTTTTAACTTTAAGTTCAGAGAGACGCTTTTCATAATCATTCTCTATTTCTCTGAGCCGGAAATTGAACCTGTTCTTTTCCTTCTCCATTAGACGGCGGGCTTCTTCTACCTCTTTTTTGCTGTTTTCAAAATCCCGGTGAGATCCTCCGGAATTCTGTGATAATTTCTCACGGCTTTCCTTCAGAAGCGCCTTAAGCTTTTCTATTTCTCTTTCATTTTCAGAAAGGCCGGATTTATATTTTTCTTTTATATTCTGGATTTTTTCGGAATAATTTATTTCTATATCGCTTATTTTTTCCTTATACCTGTTCTCCTTTGCGTGAAGTTCATCGTTAATTCGGTTAAGTCTTTCCTCGCTTATCTTTTTCTGGGCAGCAAGTTCGGCTTTCTCTTCATTAAGGGCGCTTTCAAGAGAGGCGACTTTCATTCCGTATTCTTTTTCTATAAGGTCTTTCTCTTTTTCAAGTTCTTTAATACGCGAATTAAGCTCAACCGTTTGCTCATCAAATTTTTCCTTAATTCCCCAATACCTGTTTTCTGCAGATTCTTTTGCGCTTAACGCATCGGTAATTTTCTGTTCATATTCAAGTCTGAGTTCGCTTATCTGTTTCTGGTACTGCAGTGTAAGATTTTCCTTTTCCTGAATATTTTCCCGGACCCTTTCTTCCCACAGCTCCTTTTTGTTCTCATAGCTGTTCCGGGCCTGCCAGAGTTTATTGCCAAGCTCGGAAGCAGTCTCTCTCAACTCTGCAATTTTACTTTCATACTGACTCCGGCTTTCACGGATCCTATTATGATAGTCAAGCCTGATATTGTCTCTTAAATTCTCGCTCTCCTGCAGCTTGCGAGTCATATTAATTTTCTGGGATGCCAGTTCTTTTTCAAGATGATAAAGTTCTTCGCGGAGTTTTTCTTTTTCCTTTTCAACCTGCTCGGCTTTCTGGCTCATTGAAGTTGATTGGAGGACCTCTTTAAGGGCCTGCTCTACCTTAATGGAATTTTTCTCTTCTTCCTTGTGTTTAATTGCCTCTTCGTAAGCGCGGCGGCGGGCATTTTCAAGCTCCTTTTTCATTTCTTTCATCTGTTGCTGAAATTCTTCGCGAGCCTGCTGCTGGGCCTCTATGCGGATCTGGTTCTGCGTCTGCTCAAGGGCAAGTCTGCTTCTGTTTTCTTTTCTTATTTCGTCAAGCTCTCTGCGCCACTGTTCTCTTTCCTCTTTAAGTTTATTTTCCTTTTCGACAAACTGTTCATGAAGCTTTTCTTTCAATCTATCAAACTCTTCCTTTTTACGGCGGGCATCCTCTTTTTCTTTTTCAAGAAACTGTTCCTGCAGGCGTAGGTTTTCGTTTTCTTTTTCCTTAAGCCTTTCCATCAGCTGAAGCCGTTCTTTTTCCATACGGCTGTCCAGCCTGGAAATTTCTTCTTCAATCTGTTTCTCTCTCTCAGAAGGACGTTTTTTTTCTTTTGCCATGCCGGGGTCCTGAGGAGTAAAAACATCATCAATAGACTGAGGGGGTGGCGCAGAGCCGGGAATTGGCGGCATATCCGGTATTCCGGGCGAAGGATTCTTCCCGGCATCTCCCGAAAAGGGAGGCGGAGGCGGTCCGGGAAGTCCCTGCCCTTTATTATGATTTTGGTTGTTTTCAGGATTCATAAGAATTGTAAAGTACTAATACAGTATTTATTTTTTTTCAAGTTCTGCATTCTATTTTCGCTTTCAATGACTTTCCAACCATTGCCTGAGCTGCTCGTTTGACGGATTAAGCTCAAGGGCTTTTCGGTAGGCTTTTTTAGCTCCATCCTGATTATCGAGCGCAAGATAGCAGGAACCTATATATTGATAGCTCTGCCACAGGGATGGATTGGAGGCAATGGATTTATTAAACTCTTTTATTGCATTATCGTAATCCTGGTGTTTATAGAGTTCCAAACCTTTACGGTAGCTTTCAAATGCAGCTTCATCATCCTGACGGCCGGCAGCCTCAGCAGCTTCAAGTTCCTGTTTCTTATCGTAAGCTTCCTGGGCCGCCTTTATAATTTCCTCAAGAACTCCTTCTTTTTCTCCCTCACCCAGCTCTTCCACCCATAATTCCTCTTTGGATGCGCCGGTCACGGGTGCTATTGAGCCGGACGTCTCCAGATCTTTTATTTTTGCGACAACTTCCATTTGTTTCTGTTTTATCTGCTCCTCGGTCATTTTCTTTCCAAATTCTATTTCCTCTTTTAAAAGAGCAGCCGCACCTTCGCTCATATTGGAAACAAATTTGTTTCTTACTTCTTCAGATACATTTTTAAGGGCTGCGCCAAGGTCGGCAGTCTCCATTTCCTGTATTAGTGTCTGTATGGACGGGTCATCCATATTTACAATATTTTCAAAACTGAAAATACGCTTTTTAATTTTTTCGGCAAATTCAGGATCCTCAGAAGAAATCTGGTTTAGGAGCTGCTCTCTTTTTTCTTCATCCATCATTTCAATCATTTCCACAAGACTTTCGGCGCCGCCGGCAATGTAATCTATTTTTCTGCTAAGAAACTCATCTATTTTCTGCATGACCTCCTTAGAAGTTCTCTGAAATTTTACAATCTCCCTTGTTATTCCTATAGTTCTTTCTTCTCCCGGAATTGAGCTGAGGACTTTTGCAGCGCGCGGAGGCGAAAGATATTTAAGAAGAAGAGCCCCTACTTCCGGTTTTTCAAAACTTAAAAGGTAAGCCAGTTTCTTCAAATCCTTGTTTTCCAGAAACTTAAGCGGTATATATGTCATCTTTTTAAACTCCTCGTCTTCTTCTTCGCCTTCTATATCTGCTTCTTCCCCCTCTTTCAATTCTTCATCTTCTTCTATCTCTTCTTCCATTTCAATTTCGCCGTCCGGCGTTATGCCAAATCCGCCCCCGCCCCCGCCCCCGCCTCCTGAGTATTCGGTTTCGCTCTTCATTCCTTTTAAGTCTTTCATCGTCTGTAAAGTAGCGAAAAGAAATTTTTTCAGCGGCCCGAAAAGAAAAAGCGCGAGTATGGTTATAATTATAAGTACCAGGGATATAACATAAAAATATGGATTAAATAGGAAACCCATAAAATCTACCGTTCTACCCGCAAAATCCACTGTCTGTATAGTTAAACGATCGCCCCGGGCTGCATCCAGGTCCATAACCTCGGTTATAACGTTTTCCACCGTTGCGATTACAGTCTCGGATATAGTGGAATCAAGTATAAGGCTTATGCGCATACTCTCTATAAATTCCGAAGGCAGAGTTATTACGTCCTGGAGGCGTTTTCCACCGGCCCGCTCGGCGACTTCCGTTTCTCTTTCTGCCATATCTTCCCTGCGGGGTATACCGGGAAGGTATTCTTCCCGCATCGGAAGCCGCCTTTCGGCATCCTCACCCCGCTCAAGCCATTCTTCTACAGTTTCACGGCTGCGGCTCAGGTCGGAAAGATTTACGCTGACTAAAACTGTGGAACGTCCTTCCCCGACTATTCTGGAAACAATTCCCTGCAGATGGTCTTCAAGGCGCCTCTCGGTTTCCATTTTCTGATTCATTAAAGTTGTATAGTCCATAAAATCAGAGGCGCCCAGAAAAAGGGGCGCCATAAGAAGTACCAGAACTTTTATCATTTTATTCATGCTTTGATTCCTTTAAAACTCATCTAACATATTTTCTACCGGAGGACTCTCCTCTTCTCCACGAACTCTCTCAAGAAACCTTTCCAGCTGGGTATCCGCAGGATTAATTCTAAGCGATTCTTCCCAGTTTTCTACTGCTCTCTCTTCATTGCCTATTGCATAAAAAGCCGAACCTATTCTTTTGTAGGCTTCAGCGTTGCGCGGTTCAATAACAAGAACATCCTGCGCCAGTTCTATCGCCCTGGCATATTCCCCCTCATAAAACCGTTGCAGAGATCTGTGCAGCTTGTATTCGGAAAGGCTCATTCCGGAAGCAACCCTTATCCTTGGCTGGCTGATACCCTCTATTGAAGAGATAAGTCGCAGCAGGTTTTCCGCCTGACGGTCACCGGGATCAAGGGCCAGCATATGGTTCAGTGTAAGGAGAAGCAGGTCGGTATTATTTTCTTCTATATATTCCCTAAGCCCTCTCCTTAAAAGCTCACCCTCGCGAGTGTCGTCATCACGAGAAGGTATGACCTGCGCTATTCTTGTAAGAAGATTCAGCTTTCGGGCAAGGTCCCTGTCAGAAGGATCCATTGCATAAGCGCGCTCATAGTATCCGGCAGCCTCTCTGAATAACCCCGCCCTGTAGGCTGCATCGCCGGCAGCTTCACGTTCCCGGGCAGTACGGCGCTTTGCTTCTTCGACAGAGCTTCCTAGTTTTACAGTTGCGGAAACCCTGTGGGAACCGCCTAAATCGTGAGCAGCATATGAATAATCCAACCCGTAATCAAGATATGTAAGACCAAAGCCTATATTTATCTCTTCCCTGTCGACACCAAACCTTATATCAAGAAAATCCATAGCCTTGTACTCGGCTCCCATAAAAACCGGAAGCCCCATATCCCATCCATAAACCGAAGCGGCTAAATCAGTAGCAAGAAGAAGCCTGTCCCTTAAAAGTCTATAGCTTGCGCCCAGGCGCAGGTTCATAGGAAGGCTGGTATCGGTGGAATCTCCAAACTTAACTGCAAAAAGATTCTGCAGGTTCATACCGAGGCTGAGACTGTCAATCGGAGAATAGAGAACTCCAATATCCATAGTATAATTTCCGCTTGTATGGTCATCGAGAGTATGCGTCATTCGTTTAAATCCGCCTCCTACAGAAAGATTATCAAGCACGCGCTGGCCGTATGATATGCCGTAAGCGCTCTGTATGTCTTCAAAGTCATAAGTTTTTCTGTTATCTGAGTCCCTTCCCTCGATACCGCCCAAAAACAACCTGGTCCCGCTGAATCCGAAGGTCCCCCCGAATTCTGTAGGCTGAACATAACTTATAAAATCATAAACCGTGCCGCCCCAGAGTATTGTATGCAGGGCCGTCAGTTCGGGACGGGAAATACCGGCAAGCCCTGCCGGGTTCCAGTACGCAGCCGTAGCATCATCAGCAATTGAAACAAAAGCCTTTCCCATTCCCAGGGACCTTGCGCCTGCTCCCCAGGACATAAAAGCGCCAGGCATTCCGCCGCTACCGGCAAAAACCAGTCCAACGCAAAGCCACCCCAGCGCGGCCGCGTAAATAAGGGCCAGGCAAAAAACCGTTAAATTTTTAAACAGTTTGTTCATATATAATAAAAACAGCCGGATTACCTGATAAAGGCAAACCGGCCGTTAATTTCCTTTTACTGCAATTTTGATATTGCAGTTTAAATTAAACGTCCCACCGGCAGACCAGCCCTCCGGTTAACCCGGAGCTGTGACTTTGCGAGCCGCCGGTTACCCGACGGTTGCCCTTATCAGCAGGCTATATTAAATTTTCACCTAATATGGGAGCCTTCTCTCTCCCACTAAATTAATAACACGCATATCCGATTTTGTCAAGACAAAACAGTGTCCGCTTTATTTTATTTCATCCTCCACTCTTTCAACCCAGTAATTTATGCGTTTATACCTGGAGTTTAAAGCTTTTACCTTATTGAATTCAACCCAGGCTTCTTCAAATTTCTCCTGCCTATATAAACTCTGCCCCCTGCGGTATATTCTCTCTATAAGCGGCGGCTCACCAAATTGAAAGCTTATATCCATCCTATGAGTACTGCCGAACTTATCATAAGGAGCAAACGCATAATTTATACCGGTTCCCCGGAAGCTCCAGCCCGCTCCAAGCCGGAAGGTCTCATCAACATCAGCAAAACTTTCCCAACCGCCACGGAAAAAGAAAGAGTCCCATAGACTAAGCTCTACCCCTGCACCATATTTAAGTTCTCCGTCCAGATAAGAAATATCTGTTACAAAAAGAGTAAAATAATTAAGTCTCAACCCGGCTCCGAAAAACAAGGATAAAGGAAGCTGTGGCGCCTCATCAATAAAATTACCGCTTACGCCGAGGTTCCTCCATCCCAGCCCCACAGAAACTCCTTCATATGGTTCAAACAAAGCTCCACCGTCAAGAGCTGCGGCAAAGGCGCTTTCATCATCAAGCTGTTCATGTATAACTTTTAAACTTAAGCCAGCAGCAGTATCATAAGTAAATCTTTTTGCCTGAGTATAGGATATACTGTAACTTCCGGCAGAAACCCCTCCGGTCGGACTGCCGTCCCAGTCATACCCGTCTATATCACCATACGACAACATTGTAAGGTTAACAGCGCCCGCCGACATGCCCTCCATCGGAAACGTGAACCCTGCTCTCTGCTGGCTTATGCCTTCTATAAACTGGTTATGCATCAGGCTCACAACTGGCCTTTCCACATATGCCACCCCGGCAGGATTCCACCAGTATATGTCACTATCTCCGGTTACGGCTGTCCCGGCGGCCATTCCTATGCGGCGCGCACCTATGGGTATATTGAGAAAATCATATCCTGTGCTTCCGGGCCCGTCTCCGAAAACAGAGAATACGGGAGCAGTTGCAACTATTATAATTGCGGCAAAAGAAAAAATAGATTTTATAATAATCCTTTTCATCGTATTATCATAAGCTTTCCGCTTTTCCTGTTTCCGGAACTTTCAACCACATATATATAAACACCGCTCTCTAAAGGCCGTCCGTTTCTGTTTTCCACCGGGTACCAGTAACTGCTTCCTGCCTGCGCTCCCGGAAGCAGATTGTCGTCAGAATGGGTAAACGAATTTACCAGCCGGCCTGAAATTGTATATATTTCTATTTCGCACTCTGAGGGAAGGCGCGTAAACCTTATTCCGGATCTTGCCGGGTCGCCTTTAAAATCTTCTGGTATTTCCGAGGGTTTATAGGGAACCGGATACGCATAGGCATCTTCGGCACTGTAATTCTTCCCTCCCATAACAGTATAAATACTAAAATGCCTCATAGGTGCCGTAATGGTTTTTTCGTCCGTATCTACTTCCGAGGCAAGAGGGCGCCACATCCGGGAGTCCTCATCCAGGTAATAGATTCGCAAAGTCTTTTCAGCGACAGGAGGACTGTGCCGGTAATCTTTTGAATCAGAACGAATATAGTCCCAGGTTCCTGTTTTCGTTAAGCCGCTTATTATAACCGTTGAGTAGTTTATAGTTATCTGCGCATTCTCCGTGAATGCAACCCTGTCAAAATGATTATTCCTATCAGTTGAAAAAAGAACCTCAAAGCTCAACTCCTCTATAGGGTATTTATAAGGGTTACCCCAAGATCTCTCTTTTCTTACTGCCTCATTGTAGGCATCTATTGATACCTTATCATGGGGATCTTTGGACGGTATTCCTTCAGTAAAATTTATTACGCCGTCTGATACAAACTGACCAGCGGGAACAAGTATTTCAACTATGCCCGAAGGGCTTCTTATAAGATTATCTTTCCCTCTATCCAACTGCGTCCTGAATCTCCATATAAAATCCTCCTCCATATGTTCCCCAAAAAAATTAGAGATCTCATTCCCATCAATGGTAACTTCAATCAGGGAATTTCCCGGAAAGGGTTTCGAAGGAACAAATTCAAGAAGTTTGTCTTCTCTACAGTATACTATTATTTCGGGCGATATTTCATTACTTAATTTTTCGCCTGTAGGCCCTTCAATCTGACGGATATTTATACTTTCCCTGGGACTTTTTCTCTCCGGGGGGTCATCAACAAGAAAAGTACTGAATCCAACATAAATACTTGTTGTCTTTGACACATTATATTCTCCGGGTTTCGGAGAAACAGTCTGCGTACTGACAGTCGGCGCATCTTCTTCCGATGGTGTTTCTATCCTGCGGGAACCATCAGTTGAAATCTCAAGCAAATGATTTCCTGATAAATCCCTAAGGTCGCTTTCTTCAGGAATGGAAAGAAACAAATTTCCGTCCTGAAAATCCCATATCAGCAGATGAAATCCCGTAGGTATGTCAAATTCAATTATCTTTGAATCACTTTCCTCTGTTAAAACAGTTATATTCTCATCATGAGAAAGATCCCTGCTGTCAAATGGTGATGTCGCATAAATAACTATTGAACTTAAATCAGTATCCCTAAAACTGCGCACATCCATATACTCATCAAATTCCAGTTTAAGCTTGATATCCCCTCCTATAATTTCATAGGTAGCTGTCGTAAGCTGAGGTAAAGTATCAAAAGGATACGAATACCAGGCAGGATACCAAGTCAGGTAATTAGATCGATAAACTGGATCACTTTTATCAATCCAGTGAAAATTAACCTGTTCTTCCTCTATATTGGGATTACCGTAACTGTCAACAACAGCACCGGATAAAAGCCTGAGAAAAACATTTTCTCTCTTCCCCTCCCCATCACGTCTTGCAATCCAGTTTCTGTGTGTATCGGTTATTGTAATATGAACATAATCTCCGCATAACGAGAATTCAACATCAGAACCTTCAAGATCTATATACTGCCCTGGCTGTCCGGTACCTGTTGAAACCATAATTTTTGAAAAATCAACAGATGCGGTACTCACATACAAAAATTCACCTTGCTCGCCGTATTCGCCATGAAAATAAAGCGTTAATTCACTATCATCGTGACTATACCAACTATAACTTTTAATAAGAGGATCAGGATCATCAAAAACTATAAGTTCGGGCCTGGAATTATCTATTCGCACGGCCTGGGTCTGCGTGCTTTCACCTGTTGAATAACCATCAAAAGGAGTTATACGCAGATAGACATTTTCGTGATTCTGCCCATCCAATCCGTATGTATGACCCGGAAGCTGGTCTTTCGAATCCCAGCGTATCACCAGAGTATTGGTAATAAGGTCCTCACCTTCTTTTGTAGGAATACCGCTTATCTGGTATTCCTCAATGTTATAGGGTGTGCGCTGTATTCCGTCCTTATCTGTTATTTGACCTATGTGGGCATTATGGAATAGAACACCATCTGTAGAAAACTTGACACTTATCCAGTTGTCGTACCCATCAGGATCATTTATTTTAACTTCAAATTCAACGTGGCCGCTGCCGTCCCGTTTTGGATCCGGCTGAGCCGAAACCCAGAGACTTGGAGGATAACCGGTAGTTCGTGAGACCGTTGATGTATAGGTTTCATAACCCAGCCCGTCATAAGCCCAAACCTGCCCCCAGTACCGTGTTTGGGAAAGAAGTTCTTCTGTAATATCATCAGTCTTATTGATATCTACAAATGTTTCAAAATGCGCCGTTTGTGTTGACCTGTTAATGACTGATTCAGCGCTTACGGAAGAATACCAAAGCTCGTACCTGACAAAATTCTCCTCAACGGCCCTTGGCCAAAGCCATTCTATAGTCCCTGAAGTAACTTCCCCTATTTCCAGGTCTCCAGCCTCAAAATATGGAGGTTTATTGTCTACATTAAAATTAGAATATCCCGCTGATCCCGTATCTCTTCCGTCAAAAACAGTAAGAGTAATATTCACCTGTATATTATCCGACAGGGCCGTTAACTCTGCAAGCTGCTGTCCGGCATCCCATACAAAAACAGAAGTAGAGACATCTTTTGTAAAGAGCAGCGGCTCTCCGGAAAAAAGAATATTACCGGTAGAAGGCTTCATTTCGTATGTACTTCCCCCTAAGCTGAAGGTGCACTGGCTCCAGGAATAACTTGAATATTCAACATCGTTATCAAACCCGGTGAAGGAAATATAGACCAGCCCGCTTCCGTCGGTTGCCTGGTATACGGAATATATTTCAATATCTGGAGGATGGTTTGTTTTCCGAACGGTTATCTCTTCTTCCGGCTGCCTGCTGTAATTACCGAATTTATCATAGGCCCATATTCTGAAATAATAGGTGGTGTCTGGATTTAATCCCTCGAAGACAGTTGACGTGGCGCCTGCGAAATCATAACTCAAAAGAGCTTCATCGGCATGTATAGTACCGTAACCCGGGTAATAATGACCTGCTTCACCCGGAGTCTCACCGTAAAAAATCATATATTTTTTAAAGTTATCATCGGCAGAAGGTGTGCTGAACTCAAGAGTAATAGAATCTTTATCGTAAGTTCCGGTTGTGATAAGGGATCCGGGAACAGAGGGGCTCTTCAAATCAACAGAAAAGTATTCCGATACCACGGGCTCGGATTCGGCATCATGTTCATCAACAACCGTAAACCTAACAGTAAAAGAGGAAGTTTTAAAGTTATAATTATTGCCTGTTATAATGCCTTCATCCCTAAGCATATCAGCTGCAGTAAAAGTAAACATATGTTCCGTTTCCAGATCTCCGGTTGCCTTAAACCACTCTCCATTTTTATCCGGCCAGTTGGACGTTTCCTGATTACCTGAAAGAGTCAGATTCGGGCTATCATCGGCAACGTCATACCATGTTCCGTCGGCTCCGGCAGTGGAATACGAAAACCCGGTAAGCCTCACCCTGTTTCCCTCAATATCACTTACCCTAAAGTCTATGTCTATAAGTCCTCTGCGATCTTCATGATATATGAAAGTTAAATATTCTTTATCGGTAATTTTGTCAAAACTCCACTGGCGCGCGCAAGTTGAAAGAAGAACTCCCTCCTCGGCCCAACCAATTGACGGCGGAGTATTAATTATATGTTCAACCGACCATTGGCCGGCATTTTTAACTCCATCAATAGCCTGTACACTCCAGAAAAAAGTTTGTGGGTCAACTTGCAGATTTACATATGTTGAACGTCCTATATTGCCCCAAAATGACCCTGAATTATCAGTTGAGCCCAGAGCGCCGGAGATAATACTGCCTCCTCCCGGATAGGTTCCTATGCGTATATTGTAGGAAAGCTGACTCTGGGGAGTAAACCCGCTCTCCCCGTGCCCCCAGCTTAAATGCAGTTTTCCTGTACTAGTTGAGTAATATCCTGCAAAATTATCTGTCGGGGGAGCGGGAGGCTCATAGGGAACATACAAGTCATCCGGAACCTGTATAAGCAGTTTGCTTTTAGAATCTGTAAACCCTCTAAGGAGGTCTGCTTTCCCGTTTCCCGTAAAATCTGCAAGAACTGCGCGGTAAGTCTGTTCATTAGAATAAAAACCTTCATTTAACAGATCGAAACTACCTCCTTCATTAATAAGAATAAGGTCCCTATCCAGATTCCCGTCTGCAAGGTCCAGTAACCCGTTATTATTTATGTCACCCGATGTAAGTGCCCTTGAATCGGCATCGTATGGTTCGGTAGTCCCATCGCCATTAAAAGTACCGTCACCTTCATTCATATAAAGCCTGTAAAAAGCCGGATCGTCGCCTATTCTGCCACCTATGACAAAATCCCAGAGTCCATTTCCGTTTATATCAATAACCACCAACGAATTACTTGTAACCGGAGTAAGAGATTCGTCGTTCCAATCAGCTGTGTTTTCAAATGGTGAATTTAATTGACCCGTATTAAGATAAACTTCATTTGCCCCGCTGTTAGCTACTATAAGATCAAGATATCCATTTCCATTAAGATCTGCCAGTGCAATATCATTATTATTTTTATTTCCTCCAAAAGTATACTCTGTAAAATCAAAGTTTTCTTTCCTGTTTAACCAAACCCGGTTTACACCGTAAAATGCCTCAACAATATCAATTCTACCATTTCTATTAATATCCCCTACAGCTACAGCTCTGCTTCCGTCACCCGTCCTCTGAAATATTTTTTCGAAAGTACCGTCTCCCTTGTTTTTGAAAATATAGAGACTGTCCATAGCCGATTGCCTGTTAAGCACTATCAAGTCGAGAGAGCCATTGGAGTTAAGGTCTGCAAGCGCTATTGATTCGGAAACAACCGAATCTGTACTCCATACTGCTTCGTATTCGCCGCTGCCAGTATTCCCGTATACAATTAATTCCCCCGTAGTTCCGGTATGAGCGGAGATAACTATATCTCTCAGACCGTTGCCAGTTACATCCCCGAAAGCAAACGCCGGACTCTGATTACCAATAGGTTCAAAGTCCCGGTTAAATATAAAGGTATTCATTTCAAAAGAAGGAGAGTCCAGAGCCCAGTCTGAAGGAGACGCTTCGGGGTCATTATTGTCCCATATTCTCACACGCCAGTGATATCGTTCTCTGGATTGAAGGGGTTCCGAACCGTCATAATAGCAGTAACTGTTAGATGATATAACTTTTTCCGTATCCCATATAACATTATACGGATTTGCAGGATTCCCTATTCCAAGCTGAATCTGAAAAGCCTCCTGATTAGCGGAGTCCCAACTAAATTGCGGATAAGGATTCTCTATGCCTGCATAATTTTCCGGAATACCTGACCCTGATGTTCCCTCAACTCTTAAACTTAATTCTGAAGGAGCAGGCGGACTTTCCGCATATAGATTAAAACAGACAAAAACTAACAACCCTAACAACACCTCGAGGGTTCGGTAGTTCGATAACTTTTTTGCTGTTATTTTCATTTCTTTCTATTTATTGCGTGCATTACTGTACTTTTGCTTCTGTTAAAATACTCCCCTATTTCAGTCGGACCGTATCCTTGTTCATACATCTCTACCATCGCTTCCTGGCGCATATTCGCTACCGGTTGGCTTCTACCTCTTCTTTTAAGTATCTTTACCGTAATATTACCCTCTTTTGCTTTTACGCCGGCAATCTCTTCCATTGTTTTTCGGTTTCTACGGTCTAAAAATCTTTCTTTTCTACTATTATTCCTGCGCTGAATTTTATCCCATTCATTTTTCGCACCTATATAACCCCGCCTGCTATCCGGACAATCAACTTCTTCTTCCATTAAATCTTTATATATTTTGGTCCTGTCCCTATCTTTAAAATAAGGGGGAAATTCCCAGCATTGCAGAGATCCATGCTTCCATTTTCCCGTTCGGTATATTTCATCAGTATGCCATTTGTAATTACACGGCTTTCTAACCAATCCCGCCTTAACGGCATTATAATGTATATAGGAAACAAGCTGCTGCAGATAAGAGTCATTGAGTATAATATCAGCACCGGGTCTGGAGCGAAACAATGGCCCGCAACGGGCTCTTTTTTTATTTACATGTGAGTATGTCATATGGAGCCCGTTAAGGGCTTTATCTAGGCTAACCGGCCCCATCTTAAGAAGCATATGGTAATGTGTCCCCATTAAACTTAATGCGCCAAGTTTTATTTGCCTCCTGATAAAAACTTCGTCAATTTTCTCTATAAACCAAATACGTTCGTCATCTGATACAAAAAGAGGTACTTCCTGAAGCCCGCGCGCATAGACGTGGTACCAGAAACCCTTATGATATTGTCTTACTTTTTCCGCCAATACTCCTCCTTTTAATTATCGAACTACCAAACCCCCGAGGTGTTTTAGGGTTTAAAAAAAATATGCGGGTTTGGTGGGTTCGGGGTTATCTTATGATAGCTATGCTCCTGGTTTTTTCTATTGTTCCTTCGTCGGATTTTACAACTATTCTAAGTATATAGGCACCCTTGGCCACATCAAGCCCGCGTTCATTATCACCAAACCATTTCACAACATTTGTTCCCTGGTTTCCTCCGTTTTCTCCCCTGTTTATTTTCCATCTGCGGACCAGCTGGCCCATAAGGTCATAGAGGTAAAGATCAACATCGGCATCCTGGTTAAGGCGGTATGTTATATTTGTATATTCGTCACCTTTATCAAACCTGGCCGGGTTGGGATAATTTGAAATCTGGCTTATAACATCCGCGGGAACCCCTGTAACTGCAGGTTCGGATATTTCAGACCACGGACCCCAGTTCCCTGCCTTATCCTGAGCCCTGACCCTGTAGTAAAAATAATGCCCTTCCGGCCTGTTTTCAAAGAAATAATTCGTATCATGGACTCCGTCTTCTACTTTCAAATAAGCTATGTGATCCCATATAGGCGAAGTGTCCCTTCTTTCCTGAAGTTCATAGCGTCTCACTCCACTCTCTATTGAGGTTGCATTATCCCTTGCTTCTGCCCAGTTTACATTGTAGCTTGTAAGAGCACGGCCCTGCCTCAATTGGTCGGGTACCGGCTGTCCGGCTGCTGTCGGCGGATTTAAATCAACCCTGAAGTTGGCTTCACCCACATCTGACCAAACTACATTGCGGCTCTCGTCTTCGGAAGCCGTCTGTACGGTAAAGTTATATATTTCGCCATGCCTCAGCGAAAGTCCGTGAAGTTCGACTTTAGCCTGTGTTCCCTCTCCAAGATCTCTCCAGGGAGACCCGGCTGCAGAATAAAGATTATGCGTTATCCCTGCCGGCGAAGCCGTTTCCGAGTACCAGGAAGCATTTACGGTTGTAGCCGAGTTTATCCACTCATCAATTTTGACAACCGGAGTCGTGGGGGCATATTTATGTCTCAGGTTGGCGCGCCTGGTTTCAAACGGGAATTGATTTTCTTCAAGTATTATCCTATGCCTGGGGTTAACCCCTATATAGCCGTTATCAACTTGTTCCGGATCCGTAGCGGCGGCTATTCTTATTCCGAACTGGGCACCGCGGGTTGCTCCCTCGTCTATATCAACAACCAGGAAGAAAGTACTCCACTGGTTGGTTATTACATTATCCGAAAGCAGATGCACTGCCGCAATTCCGGACGGAAAGAAGGTACTCTGCGGATCGGACGGGTCATTTACAAGAAGGTCTTTATCCGGGTCAAACACGCCGTCCCCTGTCATATCCGCGTAAAGTTTAATAGCAGTTACATCCCTGTCATCTATATTTCCTGTTTTTTCTATTCGTATTGTGTTCAGTGTGGGATTTCCTCCGGCAGCAGCGGTATTGGTTGTAGCAACACGGACCCTGAAGCTTGCTATTTCTATATCCCTTGCATTCTGTCTTATTCCTGCAGGCACGCGGTCAAACGCCTGAAAATTCATTTCCATCGCTTCAACCCTGGTAAGGGAACTCTCTATGTCATATACATTCTCCTGTATCGGAGTCCCGGGTTCCGCCATTTCATTTTCACCGGATATATAAGGAGAGAAACTTCCAAGCGTAAGCCGGGTTCCCAGACGGGCGCCGGGTTCGGCGTCAGTTGCCATATTGAATACTATAAAATAGGTCTTGCGGGAAGGAATAATCCTCTGGGGCTCTGCGAAATCTATTATCGCTGTGTTTGTAAGCGGATCAAATACTGCCGAGGTTGAAGTAATTAGAAGATCTCTGTCCGGCTCAAACCTCACTCTGCCGGTAGCATCGTACCATATTTCCACATTAGCAACATCTTCCGCAAGCATTTCTAGCGGGTCTCCGACTTCTCCTTCAAGATGTATGGTAATGCCGTCCCATACCGCATCGGCTATCTGAGTATTGAGCTGGAAGGCATCCATAAGAACCCTGCGTTCTCCCTGAACCACGGTCTCGGGAGTCCACGAACGGCCGACCTCATCCCTTAACGGGGAAACTGTAATCTTATCCCAGAACTCATCTATAATAGCCCTGGTAGATTCTATGGCATTACGCTGCCTGACTTCAAACGAACCAAACATGCCGTTCATTTCACTTTCATAGCTATACATACCGGATTCGTAGAAGTTATGCGTATGCATATATCCGTAATTTTCATAATAGCTTACGCCTTCCCAGGTGCTTTCAGGAGGAATACTTACCGGAACAATATTGTGTCCGTCAGCCATCCAGTTCCACCTGACATGTGTTCCCTCTTCAATAACACGGTGGGACGGGTTAAAGGCATTGTCTTCCACATCTATTGTAAGCACATCAAAGACAATATCATTGGGTCCGTTAACGTCCGGTCCGTCAAATATCTTAAAGTCTCTCGGATCCCTGAACTCTATCCCTATAGTCCTGCCGACCTGTGCCATATTAGCTATATCAAGAACAATATGGTACAGCTGAGAGCTGGAAAGTATTGTCTGTCTGTTAGCTGAAGGAAACCTTATCTCTGCAACACCCTGCCTGAATACATCCATACCCGTTGATATAAGTTCGTCGTTATCGGGATCAAATTCTCCGGAGCCGTCATCCCGGAAAATCTTAACAGCGGAGACATCGGCGTCACTGCTTGTGCCTGTACGGTGAATATCCACGCCCAGCCATACAACAGACTGGTTATATACGGGCACTTCAAGGTTGACGGACATAACCCTGATATTCCGGTTGGTCTGGGTAACACGCCCGCGGCCGGCATCGGACAAGGAGACTATCATTGTATCTTCAGTCGGACGAAGCTGCATTCTGGTTGATTCAAACGGTATATTTGCCGAGCTTACAGAATGCGGATACACAACATTAAAGTTTGACTGGTGTCCCACCCTTATCCCTATTCTTGCCCCGGGAGTAGCATCCGGAGCCATATCAAAGGCAATGAACCAGTACTGATTTTCTGCTGTTGTTATTGTCTGAGGCCCGTCTATTCCTTCTCCCTCGCGGAAGCGGAGAACCAATGAACCGTCCGTAAAGGTTCCGGTTGCAACAAGAATATCTGCTTCCGGAGTAAAATTCTTTTCGGCATGTGTATTCCGGTAAAGCTTTACCAGCCTTACATCAGAATCGGAATCATTATCGCTTCCTGTTCTTGATATCATAAGCTCGTTCCATTCAACTTCGTACCCTGACGACTGCATACGCAGCGTCTGTATCAGTACGTCTCTTTCACCCTGGAAGACTTCTTCGGGGGCTTCGTCTTCAGGATAGACCGTAACAACTCTTGGAGAAGCAACAACCAGGTGCTCGTTTGTTTCAAACGGGAAGTTTTCTGTTGTTACTCCTTCTCCTGCAACATCCGGGAATACAAACTGCTCGGATTCATCAATTGCCAGTTTAACGGTCCTACCGGGAGTTGCATCTCCGGCTATGTCAAGAGTTATAAAGAAGCGTTTATTCCAAGGAAGTATTTCGGTAACGTAAAAATCTTCTCCCTCAAGAAGGATTTTTGCAGCTGACTCTGGTATACTGATTTCACAGACGCCGTCATAGAAAACATTGCCTGTTGAAATAAGCACGTCCTGCGTGGGCCTTAGCACGCCGTCCCCTGTACGGTCATACCATAGTTTAACTTCCTGTATTGCACTGTCGGGAGCGGTTCCGTGCTGGTAAATTGTAAGAGCCGGATCCTCCGCTGAATCTTTCCACCATGCGTAAGAAAGATCAGTATTCATAGTCATCCTTATGACCGGGAGGTTCCTGCCTGCCTGTATAATCAGCCCGTCAGCTATAAGATGTGTAGCGTCTTCAGGATAAACCGTAACTTTATCCGCATAGGGATTAACTTCTTTGGAAGGTATCTCGATCGCTCTCTCCTCCTCTCCCTCTTCCAAAACTATATTTGGCCAGGAAAGTGTAAAATATTCATCATTCTCAATCATTCTCATTCCCACATTTGCGGTTTCATCCGCAAAAGCGTCTATATCCATTGTAACCAGATAGGTCTTGTATTCATCTCTGAGGTCCTGCCATCTTTCCTCGGGAAAAACAATATTTACCGAGGAAGAAACAAATACATCATAACCGCCTGAAACAAGCCGGTCGGCAAGCCCGGTTGGAGTATCGGTTGACTGGTTGACCCTGGGAAAACCCAGTGCTGTAGTAGAGCCTGACACCCAGTGCCATACTTTAACGGCGTTTATATCCGAATCCGGCAGTGTTCCGATTTTATCTATCCTGAGTCCCTGCCAGGTTATAGAATGAGCATCGGGTCTCAGGTTTAATATCGCAAAGACACGGTTCCTGTCTCCCTGAGTTACATTTCCGGGTGCTATATCCCAATCTATCTCCAGTTTATCTACTGTCGGCTCTATTGACGGCCGCTGGGTCTGTGTCGGGAAAAGGTTCGGTTCGTTTTCATCCTGCTCTCTGTTTCTGTTTCTATCCCAGTAAGAGACGACACGATTTCGGCCGGCTATGTCGCGGGCCGTTATATTAACCCGGGAATCTATTCTTACGCCTACTGTCCTGCCTATCGGGGCCGATGCATCAATAGACATTGCGATATAATAGGTCTGAGTTGACGGACTTATTGTCTGAGGCCTTGGCTCGGAAAGATTGGAGGGGTTTCTCAGCACTACTCTTGCTACGCCGGGTTCATGCTCTCCAAAGTAGTCATTTCCGCTGGAAATAAGCTGTTCAGCGGCGTGCCCTCCAAAACCGGCTCCTTCGCTGACCTTCCTGTATATCCATATACTGTTAATATACTCATCCGGAAGATTACCGGTCTTTGTTATCAGTATTTCTGACCAGTCTATAGTGTAGCGGGTGGTAAACATATCAAGGCGCTTAAATCCCACGTATCTGCTACCCTGAAGAATCGTCTGGGTATCAAAAACCAGTTCAAATTCCTTATCACCAAAGGTATCAGCATAGCTTCCTTCATTGTATGATGCGTTAGAAATAACTATGACGTCTCCCGGCGTAGTCCTTATGACAGCCGTGGAAGTATATATATCAAAATTATTGTCGGCAACCTGTGTGCCGGTCCACGGCAACCCTGCCGGAGTAAAATAGTCCTTTCTCCACCTGAGCTGAACATTCCTGTCCGGTATCGCGTATTCATCAACATCTATAGTTATGAAAAATCTGCCCACGGATTCACTCACGAACTGAGGCGGATCTAATGCAAGGAACGCGTTGCCGGAAGAGTCAAAAGTCGAAGAAGCCAGGAATATATCCCCTGAAGACTCGTTCTCGTTGTTAGGAGAGTGCGCATCCGGATGGTGGAATATGCCGTCTCCGGTACCATCACGCCACAGCCTTACAGCTGTTACGTCTTCATGAGTAGCAGGATTGGGTATCATCTGGTTAAGATCAACCCGCAGCCCTCTCCAGGTCGCATCACCTTCATTTGTAAAAAGATCGAGGCGTTCCATAGTCATATTTACTCCGTCCTGAAAAACCTCAGACGGCCCTATCCTTTCTCCGGTAACAGGATCCGTATAGGGCTGTACCACAGCTCCTCTTACGGTAAGAGGTGCAGAAGCACCGCTTATATCCGGATTCTCTGTATCCTCAACAATGACCCTGAGCCTAGGTGTATCGGGAGGTTGAGAAACAACCGTCGAGTAAACATGCACATTAATTACACCGGGTCCTGTTGCCGGCGGCCCGCCCTTAACGCTATCGGTAAAATCGTATAAAGAAGGAATAACCAGCGGCTCCTTACCTTCCGGATGGCCGACAAGATACATGTATCCCTCGGAAACTACAGTCATCGTAGCTGTGCCGGTATAGTAAGTCCAGGTATCTGTCGATGCTTCTACATAAGGATCATACGGATCAGGATAGCCGGAGGCTGTATTTCCATATACGTCAATAGCTCTTATATTAAGTTCTTTATCTACATATACGGAAGCATTATTTGAATCCCTGAAACTCATTGCAAAACCCACGGCGTCGGAAGGGTAGACAGTAACGGGCTGTGAAGCCGGCGTCCATTCAATTGCAGAATCATCGGGTACTATATAAATATTATGTGCTCCCGCAGTAGTATCTGTATAGTATATTGATCTCTGATAATTTCCTTCCGAAATTGTTACGATGTTTCTACCCCAGGTGTCTCCCATATCTGTTGAGAAGTCAGCATTTGGAGAATCACCCTGAAGCCTGAATTCGGTAGTTTCATTAACCGGAGATATATTTCCGAACCGATCCTGAGTCTGAAACGTCATCCTGTATTTCTCTTCACCATACTCCGCATAGTCAGTATATCCTGCAACAACCTTCCTTTCAGGAGTTGAGAAAAATATCTGAGTTATCTCCCCTCCTATAACATATACATTCTGGGTCCCCTTAAGCCATCCGCCGGTTGCTCTTTCCGCCTCAAGCCCCCAATTTCCGGACCTGTATATTTTGAGCCAGAAATGAGCCGTTGCAGTGTCTGTGGTTATGGTAACTTCATTGATCATATCCTCTGATGTCCAGGAAACAGATGACATTGAAAAATCATACTGAGCGGAATCAAGGCCGGGCAATCGCAGGAATATTTCTTCACTTATATCAACTTCAGAACGGTTACCGAAACGGTCCTGTGTTTCTATCTGAATCATCCAGGAAGTAGTACCGGCTTCGAGAGGATTTCCTGAAGTGTAGGGGTCTGAGATGAAAACAATCTTATGTATCGGAGCCGGATCTACAGTCTGGTATTGTCTGGCGGTTCCCCAGGCTGTTCCCGGAGCCGATACTTCAACATAGGGCTCTCCCCTTATGTTGTCTATATAGTAAAATTGCTGGTTAAGAGACCCTGTTGACAGATACATATAAGGAGATTCGGGAGACCACTCGGCGGCTTCAAGACTGAAAGACCCTTCCTCAGTGACAAAAGCACACCATCCTGATTCGGGGTTAAGAGAAAGCCTTACCTGGCTGTTGGTATGCCTTTCATTTCCAAACTCGTCACGCGGCCGTACTTCAAGGTACTGAGATGTAGTCCCAGCCTGAAGCGTCCTTGCGCCTGTAACAATACGAAGGGCTGATACGGAAGCCGGATCAACTTTAACGTCAAATTCGCCGTCCCCTTCTCCCCCCCGGCCGTCACCCGGAAGTCCTGCAGCAGCGGTAACTGTATGGGAGGACTGCGTTATATCTTCAAAATAACGTTTCACTCCTTCCTGGGGATGCGGTGTTTCCCAAGAAGATTTCTGTTCGTAGTAATAGAACCTTGCCCTTGTCTGGCCGGGATGTATTATAATATCCTGGAAGCCGCTGCCGCTTGAATCGCTAAGCGGATCACCGGGAACTCCTTCCCCCGGAATAGAACCGACATACTCCCTGAAAATATGGCGAGGCGATGTGCCTGAATGGTCGTTGCGTGACCCGGAATCCGTTTTTATATCCACTGTAGTGGAACCTGTCTCAGCATCATTGCCAAACCTGTCCACTCTCAGTATTTCGTATGGCCTTGCCGCGTCTATTGATGAACCTGCAGTAAACTTGCTGTTGCCCTGTGTAAAAGTAAGATAATCGGCAACTCCTCCTACGGTTGTTATTCTTGCTGATATACCCTCAAAGTAAGGTTCTTCAGTGCTTCTTATCCTTACCTGTGAGCTGTCACCGGCCTTTTGCGACACGTAATACAGTATGCCGGTAACCGCCCCTTCCTCATCCGTTATCTCTGTTGTCTGGTTAAAATAATGTCCTTCATTGGGATTATCGTTAAGAAGAGTTTCGGTAAAAGTGGCGGAATGGGTTGTAATAGCAACTTCCAATCCTGTAGCCCCCTCGGTCGTACGGTTGTAGTAACCGTCAGTAGCGTAAGCTGTTATTGTTATCGAATCTCCTGCCGGGCGCGTGGTAGCGTCCATCGGAAGAACTGTGAACCTTGAAACCGGACCCGGGTAAACTTCAATACCGCTCTGGACCCCATATATTGCAGGAACAGATATATCCTCAGCGCGGACCCACCTGTTTGCAGCAGCGCGCCTGAGATGGATAGAGTTTGCAAGCGTTACTATTCCAGTCTGATTTTCATCCTCACTGAAACTGTAATTTGTGGGAAGTCCGTCACCGGCCGTTTCCTGATCGCCAAGCCATTGGCCCGTAGGATCGGGGTCTGCGGAGAACCTTATCTCGCCGCCGTATGCCGGCTCATCAGGAAATGCGCCGGTACCTCCGTCAGCAACGTTTCCAAACTGGTCTCTTGCAGTAACTGTCACGTCATTTGACTGCCCGGCAGGCCTGTTCTGAATTCCTGCTATCTCAAGTGTTGAGGCTCTTCTCGGATTAAGCGTAATTTCACTGGAAGTCGCCCGGACAAGATTATATGCATCGGAATAAACATAATTGTTCCCCTCCAGTACCGTCCTTAAAGTCATATTAAACCATCTAGAACCTCCCGATAGCTGCTGGACAGAAGGATGAGATGCCTGCCCGTCAGTTGAACTTATTGTAACCTCTGCATTTGTCGATACAAGGTTATAGTAGTCGTCCGTAGCGCGAACCTGAAAATCAAAATCGGTACCTGCCAGTTGTTGACTGACGGAACCGGCAAGGCCTGTTTCGGAACCGGGATCGAAACTTTCTCCCGGAAGCCTTATAAGCAAGCGGCTCAGATCTGCCGGTGTAACAGTAAAAGGTTCCGAAGCCTGAGAATTATATATACCGGAGGTGCTTACGGCGGTAACTGTCCAGACACCGGCGCGTCGTGACCATACATCCGGTTCCCTGACTCCGTCATGCATAGTTCCTGTCGAAACGGGAGATCCGTAAGGATCGGAAATCGAAACAGCAACATCACCTCCCGCTTCAGGATTAATATTCCAGAACTCGTCACAGGACTGAACCGTTACGTTAAAAACCTCACCGGCAACTCTGGACAAAGGCGTTCCGGACTGGCCACGATCAAGATTACTTAAATCTTCATTCATTCCGCCCACAAGAACCCGAAGGCGGTCTGCTGTCGCAGGTTTCACATCTACCGGATGCGAAGCATAAGATGTATATGGAGGAGTGCGACCGGAAGTATCTTCTGCCGTAAGAACTGTTACGCCATCTCTTGCATGTGTAAGTGTAAAGGAGACTTCCGCCTGACCATCTGAAAATTGCTCGCTGGTTATCGCAACTTCACCATATCCGTGAAGTACCGCATAGGCATCATTGGAAAACAGACGCACTGAGGGTGCCGGTGAGGCATCCGGAACAACGTTCCAGTGTTGATCGGTTATATTAACTCTTACAAAGAATGCGGTTCCTGCTGTTTGGTCGTTAGGTTCGCCGTCAAACCCGCTGGCTGAACCCGGAACAGAGTTAACTCCCGGAAGAAGCACCTGGTACTTTCTGGGAGATCCAACTTTTACAGGAACCGGCTGGGACGTATCGGAAGAAAGCGGATTTACTTCGGCAGTATCTGAAACAGTAACCGCATGACCTATTGCATCTGCAGTTTTAAGCGTAAGACTGAAAGTGGTGGTTCCTTCCGTAAGAGTGCGATGCTGCGGAGAAACAGTATAATAATCATCCGTTGCCGTAATCTCAACTACAGCCGTAGAATAAGCCGTGTTCCACCAGTCATCTACTGCATCCACCTGAACTGCAAACTCTACGCCGGCGGTCTGGTCAGAGGGGGCGCCTTTGCGCCCGGAAGTTTCAAGATTGCCCGGGTCTCGTTCCACACCCGGAACTATCACTCTCAGCTTAACCGGATAGTTCGGGTTTATATCAAAAACAGAGGATATATAGTTCTCAAGATCTACATGCGAAGCCGTTATTGTAGACGGCTTTGCAGTATACATTGTGATCTCATCCGCCCAGACACCTCCTACGATATCAATACTGTAAGGACTGTCATCGTGACTATCAGAGGTATCCAGAGAAACAGTCCTGGTATCAACAGTCGGGTTCCAGTATGCGTCGGTTATATTAACCCGCACTTCAAAAGGTTCTCCGGCAGCAATATCATCATCGGGAAGTTTCTCCGGGTCTTTGCCGGAAACTGAACCGGGTATGGCTTCCTCACCGGGAAGAAGAACCTGGAGCCGGGCCGGATCATTCGGACCTACCGGAACATCAGACGAGATATCGGGGTCAATCCCTATTGAAGTTGCTTCGGTTTCTTCGGCTGTAATATTCCAGGTTCCCGCTGTTCTTAGTGTAATATTAAAATCTCTCCAGCCGTCAGCAGTTATGGAAGCTGGTGTAGGCGGCGCCGGGGCATGCGGGTCATCCGAATATATCCTGACCTGCGGCCGCTGGCCGGAGGGAAGTCCATCCGTGATATTATAGTTATCGTCGGTAAGGTTTACTCTGACTGCAAACTGCACTCCCGCCGTCTTTTCGCTGACATCTCCATCCTTCCCTACCCCCGGAACATTTGATTCGTCAGGATAGAGCAGGACCTGAAAACGGGACGGAGCCCCGGCTTTTACAGGTACCAGCGCTGAAGTATCACTCATATAAGCAGTTCCGTCAGCAGTTGAAGCGGTAACTCTAAACCCTGTATCATCCCTTGTAACCATAGTAAGATCAAAAACTGTTTTTCCGCTTACAAGAGATCTGTCCGAAAGCTGCTCGTTGTTGGGATCTTCATCCGTAAGAGCAACCGTAGCATCGGCCTCTTCAACAAGATTCCAGAACCTGTCTGTAGCCCTGACCTCAACGGGAAACGGCTGACCGGCTGTCTGGATTTCAGGCGCTCCTGTACGACCCCTATTCTCCGTGTCTCCCGGAACCGGATTGACTCCTTGGACAAGAACCTGGAGTCGGTCTGCAGCGGCTGCATTAACTTCAAGTATATCCGATTGTCCTGAACTGACCCCTTCTGCTGTTGCAGAAACAGTCTGCGTAGCCGCCTTGTGGAAGTATATTTCAAACCCAGCGCTGCCTCCAAGAACTTCTTTCTGCTGCGGCGTTGAGGGTTCATAGGGATCCGAGGTTGTAATTGAAGCCTCGGGGCTGACTGCTCCGGTTATATTATAAAAATTATCAACAATATTTACTGTCACTGTAAAAGTAGATCCGGCAACCTGCACTGCGGGCTCCCCGATCTTTCCTGTTGCGGTACCGGGCGCGTTCCACTGGCCTTCGGGAAGAACCTGTAGGCGAGACGGAGCTGCCGGGTTTATGCGGATATAAGTCGAAGTATATGTTTCAAATCCTGCAGCCGATGCGCTTACAGTCTGCGTAGAATAAAGAAGGCTGCTCATATTTGCCGTCTTAAATATAACCGTGAAATCCGTCGTACCGGCTGTAAGATTTTTTGAAGCTGAAACAGTCTGGATTCCGTTAATAAGAGCGTTGCTGTATGTTACGGTAATACCTACAGTGTCTGATACTTCAACAAGGTTCCAGAACCTGTCGGTTGCTCTTATTTCAACAACAGTAGATTGTCCGGCGGTTCTGTCAGACGGAGAAGATATCGCTGTCTTTCCGAACGGTGCGAAAGAACCGACCGCTTCCGGCTCGTCTGCGTTACCCGCCAGCACAGTTTCACCCGGAAGAACAACTTGAAGCTTTTCAGGCGATGCAGGATTCACCTTTAGAGCGGAAGACTGGTAACTGTTAAGCGAGCCTGAGGCAGTCAAGGTGAAATTATCAATTGCAGTTACCGGAACAACCCAGAATTCTGTTGTGCCGCCGGTCAGCATTATCTCTCCAGGCTGGAAGGCAAAACTGTCGTTATGAGTCACATTTACTAAAACATCCGTTGTCGGAACAACGTTCCAGTCACCGTCTGTGGCGTTAACTGTTATTTTAAAAGGCTCTCCCGCTGTCTGGTCCCCTACCGTTCCCGATTTACCGGAAGAAGTCCCCGGCTGGTTGAATTGATTCGGGACGAGAACCTGATAGTTTACCGGTTCACCAGGTTCAACAGTAACGGCAGAACTGAGAGCATCTGCAAGCTCGGTTTCCAGGTCAAAAGACTCAATATAGTGCTCTCCGGCAGTCCGCATGGTAATAATGAAATCCCTCTTTCCTTCAAGAAGAGTATTGGGAGAAGGCGGAACAGAATTGGTATCGCTAAGTCCTATGGCAACGCTAACCGGTATTGACCTGTCTATATTATAATAATCGTCAACCGCTCGCACATCTACAGTAAAAGGCACTCCGGCATAAAATGTATCCGGGTCACCAAACGTACCGCCGCCGGCAACATCACCGGGCCTGTATTCCTGGCCTTCAACTGTTATGTGAAGCTGGCTGGCAGGAGCGTTCTGGACCCGGAAACCTGTAGAGGTTGAAGTGCTAAGTGAACCGGCTGTATCATATACTTCTATTGTCGCTGATTCTTCCGCCCTGTAGAAGGTAACGGGGAAGTCGTGAAGGCCGCCGGTCATCGTCCTTTCAGCCCCTTCAACATACGGATCGGAGACTGAGTATGTAAGTATCGTACCGGTATCGGGGTTGTGGTTATACCACTGGTCCGTAGCGTAAACATCCGGACGGAACTGGACTCCGGCAGTCTGAACTGAAGGCGTTCCTTTACGGCCACCTTCACTAAAATTCCCGGGGTCATAAGTTTCGCCAGGCATTACGACAAGCAGTTTTACCGGCTCATTATATGTAACATCAATAGCGTCAGGGGTAGTATAGGAAGTCAATGTCCCTTCTGTATCTGTTGCGGTAAGAGTATGCATAGAGGCGTTAAATATTGTGAACTGAACTGTTTCGGAGCCTGTAAAGACCGGTTCTATCGGGGAAGAAAACTCGTCCGACGATGTCAGTTCCACCTCAACTGTCCTGTCGGGGACTACATTCCAGTGAGCGTCAACAGCCCTGAGAAGAGCATCAAACTCCTCACCGGCCGTCTG
>PWOI01000057.1 GCA_003557485.1 Elusimicrobiota bacterium | reverse complement strand
TTGTTGAAGAAGACGGGAAGAGCGTAAAGGAAGAAGGAATTGAATTGCCGTTTCTAAAAGAAATGGCAATAGTCTGAAAAGGGAAGCATGGCTAAATTACAGAAAAATCTTGACACAACCCTGGATTATTATAAGAAAGTTTTAATATTGCAAATGCCATATGGATTAAACCACATAATTATCCCTTATCTGCTTGTAGCTCTGATAAGGTTTGCCAAATTACTTGGCCAAACAATGTAATTTATAAATAAATTATGGGATCTTTTTGTTATAACAACTTTCAGTTAAACCAGTACCTGATACCTATCCCCCCGTTTAACTCCGCATCTGTATCTGGCAACAGCAGCATTACCGGGACAATTTCAATAAAAATATCCAGTGGCGCCTCTGAGAGCACAAAATTTATACCCAAAGGAATCCTGACTCCTGTTTCCGGATCATCGCTTATCGTTGCCCTTCCGCCTATGCCGTAATAGAATAAGGTGCTGCCGGCATCTTCAATATCCTCAGTTGCGGTATCGATACCGCTATGCCAGAGATAATCCAGATGAAGATGGAACGATTCAATACCGATAAAAGACCAGGCCACTCCGGCGGCCAGGGCATTTTTTTCGGTTGTCCACCTCTTAAAACTGAGACCCGTCGGTTGCCCTAGTATTATTCCCAGGCCGGTTTTATCAGCCTGAAGTTCTGCCCCGGAAGATAATACTAAGATACCGAAAAGCACAACGAAAAATTTTTTCATTTTTTACATATCCTCTTGTTTTCCCTTCATTCTCATTAATAGAATACAAAACAGGGAGGGCACAGACAATTGCCTATTTCTACTCTTTACTGACTTTTTACTACCAGCTATGTGAATAAAAACTATATTTTTCTACTGGAGAGATACATACTTTTACGGGTTGGAAGACAGGGATGTAAAATAATAAAAATTTATTTAAGCATAGAAAAATAATGGTCAAAACCATGTGGCTCCGCGAGTTGGACTCGAACCAATAGCATTTACGCCTTAAATTAAGACGACATAGTATTTTTCTATCTTCATTTTCTGAACTAAACATCCCCACCCGAACTGAACATTTATTGCAAACTCCCGGTTGAAATGCTTGCATTTCCACTGTTGCAATCATTGCAAATTGCCGGCTACAAGGCTTGCATTTTCCCGGTTTAAGTATTACTATCGCCTACAGATGACTAGTCTAGGAGGTTTATGAAGTACTTACCGCGCGTAGTTGATAATGAACTTGCCAGGCAGTTAAAGTCTGCCGGGGCTGTTGTTATAGAGGGCCCCAAGGCCTGCGGGAAAACAACCACCGGGAGACAGGTGGCGGCAAGTGAGGTTCTGCTTGATATTGATGAAAATGCGAAGATGGCCCTGCAGGTTGCCCCTGACTTGGTTCTTGAAGGACAGGTCCCCCGCCTTATCGATGAATGGCAGATTGAACCTAAGATATGGAACCATATCCGGCGCACTGTAGATGACAGAAGAAGGCCGGGCCAGTTCATACTGACCGGTTCTGCTATCCCTTCCGATGATATTACCCGGCACACCGGGGCCGGGCGCCTGACACGCATTATTATGAGACCCATGAGCCTTATCGAGACCGGGAATTCATCTGGTGAGATTTCCCTTAGGGATCTGCTGAACGCTACTTTCTCAGGCTGCAAGGATCCTGGTCTAACCACTGAAGATCTGGCGAAATTCATCTGTAAAGGCGGCTGGCCCATTCATCTGAACCTTGATTTGCAGACGTCATTACAGGCGGTAAGGGATTATTTAGAAGAAATAAGACGCGTTGATATCAAGCGGGTTGATCAGACAAAACGCGATCCCGAAAAAGTCGGTCTCCTGCTAAGATCTCTTGCGCGAAACTCTGCAGCACCCGTTTCCGCAGCGACGCTCGCATCTGATGTGGGCGATTCGGATACAGCTTTGCATGGTGACACAGTCAGGGATTACCTTGAAGTTCTTTCACGGTTGATGATTATTGAGGACCAGCCGGCCTGGGCTCCCCATCTGCGGTCCAGAAGCAGACTTCGAAAATCGCCGAAACGCCACTTCATCGATCCCTCTCTGGCTGTTGCCGCACTGCGAGCGTCACCTGAGCGCCTTTTCAACGATATGCAGCTGTTCGGGTTACTCTTTGAATCGATGGTTATCCGCGATTTGCGAGTATACTCGCAGGATTCCGACGCAAAGGTATACCATTACCGCGACGCGGTAGGCCTGGAGGTTGATGCTGTGATCGAACGCTCTGACGGGACATGGGCGGCATTTGAGATCAAGCTGGGTACGGGAAAAATTGAAGAAAGCGCGGAAAAACTACTTGATTTTGCTGATAAGATAGATACCGCTAAGTGCGGTAAGCCTTCAGTACTGGGAATCATAACGGGACAGAGTTTCGGATACACAAGGAAAGACGGAGTTGCGGTAATCCCGATCGGGTCTCTCGGGCCCTAGAAATCTAACAATGAATAACAAATTCGATGACGATTCTTTTCTGCGGCATGCAGAAACGCTAAGCGACAGTGAGATCATAGATAACCTTGACTCACTTGGAGTTCAGGTTACGAAAAAAGCTTTCCGCCAGTGGGACAGAGATCATTACAGCCTCTCAGAATTTACACAACAGCTCTTGAAGGAAACCGGCATCAGGGAAGACACCGAAACCTATGCTAAGATCAAAACATATCTCGGCCTGCTTTGGGGCAAATGGTTTCCTAAAAGCGTAATCATTGAAAAGCTCGACCGCAGAGTCGGATCAGCCTATAAATTGATGCGCGGGAAAGATTATACGGACAGCGCTGATCTTTTCCTTGAAAGCTGGAAAGAGCTGCTGATGCTTATGAAGCGGTTGAACATAGATTCCATTGATAAATTCGATCATGAAATCACCCTCGGCACCGAGATGGTGTGTAATATGGTAAGCGATATTGAGGAAGTGCTCTTGTGGGCCGGACGGACAGACAGCAAGTATTACGATGAGAGGATTGCCTTCTGCAATGAGTATGTAGACAGATTCAGTAAGGAAAGTTCACTGACCACTGAAAACATGAAGCGGGCTGCCACTGAAACATACGCCATTAAGGGGGATCTGAACGAAGCGGAAAAATTATTCCAGAAGCATCTCAGGAAAGACCCCGAATGGGGTTGGGGATGGATAGGATGGTCAGACTGCCACTGGCTTATAAATAAGGGCATCAGCGACCTTGAAAAAGCCGAAGACATTCTGAAAAAAGGCCTCCAGGTGACAAATATCCGGGACAGGAAGGATCTTCTCTACCGGCTGGAAGAAATCCATATCGAAGCAGGTGAGTTTGACAAGGCCCGGGAGGTTCATAATGAAATTGACCGGGAAGCGGGCCTGCCTGAAGATACGCCGACTCTTTCGGACAGAGAAGCATTTGTGCAGAGAAAGGCCGATAAGATTGGGCGTAATTCCCCCTGCCCATGCGGTTCTGGAAAAAAATATAAATACTGCTGCGGAGGCACGTTATGAATTACAGTCACCTGGCAGAAGATATTGTCGAGAGGATAAAATCTCCAGACAAGGAAACTGTTAAGCTGGCAAAAAACGAACTGAAGGAGCTCCATAGTTCGCTCAGGGAAAATCCAGCCGCATCAAGGGAAGTACACTCAATCATTATCAGGGAAGCGGAAAAACTTGAAACACTGGAAGACCCGAAGGCCAGGGCAAACCTGCTCCGGTCGCTTTACCTGACCTGCCTGCGCTACGGCGCCGAATACTTTGAGCGGCTTTCAGATATCATCATAAAAGGCGCCCAGGATAAGAACGGCCACATAAGGGTGGCCGCAGTGAGAATTGCCGACTATCTTATTATGGGAAGCGGCCACTATATACTTGCCGAAACTGATGATAGCGAAGATCCGGAGACCTCAATGCTGCTTAAATATCAGGATGCTATAGACAAAATATTTGTCGCTATAAAAAAACATGAGTTTCCCGGCTTAAAAAGATATAAATATGTCAGTTCCCTACCTACAGGTATTTACAAGAGTCTTCAGATGCTTCAAAATAACTTTATCAGTTCCTGCGATTATTATGAAAGTCAAAGAGTTTTGAAGTATGTAGCCAAGAACCTAGACAAATGGGATTTGTACTATGATGCGATGGAGAATCTTAACGCCGGATGGGCGCGCACCGCTGAATCCTTACTGAAAAAAGCTCTTGAAACGGATAATTCTTTTGTCGCCGCACACGTGGGCCTGGTAGCTGTCTACGAAAAGACTGGAGACGAAAGACAGCGCAGGGTACATATCCTCGCCGGTTACGATAAAACCATAACCCGTTTCAGCGGGTTGCCTGAGGATATTTCGTACGGTGAGATCGAGGACCGTCAGTATTTCCGGGCGATCTACTCCAGGGCTGCGCTTTTTCACGAAGACGGCGAAAAAAACAGAGCTGACAAGCTGTACCGCCATCTTTTGAAACTCAATCCCAATGACAATATCGGTGCCCGGTATCTTGCCGCGGCACTCTACGCAGGGTTTTTACCAGAAGACGTTGACGATATGTTTGATGAGGGAAACCGCATACATGACTGGTCCAAATCAGAAAACCTGCTTTGGGAACAAAACAATATACACAAATTCTGGGATCCCCCGGAATACTGATACTTCTTAATGCTGCCCGAAAAGCTCATCACAGTTTTCCACTGATTTTTCTACGGCCCTTTTTTCACTCCACTTTTTCCACAGCCCAGGTTCGAACAAAATTAAAAAAGGGGAGCCAGTTCTTCTTTTGACGGTTTTTTGCTCTGTTTTATAATTTTTTTCGGTAGATTTTATTACAAACTGAGAGTTTCCTATAGTTTCTGTAGTAGATAGACCTCAGGAAAATTGAGTTGTGTTCCTAATTTCAATTATTTACTCAATGAACAAAACTGTGATTATTTTATTAACAACGTTGTATTCCCATGAATGCTGTTTGCGTAAGTTATTAACAGGGTTTGAAAATTTAAATTTCGGGGATCCAAACCAATAGCATTTACGCCTTAAATTAAGATGACAGTGTTTATATATCCTCTTTTCCATCACTCAATATCCCCACCAAAATTAGGCACAATTGCAAATTCCCGGTTGTACTACTTGCAAACTCCCGGTTGCCAGACTTAGCCCGCCAATACTTGTGATAAGCATATTGACAAACCAGCCCTACTTATGTTAAGTATACTTTACAGTTGTAAAGCTGACTTAACAATATGAGCATTAACAAACAGACGCTTGATAACATATTGAACACTGACCTGAAACTCAAAATAATCAGGCTGTTTACTTCGCGGAGAGAGGATTATACTGCTAATGGCAGAGAAGTCGCGAGAAAAACAGGTTTTACCGCACCGGCGGTGCATACCGCGCTAAAGGATTTATACAGCCAGGATATTCTTAAACTAAACATCATAGGAAAACAGCACCTCTACAGCCTGAATTCTAATAACAGGCTAGTAAAGGAAATACTTATACCCGCTTTTACTAAAGAACTCTCCCTCAAAGAAGATATATCTCAATTCATAAAAGACCGGATGTTTAGATCAAATATTACTGACAAAATATCTTCAGTATATTTATATGGCAGTTTTGTGAGAGAGAATAGTAATAATATCAATGATGTAGACATAGCCATTGTAGTAAAGGATGATTCGGAGATTAATCAAGTTGAGAAGATATTTCGTGAGAAAATTTCCAACGATTTTTACAATTACTTCGGAGCACATCTTGATGTGTATATTAAAAGTAAAGAAGAGTTCATCAGGCGGATCAGGGAACAGTTGCCCCCGGTATCTGGTTTAATTCAATCCCACATAGTTGTGTACGGCAAGGATATAACCGAACTCAAATAAATGTCTGCGCGCAAAATAAAAACTAAAACAGAAAACCCGGCCTCCTCAAAAGATTACCTGAAAAAAGCCTCTGATAACCACGCACAGATGTTATCTGCTTTGGGAAATGTAAATTTTAACGCCGCCTCAACATTAGCTGTTCAATGCGCCATATCTTCAGCTGATGCAATCTGTGTCCATGAACTGGGAATTAGATCTGTTTCCCAGGATCACAGAGATGTATGTGACCTTGTTAAATCAATCCCGCTCAAAGAAGCGTCCAATAAATCCAATTCTCTCAAAAGAATTATTGCGAAGAAACATCTGATCCAGTATGAAAGCAGAAGCATCACCCAAACCGAAGCTGAAGAGATCGTTAAATGGGCGAGCAGATTTTATATCTGGGTTGTTTCTGTAATCGAAAAATAATTTTTTTGTTTACTTTTTTCCACAACACCCAATTTAAAGCACTCTTAACAGTCAGACTTTTCCACAGCCCAGGTTCGAACAAAATTAAAAACGGGGAGCCAGTTCTTCTTTTGACGGATTTTTACCCTTTTTTTTAATTTTTTTTCGGGGTGCCCTTGGCACCTAAAGAGGGTGGTAAGTCTTTTTCTGAAAAAAGATCGTCGGAAAAATCTCCTGAAGAGATAAATCTGTAAGGCTCTCTAAAGGAAAACCTCAGCTTCTTCTCCTTTAAGAAAAAAGCAGCCCCTGCCGAGGCTTATAATCCTTAGAGGATTATTTTCGAACATTTTTTCTTTTTCAGCTTTACATAATATATTTTTTATTATATAATTAATTATACAAGGAGGCGCTGAAAATGGAAGAGATTAAGAAATACTTAAAAGAAAAACATTCAGAATACAATAATGAGCTCATGCGCTTAAAGGAAAAACTTAAACCTCTGCCAAAGGGCACTGTTACAAAAAGAAAAATCGGTAATCAGTTTTATTATTATCACAGCCATACAAAAGGCGGTAAGCTTAAGCACGACTATATAGGTAAAGAAGAGCCCAGGCAGCTCATAAGAGAGATATCCATTAGAAGAGAAACCGAGAAAAAGATCAGAGAGGTAAACAAAACTCTTAAGATGCTGAGGACCGTAAGACCCAGAATAGTATGAATAGGTACCTCCTTTACGCCAGAAAATCCAGCGATGCAGAAGACAGACAGGTTCTATCTATTCATTCACAGCTTAGAGAACTTCGCGAACTGGCTAAAAAGGAGAACCTTACAATTATCAGGGAATACACAGAGGCTCGGACTTCTAAAAAGCCTGGAAGAAAAATTTTCAACGAAATGCTTACCTCCATTGAGGCCGGTGAGGCGGACTCAATAATTGCCTGGCACCCGGACAGGCTGGCCAGAAATTCCATTGATGGGGGCAAGATACTTTTTCTTTTAGACACCGGAATGATAAAAGACCTTAAATTCCCGACATTCCGCTTTGACAACTCGGCATACGGGAAATTCATGCTTAACATAGCCTTTGGACAATCCAAATATTATATCGATAATCTGTCCGAAAACGTTAAGCGGGGAATAAGAGAGAAACTTAAGAGAGGAGAGTTTCCTGGATGGGCTCCTATAGGATATAACAACGACTTAAGAAACCACACCATTGTCCTTGACCCTGAAAAAGCCCCGCTGGTCAGGAAAATATTTGAAGTATACTCAGATGGAGAGCACTCAATCCGTGAAATATGCCGGATATCAGAGCAGATCGGTTTAAAAAGCCGTTATAATAAGCCAATCTCAAAATGCATAATGGTCAGAACCCTTCAAAACCCCTTTTACTATGGCGTTTTTAGTCTTAAGGGAGAGCTCTTTGAAGGAAGTCACCCTCCTCTAATAACAAAGTCCCTTTTCGACAGGGTTCAGGAAGTTTTTCAGGAAAGATCAAAACCTACAAGAAAGGCGCAGTATCATTTCGCTTTCAGAGGCTATATGAGCTGCGGCGAATGCGGCGCAATGATTACCGCAGAAAAAAAGAAGGGAAAATATATTTACTACCACTGCACCAAGAGAAAAGGCAAATGTTCGCAGGGATACATTGAGGAAAAAGAACTTGCGGCACAGATCACCGAGGCACTTGAATCAATATATATTAATGATGAGGACAGTGCCCTTATTCTAAATCAATTAGAAGAACATAAAACCGTTGATGAATCTGAAATAGAAAGAAAGATTCTCAAGGCCCGGGACGAGCTCGCCGCAGTTTCCGGACAGATGGAAAAACTAATAGATACTTTTCTTGCTGAGTATCTCAGCGAAGAAGAATTTCAGAGCAGGAAGAAAAAAATGATTGAAAGAAAGGCCGAACTGAATGGGCTAATCAGCGATTTAGACGAAGGGCACCTGGAGTGGTTCGAACTCGCAAAAGAAGCAGTAAACACCTGCAACTCCGTCGAGAAAATTATTTCTGGAAAAAATTATGATGAAATCTCTAAAATTATCCAAAAAACAGGTTCGAACTTTTTTCTAAAAGAGAAGAAGCTGAGGTTTTCCTTTAGAGAGCCTTACAGATTTATCTCTTCAGGAGATTTTTCCGACGATCTTTTTTCAGAAAAAGACTTACCCCCCTCTTTAGGTGCCAAGGGCACCCCGAAAAAAAAATTAAAAAAAAGGGTAAAAATCCGTCAAAAGAAGAACTGGCTCCCCGGGCTGGACGGCAGTGATAACATAAATTTTTACAGAAGATTCAATTCTATTTTAAAACAGTAGCAGCCCACCTGAAAAATCTGCTTGCATTTTTTACTATTTCATCTGCTTCCCTGCCGTAAATACTCCTGCTTTCATATTGTATAAGGTTCTTTTTTGAAATGATTTTCTTCAGGGAATTACTCTTGCTCCTAGATTCGGGAAGCGGTATAGATTTTATAAGTTCGCACAGATCAAGATGATTTTGTGATATCGAACGAATGCCTTTCTCATGTATACAAACAGCATCCGCTGCAGAAATAACGCATTGTATTGCCAGGGTTGACGAAGCGTTATAATTACCCTCTCTGAAAGATTTAAGCATCTGAGAATGATTATCTTCCGCTTTTTTAAGATACTTTAAAGCTTTTGATTTATCTTCCTCTCTGACCTTTATTTTTCCTGCGCCCATTTTTACCTAATATCCGTCAGGTCTTTCCCATACACAAGCGTATATGTCCTTATTAAAGTTGAAACAGGCGGTGTTTTGTTATTAAGAAATTTAACAAATTCTTTCTTTTTCTTTATATATGGATCAAGATGGAGACCAAAATACTCACGGAATTCAGATGATATTTTATCTGTAAATGCAGTCTCTATTTTTTCCAGGTTTACATCATCCCCCGTCACCACAGCAACATCTACGTCACTATCCGGGGTATCTCTGCCTTTTGAGATGCTGCCGTATAGTAATAGTGAGACAATTTCATTTGTTAACTTGTACTCTTTTATTTTCCCTTTTAGAAAGTTTTCAATATCCTTCTTTATAGAAATCTCTTTTGTAAATGCTGGAATAAGGATATTTTTCACATTTCTGTTATTTATATTCAGACGGTACAGATGATGCTTTCCTATAATATCCCGCTTCAAAACATCCTCGGCATATAATTCTTTTAAAGCGGTATGCGCACCGGGCGGAGAAAGTCCCGTTTTCCTTGCAATTTCACGCCCTGTTGCAACAAAATCCTGCCTTTTTGAAATAAACAAGCGGATGATTTTTAGCTTTGAAGGCGTATTTAATATTCTATCTAGTAATCTTTCTATAACCATATTATGTAAATTTTACTTAACATATGTTAACTATAATTAACGAATTTGTTTCTGTCAAGGAGGTCATTCAATAGAAATGGGAACAGGAATAGACATTGCGCCTCCTTTTTTATCATCGAGAAAAGATGTGGCTCCCCGGGCTGGACGGCAGTGATAACAAAAAACGAGGAATAAAAATGTTACATTATTTACAGGAATCAGGCGGTTGCGGTATGAGAAACCCGGTGTTCGTTTTTTACATCACATCCCAAACTGAGCCCCAACGGGCATAACCGGCAGGACTCTCCCCGCCTTAAGCCCCGGGCATTTAAATCCTCCCCCCTCTTTTTAAGACAGCCGCCTGAAGGCCTCCTCAGCGGCGGTTCGGAGGCCGTCCCAGCACTACTATTAATCCATGTTAATTAGATTAGTAATGACCGACTCAATTACTTCTT
>PWOI01000194.1 GCA_003557485.1 Elusimicrobiota bacterium | reverse complement strand
TGCCGGCGGCAATCGCGGAGAGGCCACACCCGTTCCCATCCCGAACACGGAAGTTAAGCTCTCCAGCGCCGATGGTACCTGGCTGGTAACGGCCCGGAAGAGTAGGACGCCGCCGGCTTTTATTTTTTTATGCCTTTTTTATTGTCAAAAAGAATACTTATAATAATTATCCTTATCTGTCTGACACCAGTTGCAGTACAGTCCCGTCCTCTTATTGCCCGTCCTGAAATATCCATTCTTCCAGCTTATAACATAGTTGCTTCGTACGAGTCATTTAAAAGGGAAACCGAATTTATAAACAGGCAGGAGGATCTGAAATTCAGGTCTGCAGTTCTGACTTTATCCAGGAGGGGAAGAACCGGTTTTGAGTATGCTCTGTCAGCAGGCGGGATCTATGCTGAAATAGAAAAATACACTTCTGCATCCGGTAAAAAAATAGACAGCCTTAAAAATTCCAGCCCCGGATATATCATATCTGCTGAAATAAGCCGGGATATACACGGAGATCTTATAGTTTTTACCCAGTGGCGCCTGTATTTGCGCGGAAATGCAGTCTTTTTAAGCTTTGACGAGGCTGACGGAAAAAGCCTCAAAGAGAGTATTGATTTCAGAAGCGATTCTGTTGAGCTTGCTCTTATGGGCGCTAGGCAGTGGTATCCCGCTACCGCTTACGGAGCTCTTAAATTCGCTTATACGGAAGACCGGTATAAATATACAGATTCCATACGAAACAGAGAAAGGACCTCCCGTTCCAGAATAAGCACAATAACGCCTATTGTAGGGGTTAAATACAATATATCTCAAAATGTTTCCCTGCGCTCGGAAGCGTTTATCAATACTGGCTTCGGAGAGAGCGGATTTGCCGGTGCCGTAAGTTTTGAGTTTTGATTTTTCAATTCTTGCGTTTTACCTTAAAAATTCCTAAAATAACCTTTCAGGAAGCAAATTCAATTCTACAAAAAAACGTGTAAAAATTAAGGAGGAACAGTGAAAATTTACGAAACCAGGGAAATCAGGAACATAGCAGTATGCGGCTCCAGCGGTTCCGGGAAAACACAGTTTACGGAAAGCGCCTTATTTAGTTGCGGAGTCACCAACCGGCTTGGCAGCGTAGAAGAAAAAACCACCGTTTCAGATTATGATCCCCTTGAAAAGGAAAGAGCCTCTTCAATAAACTCGTCAGTAATAACTTTTGAAAATGAAGGAGTAAAATTAAACCTTATCGACAGTCCCGGATATGCCGATTTCTTTGGGCAGGCAGTTGCGGCCCTGACTGTGTGCGAGGCGGTTATTCTTGTGATAAATCCCCATGAAGGAATTGATGTCGCAACAAAAAAAATATGGAATATGGCCAATGCAGAGAAAAAACCGGTTATAGTATATGTGAACTTTATGGATAATGCTCCCGTCGAATTTTCGTCTCTGGTTGAAAATCTGAAGGAAAACCTCAGTCAGAATATGGCTCCGGTTACAGTTCCTGTCGGTAAAGCTGAAAACTTCAAAGGGGTAATAAACCTTCTTGATAAAAAAGCTTTCGTAGAGGGGAAGGAGCAGGCAATACCTGCTGATATGGAAGATGAAGCCAATTCTCATTCTGAAAGCCTTATGGAATCGGTTGCCGTTTCGGATGACAGTTTGACTGAGAAATTTCTTGAGGGCCAGCCTTTGCAGGAATACGAACTAAGAAAAGGCCTGACCGGAGGTCTCATCGCGGGAAAAATAGTTCCTGTGTTCTGCGGCAGTGCCGTCAAAGGTTACGGGGTTAAACAGCTTCTGGATTTTCTCGGGAAATTTTCGCCTTCTCCGCTTGATTCTGTTTCGGAAAATTACAAGACGGATCCGTCTGGAGAATTCAAGGCTCTTGTATTTAAGGCTGAAGCGCAGCAGCATGTTGGGCAGGTTAATTACATAAAGATATTCTCAGGTTCAATTTCAGAGGGGGATTACATAGTTAACCTGAGAGATAAAAATAAACAGAGGGTTAACCAGATCGTTTTAAAAAGAGGGGTTGAAAACATTAAGGTTCCCAAGGCATCTGCCGGTGACATATGCGCTCTTATTAAGTTCGAGGATCTTAAAATAAATGATACAATAGCATCGAATGACTCCGAAAAGGCTCTTGAAGAAATTAAATTCCCGCAGCCTGTAGTTGACCGCGGAGTTTATCCCAAGTCTAAAGGAGACGAAGAAAAGGTAGCAAAGGGTTTTGCCAGTATAAGAGAAGAAGATCCCACTCTTAGTTTCGGGTTCAATCCCGAAACTAAAGAAATGGTTCTTACTGGAATAGGGTCACTGCAGCTTGATCTAATGGTAAAGAAATTAAAAAACAGGTATGACGCTGAGGTCGAATTGGTGCCGCCTAGAATTGCTTACAGGGAAACAGCTGGCCGCAAGGTAGAATCTGTCCGGGGAAAATATAAAAAACAGACCGGCGGAAGGGGTCAGTACGGGGATTGCGTTATAAACCTGTTTCCTCTTGAAAGAGGAAAGGGTTTTGAATTTGTTGATGAAATAGTGGGCGGAAAAATACCCGGAAGTTACATTCCCGCGATAGAAAAAGGTATTAAGGATGCTATGAAAAAAGGGGTTATTGCCGGTTATCCAGTTGAGGATATTAAAATTGCTGTATTTGACGGCTCCTACCATGATGTTGATTCTTCCGATATGGCTTTTCAGGTTGCAGGGAGCCTTGCCTTTCAGGAGGCAATGAAACAGGCCGCTACCTTTATTCTAGAACCTATAATGAAAGTCAAAATAACTGTTTCCAAAGATTATACAGGAGCTGTTATGGGTGACTTGAATTCACGGCGCGGAAGAGTTCTGGGTATGGAGCCGGCAGGCAGCATGCAGAGTATAAATGCTCTTATTCCCAAACAGTCTCTTACCACATATGCTGAGGATTTAAGGTCTCTTACAAGCGGAGAAGCCGAGTATGTATCGGAATTTGACCACTATGAAGCTGTTCCGCACGATATTCAGGCCCAGCTTGTTGAAAAGTATCAGAAGGAAAAAGAAGAAGGCCGTTAATATTTTCAGCAGGAAGAAACTCTGATGTCAGGACATTCCAAGTGGCATAGTATAAAGCACCAGAAAGCGGCTGAGGACAAGAAAAAAGGGAAGCTGTTTTCAAAACTTGTCCGGGAAATAACAGTTGCTGCCCGTATGGGAGGCGGAAAAATTGAGATGAATCCCCGCCTGAGACTTGCCGTAGAAAAGGCCAATTCCGCAAATATGCCTAAAGATAATATTGAAAGGGCCATTAAAAAAGGTACGGGTGAGCTTCCCGGGACTTCGTATGTTGATGCCGTTTATGAAGGGTACGGCCCGCTTGGGGTTGCGGTAATGGTGAAAGTTACGACAGATAACAGAAACCGTACTGTCTCACAGATACGCAGAATATTTTCCGATAACGGGGGCTCCCTCGGAGAAAACGGCTGTGTGAACTGGATGTTCAAGCAAAAAGGTTTTATTGCAGTATCCAAGGCAAGCATCAGTGAGGAAGAACTTCTTGAAAAGGTAATCGATCTTGATGTCGAAAATATTGACAGCAGCGATGAGGACATATTTGAGGTGCTGACCTCACCGGAAAATTTTTCCTCAGTTCGGGATCAATTAGAAAAACGTATTAAAGTAGAAGCTGCGGAGTTGACAATGATTCCCGATACTTACATTAAACTTACAGGCTCCGATGCCGCAAAAATGCTTAAACTGATGGATGAACTTGAAGAGAATGATGATGTTCATCAGGTATATGCAAATTTTGATATTTCCGCTGCTGAAATGAGAGAAAACTAAAAGTTTTACCCGGTGTCGCTTGCTGTCACACGGATCATTTCATCAATTGTAGTTGCTCCTTCCAGAACCTTATTTAAAGCTGCCAGTCTGAGAGTGTTCATGCCCTGTAGGACAGCTTGTTGCTTTATTTTATAGGCGGGGCTTCTGGAGTTTATAAGTTCCCTTATTTCATTTGTGACTTCCATTAACTCGTATATGGCTATACGTCCCTTATATCCCGTATCGGAGCATTTTTTACACCCCCGCCCCTTATATAATTTTACTTTCTTTTTGTCTCCTATTTCCTTCTCTGTGAGGCCGTAGTTCTCAAGCACAGCGGGTTCAACCTCGTAAGATTCTTTGCATTCCTCGCATATTGTCCTTACCAGCCGCTGGGCCAGGGACATTATTACCGTTGATGAGATAAGAAACGGCTCTATCCCCATATTGTTAAGGCGCGTGACAGCGGTAGGCGCATCGTTAGTGTGAAGGGTTGAAAAAACAAGGTGTCCCGTTAAGGCAGCGTTAATGGCTATTTCTGCAGTTTCCTTATTCCGTATTTCTCCGACCATTATTACATCGGGATCCTGGCGCAGAAAGGTTTCCAATCCAGAGGCAAAATCAAGCCCTATATCCGGTTTTGCCTGGACCTGTATAATACCTTTCAGTATATACTCTACCGGGTCTTCAATTGTGTTTATATTTACATCCGGCCGGTTGAGGTTTGTGAGAGCTGAATAAAGAGTGGTTGTTTTACCGCTTCCCGTAGGGCCGGTTACAAGAACGATGCCGTTTGGATTGTTAATTATTTTTTTAAATCTGGCTAGGTCTCTCTTTTCAAAACCAAGCTGCAAAAGATCAAGGCAAAGACTGGAAGAATCAAGGATCCTCATAACAACTTTTTCGCCGAAAGTTGAAGGAAGAAATGAAATACGCAGGTCGATTTCCCTTTTTCCGAATTTTACCTTTATTCTTCCGTCCTGTGGGAGCCTTTTCTCGGCAAGGTCAGCGAGCGCCATAACTTTAAGCCTGGCAACGATGGCATTATAAATATTTTTAGGCGGCGCCGGCTGCGGATGCAGGACCCCGTCTATTCGGTACCTGATCCGGCAGGATTTATCAAAAGGTTCAATATGTATATCGGAAGCTCTTTTTTTAATGGCGTTTAGAATAATTAAATTCACCATTTTAACAACAGGCGCCTCCTCAGACGCCTGTTTTATTTTTGTTATATCCTGCATCCTGTCGTCGTCGGAATCCGACATTACCTGGAGTTCCGCTTCTCCGGGTTTTGCTTTTGACAGCTCCTGAATTATACTATTAAAAGCGTCGCCGGCGTCTATATCAACTTCTACGGAGGAATCGTTGTTATCGTCAGCGCTTGTTTCCTCTTCAAACTCATCAATGAAACCGGTGCCGTAAAACCTGTCTATTGCTTTTTTTATTTCATTGCGGACAGCGAGGACTATTTCAATATTTTTTCCGGTTATTGCCTTTAAATCGTCAATGGCAAAAATGTTCATGGGGTCTGATATGGCCACGGTAAGAGTGCCGTCTGTTTTTTTGACAGGAATAAGTCCTCTTTTCCGTGCAAAATTTTCGGGGACAAGCTTCAATACGTCATCCGATATATCTCCGTAAGATTTTAGGTCAACATAGGAAAGGTCGGACTGCTTACCCATAAAAGCCATAAAAACGTCTTCTGTTATATATCCTTCGGATATAAGGATCTCGCCCAGGTTCAGGCCGGAATCCTGCAGCTGCTCTCGCGCCTTTTTAAGCTGCTCGGATGTTATCAGCCCCACCTCGACCATTTTGTCGGTAAGGTCTTTTATAGTTGGTACTTTCATTTATCAGCGCCTTTAAAGAGTAATAACACCAAATATTCAGAAAATCAAGCTGATTGACAATCAAGATGGCATTTTATAACATATTCCTACACGGTATTCGGAGAGCGGAACCCGTATCCCGAACGACTTTTAAGTAAGGAGGATAAAACCTTGAAAGAAATACCAATAGTGGACCTTTATCCGCAGCACAAAAAACTTAAAAAGGATATATTCAAAAAGTGGAAAAAACTATGTAATTCCTCAAGTTTTGTGCTGGGCAGTGAAGTATCTGATTTTGAAGAGGAATTTGCTTCTTATTGCGGAGCAAAATATGCAGTAGGTGTAAGTTCCGGTACTTCGGCTCTCCATATTGCACTTGAGGCGCTTCACTGCAGAAACAGAAATGTGACAACTTCACCTTTCACTTTTATAGCTACGGCGGAAACTATTCTTCATTGCGGCGGTAAGATTAATTTTAAGGATATAGAAAAAGTTTACTATACAATCAACTCTGATCAGGTTGCTTCTTCCGTATCTTCTTCAGGCGTAATAATTCCCGTGCATATTTACGGACAGGGAGCGGATATGGATAGTATAATGAAAATTGCTTTAGAAAAGAACCTAACGGTAATAGAAGATTGCGCCCAGGCTCACGGGGCTGAATATAAAGGAAAAAAAGTGGGTACCTTTGGGGATGCTGGGTGTTTTTCTTTCTATCCTGCAAAAAACCTGGGAGCGTACGGTGAAGCCGGCTGTGTTATATGCAATGATAGAGAGCTTGCAGATCTTATGAAAAGGCTCCGGGCACACGGTTCAAAGGATAAATATTACCACACGGAGATAGGGTACAACTACCGTATTGACGCTCTCCAGGCTGCTGTACTGAGAGTAAAACTCAAGTATCTTGACGAATGGAACCAGGCCCGTGCCGCGAATGCCCTGCTTTACAGTAAGCTTCTGTCAGAAACTCCGGTAACAACTCCGAAGATCCGCCCTGGCTCTACCCACGTGTTTCACCAGTATTCTATTGTTGTGCCGAAACGTGATGCACTCTCGGATTATCTCGGGCGGAACGGAATAGGAACGGCGGTTCACTATCCGGTTCCCCTGCACCTGCAGCCGGCTTTCTCCTTTCTGGGCCATAAGAAAGGTGACTTTCCGGTTGCTGAAGAACTCTCTTCCGGCTGCCTCTCCCTTCCCGTATATCCGGAATTAAAAGACTCTCAGATTGAATATGTATGCGAAAAGATAGCCGAGTTTTATGAAAAAAAAGGTTAAAACAGCAGTTGTAGGAACCGGACATCTCGGGCGTCATCATGCCCGTATATACAGTGAGCTTAAAGACAGCGAACTGATAGGTGTATGCGATACAGACCCAAGGGCAGGCAGAAAAGTAGCCTCTGCCACAGGGAGTGAGTATTATTCCGATTTCAGAGACCTGATAGGAGCAGCCGAAGCTGTAAGTGTGGCAACTCCTACCGAAACCCATTTTGAAGTTGCGGCCGCACTTCTTGAAAACGGTATCCATGTCCTGGTCGAGAAACCCATAACAAATTCGCCCGGTGATGCTGCGAAATTAATAAAAATTGCCGAAAAAAACTCATCTATTCTCCAGGTCGGGCATATAGAGAGGTTTAACTCTGCGGTCAGGAAGGCTGCCGAGTATATAAATGATCCGCGGTTTATAGAGGTCAACAGAATTTCCAGGTTTCCGCAGAGGTCCCTTGATATCGGTGTGGTACTTGATCTTATGATACATGATATTGATATAATTCTTTCTTTTGTAGATTCCTCTGTAAAAAAAATTGAATCTGTAGGGGCCCCGGTATTTTCCGATAAAGAGGATATTGCAAACTGTCGGCTTCTTTTTGAAAACGGCTGTGTCGCGAATATTACAGCTTCAAGAATATCTTACAAATCAGAGAGAAAATTCCGTGTTTTTGAAAAAGACCGTTATATTTCCCTGGATTACGAAAAACAGGATTTTGTTGTTTATAAAAAGAAAAAGGAAAAAATAAATTCACCGGGAGACGTTAAAAGAATTAAACCTTCTTTCCGGAAAAAAGAACCTTTAAAGGAAGAATTGGAAAGTTTTCTTCAAAGTATAAAGACAAAAACTCCTCCTACGGTTAGCGGCGCCCACGGACTATCAGCTCTCAAGTTGGCATTGAAAATAACCGAAAAAATATGAAAAAATTAGTTATAGTTGCCGGCGAAATTTCTTCAGATAACTATGGTAGCAAACTTATAAGAGAACTGAAAAAAACAAGCCCCTCCTGCAGAATATATTCCGTTGGCGGCGGAAAAATGCTTAAAGAATCCGACTTCTGTATTGCCAATATAGTAGATCGCGCCGTGGTGGGTTTTACTGAGGCAGTCAGGGAAATTCCGTTCCTTTCAAAACTTAAGAAAAAAATTGTACGGAACTATTTCAAGCCTTCATCTCCGGAACGTGTCGATGGGATTATCCTTATGGATTATCCGGGTTTCAATATAAGCATCGCAAAGGCCGCACATAAATACGGGATACCTGTCTTCTATTATATTACCCCGCAGGTTTGGGCCTGGGGGAAATCGAGGATAAAAGTCCTGGCCCGGGTCTGCAAAAAGCTTTTTTGCGTTTTCGGATTTGAAAAAGAGATATTTGTTGGTGCCGGCGGCGATGCGGAATTTGTAGGGCATCCTCTGCTGGATGATATGCCGGATGAATGTGTGGGAGAGCGGCTTGCGGAAGAGATGAATATACACTCGGACCGTAAAGTAGTTGCTCTTTTGCCGGGGTCAAGAAAACGTGAAGTGGAAACTGTCCTGCCTGTTGCCGCGGAGGCTCTCCGATATATTGACGCCAGGGTTATCGTTGCCCTTGCCCCTTCGGTAAAGGAAGAGGAGATAAGAAAATTTATTGATTACGGAGAAATAACCTCAAACACCCATGCTCTGCTTTTAAAAGCCGATGCTGCGGTTATTGCGTCCGGGACTTCGAATCTTGAGGCAGCGCTTACCGGGACTCCGTTTGTTTCCGTTTATAAGGTTTCTCCTTTTACCTATCTGCTGGCAAGGATTCTTGTTAAAGTTAAATTTGTATCTATTGTTAATATACTTGCCGGCAGAAAAGTTGTAGAAGAACTTCTTCAGGGAAAACTAACTGCCTCAAACATTAAAAAATATCTCGGCCTTATTTTAAACGATGACTCTTACCGAGACTGTATTATTGAAGGTTTGGCTGAAGTAGCCGGCAAATTAGGGACTCCAGGGTCTGCCGGCAGAGTTGCACGGAAAGTGGCCTCGGAGCTTCAATTATGATTACTGTAACGGGCGCAGCAGGTTTTATAGGCAGCGCAATCATATCAGAGCTTAACAGGAGGGGTATTTCAGATATAATAGCTGTCGATGAGAGAGAAGAAATACTCGATAGAGAAAAGCTTAAAAACCTGGACAGCCTCAGCTATGAAACTTTCCGGGACAGGAACGAATTTATAAAAGATATTGAAAACGGCGGGGACCTTGGCTTCTGCGTAATACATATGGGCGCCTGTTCATCAACAACCGAAACTGACAGGTCTTATATAATGGAAAAAAATTATGAGTATACCCGGCGCCTCTGTATCGAATGCATAAAAAGAGGAGTAAGGTTTATATATGCTTCTTCGGCGGCTACTTACGGGGACGGACAGCTCGGTTTTAGTGACAATCACGATTACCTTGAAAAATATAAGCCATTGAACCTGTACGGAAAATCCAAACATGAATTTGACCTCTGGGCAAAAAAAGAGGGGCTTCTAAAAAACATAGCGGGACTAAAATATTTTAACGTATACGGTCCGAATGAATACCATAAAGGCAGTATGAGGAGTTTTGTGTTGAAAGCTTACGAGCAGATTAAAAGCGAAGATAAAGTTAAGCTATTTAAGTCGTATCATCCCGGTTTTGCTGACGGTGAACAGAAGAGGGATTTCATTTATATAAAGGACGCTGTTGAAATGACTCTCTGTTTTATGGATAATCCCGGAGTAAACGGGATATATAATATAGGTACGGCGGTTCCGGGAACTTGGAATAGCCTTGCCTCTGCGGTTTTCCGTTCAATGGGAGTTGAATCTGATATCGAGTATGTTGAAATGCCCCCGAAGATAAAGGAAAAGTATCAGTATTATACCCGGGCCGATATGGAAAAATACTTAAAAACCGGTCTCTCTTTCAATGTGCATAGCCTTGAAGAAGGCGTTGATGATTATATAAAAAACTATCTTTTCCAAAGCCGGAGACTGGGAAAAAAGCCGTCCGGTATTTGACAAATTCTTATAATTTAATAAAATTCAGCACTAAGCGACCCCATCGTCTAGCCTGGCCCAGGACACTGGGTTTTCATCCCAGCAACAGGGGTTCAAATCCCCTTGGGGTCGCCATATTTTTAGCCGGGCGGGTAGCTCAG
>PWOI01000126.1 GCA_003557485.1 Elusimicrobiota bacterium | reverse complement strand
CAAGTGAGCCGAAAGCCCAGGAAAGAGGCTGTCTTCCCAATGTAATGTGGGCTCTTCTGAACCGCCTTCTAATGTACAGGCTCCTTATAAAGAAGTCCGATGCTCCGTTTCTTTCAAATATGTTAACGTCAAATCGCGCTGAGGTCTTTTCACCGCGAGGGAAAATGAATTCAATATCTGCCCTGTTCCAGAGTTCCGATGAAGTCTTGCAGTCCGAGTCCGCTGTCCCGACCAGTGTGCTTACAAGGCCGCCTCCTATATCTATGGCTGCGGCTCTGTGTTGCGATAAAAGCAGAAACAGAGCAAGAATAGGTAAAGTTTTTCTCATCTTCTAAGCCTCTCTATGGTAAAAGTGTCTTCAGGTATATCAATATCAAAATCTATTGATTCAACTTCAAAAACTGTTCTGGAATCTGCTCTTACCCTGTTTTCCATTACAGCCCTTACAGGGTACCATCGTCCCTGGATTTCCCGGGTTTCAGTTACAAAGTATTCCTTTAGGAGCCGCCCTCCGCGGGCGTAGAGCTCCTCTTTAAGGCATATAAAACGCTCGCTGTCTATCCAGCTTATGCGCCGGTAGTAGGAAACATCAGCTCCTTCTTTTGCAGTGCCTTCAAGAATATAGCATTCCCTTCCTTCAAACTCCTCTCTGCCGGTAATCTCATAATCATAAAGATCTATGAACTTGTCAGATTCCATAATATCGCGGTATGACCAGTCGCTTCCCATCATTCCCTGGTTGAGCATATGCCCCGAAATCCTTACGATATCCTCTGCATCCGGGAAAAAAAGGAATAGGTCCTGTCCGCGCTTAAGGAACCTTGTGCCCCGATCCCGCGGATTGGTAAACTCGGTCAGGCTGTTGTCGCCGCTGATAAGAGTCTCCATTGTTTTTTCCGTCTCCCTGCTCCGGCTTATTATTATCATATTTGCGATTACATGGGCCGATTCAAGGTGCTCGTTTTCATCCCTACGCCTTACAATCTCTTCAGCGCTCATAGACGCAAGGCTGACTGCGGCGAAAACAGCTGCGAAAGAGAAAAGCAGAAGTGTTTTTAATATTTTCATAATGATTTCTCAATATTGCTATCCTTCCCTGAGGGCGTCTGTGGGTTTGAGACTGGCTGCCTTTCTTGCCGGCAGGTATCCGGCAATGGCTACCAGTATAACGCCCAGTAAAAAAACGAATATCATATTTGAAACTGAGAAAACCGGATATATTACCTGCGAGTAGAATACCTCCTGGCTCATCTCGGCAAGAGCATCCCCAAGGTCAATTCCCCTTACCGACAGATGAAGCGTCAGGGCTCCCCCAAGGAGCGCCCCCGCAAAGCTTCCGATTGCGCCTTTGATAACGCCCTCAAGTAGAAAGACCCTCAGGATTCTTTTCTTCTCCATCCCCAGCGCCCCCATCATCCCGATTTCTTTTTTACGTTCTGAAACTATCATTATCATTGTGTTTGCGATTACAAAACAGGCCAGAAGAACCAGGAAAAGGTATATGAAACCGTAAACATACCGCATCATGGATATTGATTCCACAAGCGTGCCGGAATCATACCATGGAATGGCCATATAGCGTCCGCCTGCCCCGTTTTTCTCAAGAAAAGTTTCAACTTCAGGCATAACTTCCCGGGCCTTTTCCATTGAAGAGAGGCCGAGAATTATTTCTGTAGCCTGGCCTTCCATGTAGAGAAGCTCCCGCGCAACGTCAATCGGCAGGTAAAACACTTTTTCGTTGAGCATCTTGAGGCCGCTCTCTATGCTTCCTGAAACCTCAAATGTCGTGCCGCCGAGTGACCCGTAGGCAGTGCTGTACACTATAGTAACTCTTTCGCCGATGTCGATACCCAGTCTTTTTAAAAGCTCTCCTCCCATAAGTACTTTTCTTTCACCTTCGCACGGCATCCTGCCTTCAGCGATCATGGTTTCAATACGGGTGAAGGATTTTTCTTTTTCTGTATCCACACCCCAGCCGGCCATATCAACAAGTTCATCATCGGTTGCGGCCATTGCTCCGAATTTCAGGCGCGGAAGGACATTTTCAACTCCCCGTATCTTCTCCAGCCCGGCGATCATAGATTCTATAGATTCTCTCTCCAATCCTTCAACCGGATGAAGAAGGGTAAGAAGGCGCTCGCGCGGCCTGTATTCACGGTCAATTATTCTTATATGGCCTATGCTGTAGTGCGAGTATGCCTCGCTGAATCCCTCTATTATTCCGTTCACCCACCCACGTGCAAACACGACAACCGTTACCGCAACAACTACAGCGGCTATCGTTACAGCGGTGCGGAGCTTATGGCGGAATAGGTTTTTAATTGAAAGTTTCAGTGCATAATTCATTTTTCAGTGCCCCTTTCCCTGGAGTGCTTCAACAGGTTCTTTCCTGGCCGCCCAGCGGGAAGGAAAGATGCTTGAGATTACAGCCACTGAAACAGAGAAGACAAAAACAAGGATAAATGATTTTGGTGACCAGGCGCCGTATATGGGCCCTATCATTGGAATTCCGTACTGGGAGAGGTCCCCGAAAAAGGTAGTGTAGTCTATCCCGTACCTTCTGAGAAACATGATAGCGATAGCGCCCATCAGGCACCCCGCAGCAGCCCCGATAACAGCTATCGCGGCAGACTCGGTAACAAAAAGTTTGACCAGGTCTTTTTCCTCAAGCCCCATTGCTTTCATCATACCGGTTTCGTGAACCCTTTCCAGAGCCGAAAGGATGACCGAATTGATGATGCCAAGGCCGGCTATGAGGAGTATTATAAGCAGGATAAGGTTGTTTCCCGCGTTCTTGGCCTGGTTTACTGCTACCGCTTCCAGCTCGTGCCAGGGAGTAGCCTTTATCTCTTCGTTTAATTGCTCGCTTATGTAGGATACTGCCCGCGCGGCAAGTTTCCTGTCGGAAAGGCGCACCATTATATGGCTAACCATATTTTCGGTGTCCAGCGCTCTTCTTGCGGCCTCCAGGGGTACATAAACGATATTTTCGTTTACCTCCGGGTTCGGGGTGTGAAGAAGTCCGGTTATCTCAGCGTCTATAGTATTGAAATGCTCGTGACGGGTCCTGAAGATAAGAGTCACATAATCACCTGCGGCAAGGTTCATAAGGGAAGCAAGTTCCGCTCCCATTACAATTCCTTCTTCTTCAAAGAATCCCCCCTCTACAAAATATTCCTCTACCAGGAACACCTCTTTCTCCTTTGCGGGTTCGATTCCCCTCGCTATTACCGGGAGTTCATCTATACCGTCATTGAGCCTGGCGACAAAATCCAGACGTGGAGATAAGGCCTTAAATCCTTCCGTCCTTGATACGGCTTCGAGAAGATCTTCCCCTGGAGTCATTAGATGTTCAAGAGGGAATTCATCCTTGTCTTTCCAGTACGCTTCGGTTGTAAGCTGTATATGGGATGATGAGAAATTAAGAATGTTGTCGTATGATATTTCGTCCATGCTCGCAAGGTGGGAGTCCAGAGAGAGATAGACAAGTATTGCGGCGGAGATTACAGCCGCTGTAAGAAAGGTCCGATTCTTACGGCGCATCATGTTCCGCAGCGCGAGCCTGATAAGGAAAATACGGTTTTTCATCTCTTCTCGTCTCCTGTTATCATACCGTCTTTTATTTCTATCATTCTTTTAGCGTATTCCATGATAGTAGGATCATGCGTAGAGAAAATAAATGTGGTATGAAGTTCCCTGTTCATTTTCAGCATTACCTCAAGGACTTCCTTTCCGGTTTTTGAATCAAGGTTTGCAGTGGGCTCGTCTGCCAGTACCAGTCCGGGATCTTTTACAAGGGCCCGGGCAACAGCTACACGCTGTTTCTGTCCGCCGGAAAGTTCTCCCGGTTTCCTGTGTTCCAGCCCCTTGAGCCCGACTGCCGCCAAAATACTATATACTTTTTCATCAACATCCTTTCCGCCCTTGCCCGCAGCTAGCCTAAGCGCAAACTGCACATTCTCAAAAGCAGTAAGGACAGGTATTAGGTTGTAACTCTGGAATATGAATCCTATGTTGTGGCGCCTTATGCCGGCCAGTTCATTTGCGGAAAGGACTTCCAGTTCTCTTTCCTTAAAGAAAATTTTCCCTTCCGTGGGTACATCAAGGCATCCTATCATATTGAGGAGAGTTGTTTTTCCCGAGCCGGACGGGCCGAAGACGGTTGTAAACTCGCCTTTTTCAACTTTAAGGTCAATACCGCGGAGGGCGGATACCTCAACTGCTCCCTGTCCGTATACCTTTCTAACTCCTGACATTTCAAGTAATGCCATATATTATCCTCCTTTTTTCCCTATGCCGTGCTGAACGAAATCTATCATCCTGTCAACAACCTTCATGTCCCATTTTTCAAGTGAGCCTCCGATCATAATATATTCGTTTACAGAGGACCCTAACTTAAAGAGAAAATATGAGGTAAGTTCTATATCTATATCCTTTCTTACATCTCCCCTTGATATTCCTTTTTTAAGCATATCTCCGTAAAATTTCAGGGCTTTAGGCTCTATGTCATTTAACTGGCCGGCAAGAAGCTCCTTGTCACGGTAGAGATGTCCGGCTAGAGCCTGGAGTTTAGGATTTTGCCTTGCAAACTTCACGCCTTCCCTGTAAACATCTTTGAAGGTTTCAAAAAAATTTTTATTGTCGCTATTTGAAAGCAACGGAGCAAAACGCTCCAGCTTCATATTGGTAAAAGTATCTACAAGGTGCCTGTATAAATCAAGCTTGTCCTGAAAATACTGGTAGAAGCTTCCGCTGGCTATCCCTGATTTTTTTATTATTCTTGCAACGCTGGCTTGCTGAAACGGATATGAGGCAAACTCGTCCAGGGCGACGGTAGTTATTGTGTCCCTCTTTTTTTTGGGCAGATTAAAAAATGTTTTTTTAGGCATATGAATACTCTTTCATGTGAATACAGTTTCATATTATAAAAATTTTTCGGGATTGTCAAATTGCAGTTTTTAAAAAAGCATCTAAAGACCCGTAATTATGCTTGAAATTTACTTGATATATGCTAATATTTTAAAAATTCAGATTTTACTGATGAGGTTAAATTATACTCCTGAAAGGAAAGTCGCAGCGGATATGAAAGAGGAGAAAAAAGAATAGAAGGAATTGATAAAATTATGATATTCGTATAACATATTCATACTAGGAGCTTTTGGCAATTACGAATCCAAAATAAATATGTCTTTACTTACAGATATTTTATATAAGAAAAACTTAATAACCAAGGATCAGCTGAAGCAGGCTGAAAACATACAGATAGGAGCCAAGAAACCCATACAGGACGTTCTGGTAGATGAAGGCTTTATTTCGGATGAAAGAATTGCTGAAGAAATCTCTGAGGTTTACAATGCTCCCCTTGCAAAAGATTTCCTTGCGGAAGCCGATACTTCGGTGCTAAGCCTTATCCCTTACCAGCTCGCCAAAAAATACGGAGTTTTCCCGATTAAGAAAGAAAGGGACGCCCTTGTGCTTGCAATGAGCGACCCGCGGGATGTAATAGCTATAGATGACATAAGAAATTTAACCGGTATAAATATAAAACCCGTTCTATGCACTAAAAGCTGTATTTCCGAAAACATAGAAACCCATTATCAACTGGATGACACGCTGTACGATATAATGAAAAATATGGCTGTAGACTCAAAGGTGGAAATAATAAATAAAACTAGGCAGGCGGTTGATTTATCAACTAACTCCGTAGAGGATTCTCCCGTAGTAAAATTGGTCAGCCTTCTGATTACCGATGCCGTAAAACAGAGGGTAAGCGACATTCATATTGAGCCGTTTGAAAAATACTATCTTGTAAGATACAGGATAGACGGCAACCTGAGAAAAGTAATGAAAATACCCCATAGATTGGCCGAGCGTTTGATATCGCGCATCAAAATTCTTGGTGAAATTGATATTACCAAGAAAAAGAAAATGCAGGACGGCAGAATAGAGGTTCTTTATGACTCCAGAAAAGTTGACATAAGGATATCCAAAATCCCTGTATTTCACGGTGAGAAGATAGTCCTGAGGATACTTGACCCCCGGCAGAAAATAAACAGGCTTAATGAAATAGGGTTAACCGCCGAAGAACAGGCTTACTTTAAACAAAGACTTTCACAGCCTCAGGGAATGATACTTGTTACCGGGCCTACAGGTTCGGGGAAAAGCTCAACCCTGAATGCCTGCTTAAACAGCCTTAATACCGAGGAAATTAACATTACCACAATAGAGGATCCTATTGAATACCTGATGCCTGGTATTAATCAGATACAGGTAAACGAAGCAGATAATGTAACCTTTGCTAACGGTTTAAGAAGCATCCTCAGGCAGGATCCCAATGTAGTTATGATCGGGGAGATCAGGGACCTTGAAACTGCTGAAATTGCTTTCAGGGCATCCCTTACAGGACATCTGGTACTTTCTACTCTTCATACGAATGATTCAATCGCAACCGTGGTCCGGCTTCTGGACATAGGGTTGGAAGCATATCTTATAGCCACCTCAATTCATATGATTGTGGCGCAGCGGCTGGTAAGAGTTTTATGTGATCAGTGCAAAATTGAATACACCCCGGAGCAGGAAGTTTTAAATAAGTATAGATCCTATATGGAAAAATTTAAGATAACAAAGTTTTATAAGGGAAAAGGGTGTGAAAAATGCGGTTACAGCGGCTACTACGGACGTACCGGACTCTTTGAAATTCTTAAGTTCAAGAGCGGAATAAAAGATCTTGTCGCAAAAAGAGCCGGGGAAAACGAAATTCTTAATGAGGCAAAGAAAAACGGCTTTACAACAATGATGGAATCCGGATTCATCAAAGTGTCAGAAGGAATAACTACTATAGACGAAGTTTCAAAAGCTGTTGATTTCAAAGAAGAACCATCTGAAAAACCGGAAGAGCCAGGCCAGGAAAAAATACTGGTGGTAGATGATGAAGAAGATATGAGAATGGTTGTCGGCGAGCATCTGGAAGAAGCGGGTTTTAAGGTTATATCAGCAGTAAACGGCAGGGAAGGGGTGGAAAAAGCACTGAAAGAGAGCCCCGATCTTATTATAATGGATGTGATGATGCCTGTAATGGACGGATTCCAGGCAGTGAAGGAGCTGAGATCCGAAATGCGTACGGCAGCCATACCAATAATTATGCTTACCGCTGTATCTGATAAGGAAAGCGAACTGAGGGGGCTCCAATACGGGGCAGATGATTATGTTACAAAACCGTTCGACTCGGATATGCTTGTTGCAAGGGTGAAGGCATTGCTTAGAAGGAACAGGAAATAAAATATGGCTAAACGGATTCTGGTTATTGAGGACGAAAAAGAAATTGCCGGCCTGATCAGGGAAAGGCTGATAGACAGCGGGTTTGAAGTTGATGTGACTTTTGACGGTTATCAGGGGGTAGCATTTGCCCATTCAAGATCACCCGACCTGATAGTTATGGACTATATGCTTCCTGCCGGGGACGGGCTTTCCGTTTTAAATAAACTGCAGACTTCCATTAAGACAAGGTATATTCCAGTTGTCGTACTTACGGGAGCGGGTAATGAAACTATCAAAAAAAAATTGCTTGAAAAAGGGGTAAAAGCTTATATGCAGAAACCTTATGACGGCGAAGCTCTGGTATCCACTATAAATAAAATTCTTGCAAAGTAGCCTGTACAGGAATATATAAATGTCTTCCGGGGAAAACAAACTTCAAAATTTCATATCAAATATTCCGGGCATAATATTCAGGTGTCTTCCGGACAGCGGCTGGACTATGCTCTTTATCAGCAGCGATATTAAAGAATTAACAGGTTACCCGGCAGAGCATTTTACAGGTAAAAGTTCGCATTCCTACAACAGCATCATACATCCCGATGACAGAAAAAACGTAAGTAAAAAAATACTGATGAGTATTTCGGAAAACAAAACTTACTCCTTAAGTTACAGGATCATTGACAGAAATAAGAAGGTCCGGTGGGTTCAAGAGAAAGGCAGGGCGTCTTATGATAAAAACGGAAACGCGGAATATATTGACGGCCTTATAATAGATATTACACAGCAGAAGCGTACTGAGAATAGATTAAGGGAAAAAACCGAAGAGTTGGAAGCCTACTTTTCATCAGCCCTTGACCTTTTATGCATAGCGGATACCGAAGGCAATTTTATCCGGGTTAACAGGGAGTGGGAGAGAATACTCGGGTATAAGGCCAGAGACCTGGAAAAAAGAAAGTTTCTTGAATTTGTCCACCCTGACGACATACAGGCAACCCTGGATGCTATGGCAAAGCTTGAAAGCCAGGAAATAATAGAAAATTTCACCAACCGCTACCGCTGCAAAGACGGTTCATACCGTTATATAGAGTGGCGTTCAACACCGGTAGGAACATTAATATATGCCGCGGCGCGGGATATAACTAAACGCAAGGAAGCCGAAAACGCTCTCCGCCGCAGCGAAGAATACAGCCGTTCAATAATAGAGGTGATCCCTGACATAATTATACGCATGGGCGAGAATGCTGAGATAAAAGACATAGTCTCTTCTGCAGGGGAAAAACTTTATGTCCCCCGGGAAAAAGCGATCGGCAAAAAAGTTTCCGAGGTCATACCGGGGGAAACCGGTAAAAAGCTTTCGGATGCCGTCAAAAGAGTATTCAGTACGAAAAAACTGGAAATTTACGAATACAAACTGCAAATAGAAAATGAACTCCTATGGTTCGAAGCCCGCATAGTCCCTTCCGGAAAAACCGAAGCTGTTTCCCTTATAAGGGACATAACGGAAAAGAAAAGAGCCGAAGATAAGAAAAACTTTCAGATGGAATTTCAGAAAATTGCAGCCGAATCAGCAGCTTCTTATGTTGGGTTATCTTCGGATGAAGAATTTGACAGGGCGGTTGAAAAGACTCTCAAGCGTCTGGGAGAGCTTTATGGCGTTGACCGCAGCTATATTTTTACATTTACTTCGGATCTTAATTATATGACCAATACTCACGAGTGGTGCTCTCCGGAAGTTGAATCTCATAAGGACCGCCTTCAGGATATTCCCACTGACTCTATGCCCTGGTGGAAAAATGAGATTAAAAAAAACAGACCTGTTCATATACCCGATGTTGAAGAACTGCCGGCAGATGCATCTGCGGAAAAGAAGGAATTCAGGGCTCAGAAAATAAAGTCCCTGGTATGCCTACCGATGATAAGCGGTCGCGGACTTCTTACAGGGTTTATGGGTTTTGATTCAGTCAGGGCAAAATTCCTTTGGGAGGAAGAAGAAATTTCCATGCTCCAGCTTTTAGCCGGAATCATAGGAAATGTAATTGAAAGGCGCCGGGCAGCGACTCTGCTTGATAAGGCTGTCAGCAAGTTGAAAGAAAGAGAACAGAGACTTTCTCTTGTTATTGAAGGGGGAGGTGTAGGTACCTGGGACTGGCATCTGCCTTCCGGAGGATTTGTTTTTAACGAGCGCTGGGAAGATATTCTTGGATATAGATTAGAAGAACTTTCTCCCGATGCAGTTACCTGGGAGAAACTGACGCACCCGGATGATTCAGCAGTAATGAGAAAAAAAATAAGAGATTGCCTGGAAGGAAAAACATCCGGCTTTGAAAGTGAAATAAGAATGAGGAATAAAAATGGAAACTGGGTTTGGGTGCTTGATAAAGGGAAGGTTTTTGAAAGAGATAAATCCGGGAAGCCATTAAGGGTATGCGGCACTATAATTGACATAACAGGCCGTAAGGAGCTGGAAGCCCTTAAAGATGAATTTGTCAATACTATATCTCACGAAATGAGAACGCCCCTGGCAATAATAAAGGAAAGCATAAACCTTGCGGAAAAGAATCATGAAAATAAAAATCCGGAGAAGGAAATTCATTTCTTAAATATGGCAAAAAGAAATATAACAAGGCTCAGTAGACTTATAAACAATGTCCTGGATTACCAGAAACTTGTAGCGGGAAAAATGGATTTTGATATGAAAACGGAAGATATTAACCCTCTGATAGAAAATGTTGTTGAGGAGATGCAGCCTGTGGCCCGCAAGAAGAATATTGAGATAAGGTTTAATCCCGGAAGTAACGAGAACTTTGCCTGTTTTGATTATGACCGCATAGCACAAGTTATTATAAACCTTTT
>PWOI01000173.1 GCA_003557485.1 Elusimicrobiota bacterium | reverse complement strand
GCCGATCCACTTTCAATATCTTCTCTCACTGTCCTTACTATTCCCTTAAAGTAGGGATTTTCTATCTGCTCTACAAGTATTGACAGTCCCTGCACTATGGGAAGCCCGGCACTGACCATTGTTGCAAGCTGCCTGGAAAAAATGACCAACTCTTTTTCTTTTACTTTAGCCCGGAAGGGGTTTATTTTTTTAATAAGGTCCCCTAACGCACTTTCCTTTTTTTCTTTTACTTCAAGAACTATCATCCGTCTATCGCGGAGCCGTTCAACTACTGTCCTGCGATCGACAGCTTCCATTTCGCCCTGTACCGTTTTTCCCGAGGGGGATTTTGCTTTAAAAATAAAATCAGGCATTAGTCCCTGCCTCCTGAAGAATTAGTACCCATTACTCTGAGCATATCTTTCTTGTCAGAACTGTTTTCCATTGCCTGTTGATAGTTAATATCTCCTTTTTTGTAAAGGCGAAAAAGAGCCTGGTTCATTGTCTGCATACCTCTTTCACCTCCGGTCTGCATTGCAGATAAAACCTGCTCTGTTTTTTCATCCCTTATCAGGTTTCTTATTCCGGGCGTTACAGTAAGGACTTCAACCGCAAGAGAAAGGCCGCCGCCTTTTGTTTCAGTCCTCTTAAGAAGTTTCTGACAGAATACAGCCTGGAGCACCATAGAAAGCTGGTTTCTTATTTGATTCTGCTGGTGAGGAGGAAAGACATCTATGATTCTGTTTATAGACTGCGCTGCATCAGGAGTATGAAGGGTGGCAAAAACCAGGTGTCCGGTTTCAGCGATTGTAAGAGCGGCGGCTATAGTCTCCCTGTCTCTCATCTCTCCTACCATTATTATGTCCGGATCCTGCCTCATACAATACTTAAGCGCACGCGGAAAAGTTTTTGTATCTCCCCCTATTTCTCTCTGAGTCACTATGCAGTTTTTATGAGTATGAACATATTCTATAGGATCTTCTATCGTAATAATATGGGCACGGCGGTTCTCATTTAAATAATTAATAACAGATGCAAGTGTAGTTGATTTCCCGCACCCGGTAGGCCCGGAAACAAGAACAAGCCCCACCGGATGGCGAACAGCTTCGTTTATTGCTCCTGGCAATCCCAATTCCTCGAAAGAAAAGAATTTATTAGAAATAGCACGCATAGAAGCACATACAGAACCTTTCTGAAAAAAGACATTTGTCCTGACCCTTCCCAGCCCCTTTACATTAAAAGCAAGGTCAACTTCATATTCCGTTTCAAATTCTTCTTTCTGTTTATCTGTGAGAATCCCGTATATCATAGTCCTGCACTCTTCCTTTGTAAGGTTTTCAGTATTTACCCTTTTGATTTCTCCATCAATTCTAAGTGCAGGGGGGACATCAGCGTGGATATGAAGATCGGACGCTCCTTTTTCAAACATTAGTTTTAACAACTTATCAATAGACGGTGCCATTATCTTTATCTCCCTTCTTTACTTTGCCGTGCAGCGCCTGAAGTACCGTAAAGCAACTCACTGATATTATATCTTCAATACTGCAGCCTCTGGAAAGGTCATTAACCGGATTTCTGAATCCCTGAAGTATGGGTCCGGTTGCAGTTAAACCTCCAAGCCTCTCAGCTATTTTATACCCGATGTTTGCTGAATTTAAATCGGGAAAAACGAGTACATTTGCTTTTCCCTTTATTTTTCCGCCGGGATCTTTTTTTTCTGCAACTGAAGGCATTACTGCCGTATCAAACTGAAGTTCCCCGTCAAAAACAAAATCCGGATTCATATTCTCCAGTTCTTTTACAGCACCGGTAATCCGTGCAAGTGAAGGATACGAAGAGCTTCCCTTTGTGGAAAAAGAAAGCAGAGCAACCCGCGGCTGCCAGCCAAATATTGATGCTGCATTTTCAGCTGTCATAGAGGCAATAAGTGCAAGTTCTTTTTCTGAAGGGGAGGGAATTATTGCGCAGTCTGCAAAGAGCAAAGAACCATTCTCACCTATGTCTTTATTCTCGGATTCCATTAAAAAAAACGATGAAGCAGTGCTGCAGTTTTTTTTAAGTCCTATTTTTTTTAGAGCTGCCCTGAAAACTGCCGCTGTCGAGTGGGAAGCCCCCGCAACCATCGCATCTGCTTCCCCGCCGGCGACCATTGAAGCTGCCATGCAAAGAGGCTCTTCACAATCCTCAAGGAGCAGAGTGCGGGCGTATTTTTTGGCCTCTATTATTTCAGCCGCTTCACGTACCCTGTTGTCTTCACCTTCAGGAAAAACAATCCTTATTCCGCTACCCGCAACTTTCCCTTTGATTTTTTCTATTTCCATTGTTTTATGTTAATGCAAAAACCGGTAAAAATCAAAGAAACTTCTTTTTAAGCTGTTTCTCAACTGCGGTTGGAACAAGGCAACTTATGTCGCCGCCAAGACTGCAGACTTCCTTTACTATTGAAGATGAAAGAAATGTGAATTCAGGAGAAGGCATCAGGTAAACCGATTTTATTTCAGGGTTAAGCTTCCTGTTCATGAGAGCCATCTGAAACTCATATTCAAAATCCGACACAGCGCGCAGGCCTCTCAATATAGTATTTGCCCCCTTTTGTGATGCATAATCTACAAGAAGTCCTTCAAAACTGTCAATTTCTACAGCGGGGTTTGAATTGTATACGCTGTGAAGCATTTCTTTTCTTTCTTCAACGCTGAAAAGCGCATCTTTGGAAGGATTAACAATGACTGATACTACTATGGTATCAAAAATTGTAAGCCCCCGATTTATTATGTCAATATGCCCATTTGTCGGAGGATCAAAACTGCCCGGATAAATTGCTTTTTTCTTATTCATTCTTTTACTTAATTATATTCAATTAGTTTTTTAATTTCAAACTCATAAGCCCAACCGGGATCAGCTTACGTCTGCAAGATGGAAACGCCGGGCATACCTGCTTTTAAGGGCTTTTTTAAGGCCTTCATATTCTTTCATCTCAAGATTATTGTCACGAGCGGTTATTTCAAAGGCATATTTCCTTGCCTTTTTAAGCTCTCTTATGTTGTTAACAGGATCCCCATACTTAAATTCCGCTTCTCCGTGCTGCCTTGTTCCGAAAAGTTCCCCGCTTCCCCTGAGCTTCAGGTCTTCTTCCGCTATCTCAAAACCATCTGATGATCTAAGCATTATTTCAAGTCTCCTTGCAGCAGTTTCGGTTTTCGCTTTTCCTGTAAGAAAACAGTAAGGCTGACGGTGGCTCCTCGCTATCCTGCCCCGAAGCTGGTGCAGAGTGGAAAGGCCATACCTTTCAAAGTTTTCTATTATCATTACAGTTGCCTCGGGAACGTTTATACCTACTTCAACAACAGTGGTAGTAAAAAGCACCATATATTTTCCCTCTGCAAAACTCCTCATAATTTTCTCTTTTTCAGAACTTTTCATTTTCCCGTGGAGAAGTCCGCAGGGAACATTTTTAAATTCTTTCTTCTGGAGCTGCAAATATCTCTCCTTTGCAGACTTAAAGTCTGTTTTCTCAGATTCTTCTATTACAGGGTGTACTATATAAGCCCTGTTCCCATTCCTTATCTCTTCAAGGGCAAATGAGTAAGCCCTTTGCGGAGCAACATGTTTTGTTACCGGCTTTTTTCTGTCAGATGGAAGCTTTTTTATCGTTGATATATCCAGATCACCGTATGTGCACATTGCCATGGTACGGGGAATAGGGGTCGCACTCATTGATAGGCTGTCCATAAAAATATTTTTTTTAAGGACCCGGGCTTTCTGCTTCACCCCAAAACGGTGTTGTTCATCTACAACAAGGAGCTTAACAGAAGAAAGATCAACATCGTCCTCAAAAAGAGCGTGTGTCCCTATTATTATATCCGTATCTCCTTTTTTGATGTCCACAAGAACTGAATCCCTTGTTTTTCCTGAAGTGCTTCCCGTTAAAAGAGAAAATCTTACGCCAAGGTCTTCTCCGTATGACTTGAAAGTCAGGTAATGCTGCTCGGCAAGTATTTCCGTCGGAGCTACTACAGCACCCTGATAGGAATTTTCCGCTGCAAGTAGAAGCGCTGAGAGCGCAACGACAGTTTTTCCGCTTCCGACCTCTCCCTGCAGAAGCCGCCGCATAGGCCACGGCGAGCACATATCTTTAAATATTTCGTTTATTGCTTTTTTCTGGTCCGAAGTAAATTCAAATAATAGTTTTTCTCTGAAAGGTTTTAAAAAATTTCTTTTTACTTCATATTTGTGGTTTTTACGGTTGCTTTTTTCGTTAAGCTTTTTCAGTGACAGAGCAGTCTGGTATAGAAGAAACTCTCCCATTACAAGTGTCTTTAAAGCCCTTTGAGCTTCTTTTAATTCCAGAGGAAAATGAACTTTTCTTACGGCATCATTTAACGTATATAGATTTTCACTTACCCGTATTTCTGAAGGAAGGAATTCAAAGAAACCTCCGCTGAACAAAGAAAGAGTATCATATATAAGACGCCGCAGCCATTTCTGTGATATACCGGAAGTCAGGGCATATATGGGCACAATTCTGTTTACGTGCACTTTGGATTCCCCTTCCCTTTTTATCTTTTCAAACGTGAAAGAGGAACTCTGAAGGCCTCCGTAAGTCCGTTCAAACTTGCCATGCACGAAAAGAGTATCTGAAAATTTAAGGGTATCTTTCATATACGGCTGATTAAAGAAAAGCAGTATGACTCGTCCTGTTTTATCTTCTACCTTTACTTTCAGAAGGGATCTGTTCCCGCGCAGTCTTATAAATTCTGAAGCAAGAACTTTAACTTTGACAAGTGCCGTCTCCCCGCTTTCAAGCATAGCTATTTCTTTTACACGGCGGCGGTCCTCATACCTTGAAGGAATGTGCGTAAGGAGATCTTTTACTGTTACTATAGAAAGCTGCTCAAGATTTTTAGCGCGGGCTGGGCCTACCCCTTTCAAGTATTTTACTTCCTTTTTTAAATCAATAACCATTTATATTTGCTAAATTTCTATTTTTTTGATATATAACTAACATTATGAGCAAACAATGTATTATATGCAACAAGAAAACGGCAACGGGCAACCGGGTAAGCAATTCCAACCGGAAAACGCGACGGACTTTTAAATCTAATCTTCAAAATATTAAAATTATGCGTGGAAATTCCAAAGTAAGGGCTTACGTATGCACCCGCTGCCTTAAAGCTTCAAAGGTACAAAAAGCCGTCTAAAAGGGAATCACACCCGACACGGTATATCTGTCTGTAAGGGATGATGAAGAACCATCGGGATAATACCTTTTAAGGGCGGCGTCTATCCCGTAACTGTCATGCATATATCCTACTCCCGCACTGTATACCAGGGAATACCTGTCGTCAAAATATTTGTTCCGGCCGTATACTCCTCCTCTTAAAACAATAGACTCGTGTATCCTCTGTTCTATTCCAAACCTGAGAATATCGCCTTTTTTGACTCGTATGTCTTCAAATTCACTGCTTTCATAAGAAACAGAAAAAACCATAAGTCTGCTTAACTTAAGTTCTCCGCCCGCCCTGAAAAGCATAGGAAGCCTGTCGGTTTTCCATTCTTCCCAGTACATATAGGTGGGTGCGTTGTGCAGAGTAATTCCTATGTTTATAAGCGGAGAAGCTTTATAAATAAGGCCCCAGTCAAGGCCCCAGCCATACCCGGAGGAAATAACGGGAGACACATCTTCTGAATCATAGTAACCCGCCATTCCTGATATATAATTTATATTCATGCCAAAATTCGTGCTTGCAGAATGTTTAACTCCTACTGTAATACCAAAAACACTTACCCTCCCATCCAGATAATCATCTTCGCTTTCATCTACCCTATTGGAAAGACGGCGGTAATAAACACCGACTTCGGGAGAAGAGATAGAAACAAAGTTTATTCCTCTTCCTTCAAGGGGAAGGCTTTTTTTTATTAGCTCCACATCATTTTCAGACTGAACTGAAACATTTGCCGAAAAAACAAAGCTGTTATTCTTAACCTCTGCCATAGCCGCCGGGTTCCAGTAAGCGGCAAAAGGTGTGTTCATAGAAGCCACATGTGATCCGCCCATAGCTATTGCTGCAGCGTCCGGAGTTTCCCCATAATAAAACATATCACGCTCAGAAAAAGGTGATCTTTCCGCAAAGGAAATGGATGTATTTAAAGCAAAAATCATCATAATTATTATTTTTTTCATTGAATTATTTCTCCGCCTCCGCAAAGTTCCTCTCCTCTGTAGATTACAGCACTCTGACCTGGCGAGGGAGCCCAGACAGGTTCTTTAAATTTGATTTTACATATATTTGACTTTAAATCCAGTTTTTCAATTGTACAGCTTCCGGGTTTCTGGGTACTGCGAAGCTTCGCTCTCAGCTTTTCTCCTTCTGAAGCAAAAAACACTTTAGGATTAAACCTGAATTCAACATCTTTCCGGTATATTTTTTCTCTGGACTGAGCAATTATTTTGTTCTCGCCTGGAAGAATCCGGGAAACATAAAGTTTTTGATTCATTCCCCCCAGGGCTACACCCTGTCCAACAGTGTAGTTCTGATATCCAGAGTGTTCTCCAATAACACCACCCTTTTCATCTATTATTTTCCCCGGCTTTAAACCCGTCTTTTCTTTTAAATATTCCTTTAAACTTTTTTGAGCCAGTATACAGCAATCCTGTGATTCTACAGAACTTGCAGCGGGGAGGTTTTCCTTTAAGGCGATTTTTCGGACCTGTTGCTTGGTCATCCCTGAAAGTGGAAAAACAACATTTTCAAACCTTTCACGTTCAACGGCATATAGAAAATAGGACTGGTCTTTTGACAGATCTCTGGCCCGGCAAAGCTTTTTCCCATCCAGGGATGCGTAATGACCTGTTGCAAAGAGGGTTACTCCCATTGATTTGAGTTTATCCTGAAACATTGAAAAACGAAGACGGCTGTTGCACCACACACAGGGGTTAGGTGTGAAGCCTCTGTTATAACTTTCTATAAAGGGGGTCATTACGAGTGTTCGGAATTCCTCTTTAAAATCCATCCTATAGAAAGGGACATTCAGAAATGATGCTGTTTCCCGTGCCCTGTCAAGGCCTCCCGGGGAACAACAGGATGTATCATCTTCCGGTTTTCCCAGGCAATCAAAATAATCGGAAAATACGGCTATTATATCCGGATATTTTTTTTTAAGCAGGAATAGAGAAACAGCTGAATCAACCCCTCCTGAAAGCCCTACTGCAACTTTTTCCACTATTTCTCTTTTATATTCCGCCGCCAGATGTGTAGTCGCTGCTGTTTTCGTTTGAGAATTCGGCAAGTATCTCTTTTTTCTTTTCTTCCATAACCATGTCTATATGGGACTTCACTCCCTCCAGATTCTCAAGGTTTTTTATTCTTTCCTCAAGCTTATCCTGCTCTTTTATAACATATTTAACCGCATCGGCTACCGGGTCGGGAAGCTTCCCGTGTTCAAGAGCTTCAATATCACGTCCGGTAAAGCCCAGCCCTATTTTCGCCGGAACGCCTACAGCTGTAGCCCCCTCCGGGATATCTGTAACTACAACAGCTCCCGAACCTATACGGGCATTGTCAGCAATTGCGACGGGTCCGAGCACCACCGCGCCGGACCCTATAATAACATTATTACCCAGAGTCGGGTGCCTTTTTTCTTTTTTAGTAGAAGTCCCTCCCAGTACAACTCCCTGGTAAACAAGGCAGTCGTCACCGGTCTGAGTTGTTTCCCCGATAACTACACCGGTTCCATGGTCTATAAAAAAACGCCGGCCGAGTCGGGCTCCCGGATGAATTTCAATTCCGGTAAGAAATCTGGAAAAATGGGATATGATCCGGGCCGAAACATATTCTTTTTTTTCATAAAACCAGTGTGCGATTCTGTGGAGCCAGACCGCATGCAGCCCGGGATAGGCCAACAGGACCTCTAAAATTGTCCTGGCTGCAGGATCGCGGTCAAAAACCGTCTGTATATCAGCCTTTATTGTCTTTATTATTTTTTTCATCCTTACTTCTTTCCCTGTAATCATCTATAGCTTTCTTAAGGGCTTCCTCGGCCAGCACCGAACAGTGCATTTTAACTTTCGGCAGGCCTCCAAGAGCTTCTGTAACTGCCCTGTTGGAGACTTTCTCGGCTTCATCCACCGTTTTTCCTATGATCATTTCAGTAACCATAGAAGAAGTTGCTATTGCCGCGCCGCAACCGAAAGTCTTAAATTTTGCATCAGTTACAACCTCTTTATCATCTACTTTTATGTAAAGCTCCATTATGTCCCCGCATACCGGGTTTCCTACATGACCTACCCCGGAGGGGTTTTCTATTTCACCGACATTTTTTGGACTTGTAAAATGCTCCATTACTTTTGAAGAATACTGCTCCATTATTTACTCTCCCTTTCCAGCGGCGACATCTTCCTGAGCCTCTCTATTACAGAAGGCAGCTTTTCAAGAAGGTAGTCTATTTCATCCTCTGTAGTGTACTTTCCCATCGAAAACCTTATAGAACCCTGTGAGGAAACCGGGTCAGCACCCATTGCCTTAAGAACATGTGACGGCTCAAGCGAGCCTGAAGTGCAGGCTGAACCGGTCGAAACTGCTATCCCATGCATATCAAGCATCATTATCACGGATTCTCCTTCAACATTATTAAAACTTACATTAACCGTATTTGAAAGTGTTTTCTCGGGATCTCCGTTTACTGTTATATTATCAATGCTTTCCCTGATTCCTTTTATAAATTTTATTTTTAACTTTTCAAGCTGCCCGTTATTTCTGTCAATTCCTGATACCGATAATTCGGCGGCAAGGCCAAAACCGGCGATTCCGGCGACATTCTCAGTACCGGGTCGTATGTTTCTCTCGTGGTGACCTCCCGATACCAAGTGTTTTATTTTAACGCCTTTTCTTACATAAAGCGCTCCCACACCCTTGGGCCCGTTAATTTTATGGGCCGATACAGACAAAAGATCTACTCCTAAATCTTTTACCTTGAATTTCATCTTTCCAAATGCCTGGACAGCATCGGTATGAACAATAATGTGGGGATATATTGACTTTACAGCAGAAACAACCTCTGCAATCGGCTGAACAGCTCCGGTTTCATTGTTGGCAAGCATAATACTTACAATAGCTGTTTCTTCTGACAGGTGTTCCTTTAGCTGTTCTATGTCAAGTATTCCGTTTTTATCAACCCCGATGCGACTGACTCTGTATCCCTCTTTCTCAAGTTCATTAAACATATTATATACGGCATGGTGCTCTATTGCAGAAGTTATTATATGTTTTTTTGAAGTAGTTTTGAGATATCCTCGTACTGCCAGGTTATCTGACTCGGTCCCGCCGCCAGTAAATATAATCTCCTGATTATCGCATCCCAGTGCCTGGGCTATGCGGAGTCGGGCCTTTTCTACAATATTTCTCGCCTCAACACCAAACTGGTGCAGAGAGGAAGGGTTCCCGTAAACATCCATAGCCGACACAATCTCCTTTTTCACCTCATCTGAAATAGGTGTTGTTGAATTATTATCAAGGTATACTCTCATAATATTTATATGCTGAAAGTCAGCTTATGATCCAGCTCCCCACCCATTTTATCTCTTGCCGTATCACAGAGATCTTTAAGGGTCGTCTTCTCCAGTAGATTCTTAATTTTGGCAGACAAAGCTTCCCATAAGAATTTTGTTGTGCATACTTTGTAGCGTTTACATTTCCCTGTACTTACACAATGCACTGTAACTATGGGTCCTTCTACAGCCTCAATAATCTCAGCTATATTTATATCAGCCGGATCCTTCAGAAGGCTATACCCGCCACTTCGCCCCCTTACACTGGTTACAAGCTTTTGCTTCTTAAGTTTAAGAAAAAGCTGCTCAATATAGTTAGCTGAAATTCCCTCTTGTTTAGATATCCTTGACACAGGTACAGAATCCTCTGAACTATGGATCGCAAGATTGAGCATGCATCTTACAGCATATCTTCCCCTGGTTGATATTTTCATAAATCATCCTCCTGAATTATTTTTATGTTAATATATTAGTAATTTAACAATAATTTGTCAATTAAAAGGCTTTTTCTTTGAGAGTTTCCTATAATTTCTGTAAAAGCTGATCTTTGAAAACTTGAATGGGCCATCAAAAACCTCCATAATGTAATGATGTTGGCAGAACAAAAGGAGGCCATGATGACCCAATTAGATGG
>PWOI01000207.1 GCA_003557485.1 Elusimicrobiota bacterium | reverse complement strand
TAGGGAATGAGTACAGATTTATCTATAGAGAACTATAACAACCTCCTTATAAACTGGTCTGAACTTAATCTATCAACAGGAGTTTTTTTTGGCAGCTCCGCAAATTACAGCCCGGGTTTTCCGGCTTTGAGGCGGCAGTACATTACAGAAAAGTTTGAATGGGATATAAATGACGCGGGCCCTGCCGGAAAGCCGGTTCCGGTTCCGGCTTTTGAATTTAAGATTGATGTATCCGACGGGGAGGATTTCATCTTTTATTTCGGGGATGCCGATTTTTTTGCCGTCAACTGGGGAACAGGGGGAGTCTTTAATACTATTGATGACGGATCAGGCATCGCTTCGCACAATTATGTAACAGGAGGTACTTATACAGTTAAAGTACACGGCAAGGCAAGCCGGATTTCTTTTTCGGATGAAGATGGAGGGACCCCTTCTCTTCTTATAGACATTCTGACCCCGGTTTCGAACGGGGTAACCGGAATCACTTCTGCTGAAAGTATGTTCAGAAATGCCACTGCTATATCTACTTTTACAGCTTCGGACTTCTTTGATGTGGTATCTTCGAGTGTCACATCTATGGCTGAAATGTTTCGGGGTGCGGAAAATTTCAATGAAGACATAGGAAACTGGGATGTTTCCAATGTTACCAGTATGATCAGGATGTTCCAGGAGGCTTCATCTTTTAACCGGGATATAGGCGGCTGGGAGACTACATCGGTCACAGAAATGAGACAAATGTTCCGGGAGGCTTCAGTTTTTAACCAGGACATAAGTGGCTGGGATACTTCGCTTGTCACATCTATGACTGAAATGTTTCAGGATGCCGAATCGTTCAACCGGGAGATAGGTGGTTGGGAGACCGGAAACGTAACTCATATGATTGATATGTTCAAGGGCGCTACATCTTTCAACGGAGAGATAGGTTTCTGGGACGTTTCCAATGTTAAGTATATGGATGGGATGTTCCAGGAGGCTTCATCTTTTAACAGGGATATAAGCGGTTGGGAGGTTGCCTCGGTCGTTAATATGGAGGCGATGTTTGATGCTGCTGATCTATTCAACCAGGACATATCCGGCTGGGATGTCTCAAATGTAACGGAAGGTTTTGTAGATTTCCTGAATGAGACCTCATTTTCTACGGAGAACTACGACAAGCTTCTTATTGAATGGTCCAAGCTTGATCTGACTCCGGAACTGGATTTTGATGTATCTACAGAATACAGCCTGGGCCTTCCTTCGCAGAGAAGGCAGCATATTATAGACACATTTGGCTGGAATATTTCTGATCAGGGAAATACCGGCGAGTGGAGCAGCGGCCCGGAGGGTTTCCGTGGAGCGGCCCTGTCAACTGGTTCAATAAAGTGGGAGTGGGACCTTACAGTTGGCGCCACTTATTACAGGGTATTTAGTTTTCCCGGAGATGCGGAGGTAGGATACAGCACTACAAGCTACTGGAGGGAAATTAATATTTCAACGGCAAACACAAAAATCACCAGGTATATGAAGTTCGGAGCCGAAGGCGTAGAATCTGTGACCTCAAGCACGGTAAGCGTCTATACTCTTGCCCGTGTTCCTGAAGAGCTGGAAATTACCGGGGTATATGTAAGTTCGGTAACTCTCAGCTGGTCTTCTGCCGATAACCCCCCGGGAACAAGGTACGGGGTAGGATATGCAAATGATGAGCTATTTAGTGCAGGCAGCGCTATAGCGGCGGACTGGAGCGCGGAACTTACAACTACAACCTATACTGTGGAGGGGCTTAGCCGCCTTACGACATATTATTTCCGGGTATGGGCCTATAACGGTGACAAGATTGATACCGGATATTCCAACCATGCCGGCACTGTAACCCTTGTCAATACCTATGCGGGAGTTGAGTACAGTGAAAATGATCCGGAAGATATAAATACTTCTATGACCATACCGCCTACAACCGAAAACACTTACGGTTTAGTCGGACCAATATCAGGTAACCAGGAGGATAAAAGAAAAAGAGCCGATATAGGCCTTCCACGTGGGGTAAGGCATAATATAGTTTCTCCCAGGAGTTTTGTCCTTAAATTTGCAAACCACAGTAAGGTGACCGATTACGAAACAGTCCTTGGCGGGGAGGAGATAACCATACAGTTCAGTTATCCCGCGACGCTGACTGAAGATGAGATTGACAGCCTCAGGATTGTCCGGCTTAATGAGGTGACATCTGAATGGGAGCTTATACCCCAAGAGAAAACGACAATTTTAAGAGCGCAGCGCCTGGTGAAGGCAAAAGTAGAGAGGCTCTCTGTCTTTTCAGTGATGGTCTGGCCCATATATACAAATATTAAATCCGCGTATATCTACCCCAACCCGCTCAAACCCGGGGATAAGGATTACGATGAGGTAGACGGCGGTGGGATAATGATAGCCAGCCTGCCCGAAGGAGCGGAAATGAGGGTCTTTAATATAGCCGGAGAGCTGGTAGACGATTTTACCAGCAGAGATGGCGGAGACTACCAGTGGAAGAAGGCTTCTGATCTTGCTTCGGGGGTC
>PWOI01000141.1 GCA_003557485.1 Elusimicrobiota bacterium | reverse complement strand
TATGATGGTGTTAGACAAGATTCTGGTTGTCCTTTTGAATTTACGGATAAAATAATTATGCACTATAAAAAAATGGGAATAGACCCTCAGTCTAAAACTATAGTATTCTCAGATAGTCTTAACCCAGATTTAGCCGTACAAATATTTAAGTATTGTCAAGGTAAAATTAAATGTTCATTTGGTATTGGTACAAATCTTACAAACGATGTTGGTTATAAAGCTCTTAATATGGTTATAAAAATGACTCATGCAAAACCAGAAGGAGAAGATTGGGTATATACTATTAAATTATCTGATTCAAAGGGTAAACACTTAGGACCTAAAGAAATTATTGAACATGCAAAAAACACATTAAATATACATTAAAATAAAAAATTATGAAAAAGAAATTTATATTTATTATTGCTGTTATTATTATAATAACTTTATCCATGCTAGAAATTAATATATCATTTAAAGGCGCACAAGCCCAACAATCTCTTAGATCAGTAAGATCTGAATCATTTGATATGGTTACAGTAAGAACATGGACTGAAAGAATGGATGGAATGACTTATAGAATATTTACTTTTGATAATAACTTTCAAGTTATTAATGTTACAAAGGAACAACTTGAGGTCGAAAAACTTAAATTACAAATTAAAAACTTAAAGTAAATGAATAAGGAAAAGGAAATATTACAAATTACTATTAAAAAACCAAAAAGGTTTAAAACTAAATTTGGTAAATGGTTTTATAATAATATATGGTTTACTGTCTGGTATATCTGGAAACCTAAAGTATTATCTATATTTTTTAGGTCAATTGCCGATTTTTTATATTGGCTAGCCCCCAAAAGTGTAAAAGAAGAATGGGATAAAGAGTTTAATGATGAGTTTGAACTTCACATAAAAGAGGAATGAAAGAAAATAAATAAGAGAATCAACTCTTAAAAATATACCTTCTGTATTTCTTGGGTAATTTACAAAAACGGAGATGTTTAGCGACTTTATATTTTTTTAATATATAAAATAAACTATGTTTATAACTATATCAAATAAAAAAATAAATATTAATAGATATCAACCGTAATTATAAAATATTAATATGAGTGATTTTTTCAAAGGATTTAATAATCGAAAAAGTTTCTTACAATCACCAAGAACTTTTATGACAGATAAAAGAACGGTGTGTGTTAAATATATTGATGGAACTATCATGGAACATACTGGAATAACAGATCCATGGAGATATATAACAGCTATAAAGAAAAATGTCAAGGTAGACGATGCCTGGATAAAAGATGAATAAAATAAAATAACCAATTATGCCAAGAAAATTATCAACACCAGAAGATGAGTTTTATAAAACAATAGATTTTCTTCAAAAGAGAGTTTTCCCTAAATTAAATGACGATGATCTACTTGTATATTCTCTCAAAATGAAAAAGTGGTTTGAAGAAAATTTAGGGAGCTTAACAGATGACGAAATAATGCCACCACCCGGAGATGAATCAAGAAGTAATTGAGGTAAATCTGGTTGGCAGAGAAATGGGTGGTTAAATTTTATTTAGCAAAGAAAAATGGTACAAGTTTTTTAACTGTTTCTTTAACCGTGCTAGCTAATGTTTTACCCATAGTTCCTGGTGTTTGATAATCACCAATAGAAGAATCCCATATAGGTCCTGGAATAGTTTCAAGAGCAAGTAAATGATTATCTATTATATTCATAGAAGAATCATTATATAATGTACCATAACCTTCTGCATAAAAATTACCCCCTGTACAAGATTCATTAAGAACAATTTCTCCTCCTCTTAAATTTAATTCAATTAAACTTCCTTCTACTGCATTTATAAAGGTTATAATTCCACTATCAACATCAAGTGATACTTTTGCTGGAAGATTTTGCAAATCAACTATTGTATCATCAGTTTCTGTAACTAAACCAACAGCAGAGAATACAGCGTTAGGTTCTATTGTATGAGAAGCCACTGTATTAGTACCACTTATTCTACATCCTATAAATTCTCCATTAATTTCCTTTAAATCTTCAATAAAACAATCAGATGCAATTATTGCTCCAATATCTTGTTCTCCTGTTATTCGAATATGTTTAAATGAAGAGTTATTAAAAGAAAATCCATTTAAATTAATTGTATCATATATCCAACTAATATCTCCTTCTATTTCAAAGTTATTTACATTTTGATCTGCAAATAAATATTTAATTATATGAATTCTATTATTTGTAATTGCTGTTGCTATTATTATAGCATCAGATAAATTATTTACTGGAACTTTTTTTGTACCAATTGGATAATCCGTTCCTGGTTGACCATTACTAGAATCTATATAAACTGTTCCTTCTCCTCTATAATCTAAATTAAGTAAAGCCTTTCCTGTTGTGCCAATATCTGTATGTTTAGTAAGATTTTCTGCCCAAACCGATTTAGATATAGTTTCTTTAGACATTAATCCATCTGCGTCTACACTTGCATCTGAGAAATTTTCCAAAATACCCACTCCTCTTATACTAATTTCACCGGCGGTAACACTTGACTCTAATCTTATATCACCTGATTCTAAATCAATTTCAATTCGGCCAGCACTATAAGAATAATTTTTAAATGCAACTGTTCCCGAATATCCTCTGATTAATAAATTACAACTAGCATCATTTAAATTTATTGTTAAACAAGTATCTCCGATATCATAAGGAATATTAGTACCTGTCCAACTATCTATACATATTATTTTTCCGGTATATGTAGAAGGTATATTAATCTCTCCACTTAAAATACATCTTATAAGTAAAATATCATCACTACTTGGCACAGATCCATCACTACCATAATTATGTATTTGACAATCCTCAAATCTTTCTATTCCTAATGCTAAACCGGTTGTTTTAGCATTATGTATTTGACAATTTGCAACAACTGCCCCGGCATCAAAAGTAAATGTAGAACTCTGACTTCCTGAACCCTGAAGTTTATAATTTACAATATACGTATTAGAATCGAAATGATAATCTCCTATAAAAAATAAAGATTTAAATCCTCTATTTATAGCTATAGAAATTGCATCTTGAACATTATTGACCGGTGATATAGGAGTTCCTTTTGGATAATCAGTTCCTGTTGTACCATTACTTGCATCAATAGATACTTTATTTTGAAATGATGAGTATTCTATTTCTGGGAGTTGTTTAACTGTTGAGTCGACAAGATTAGAAACAGTACTTATAATTGTAACATTATAAGTTCCTTCTGTTGTAACAAATGGAGACGTACCATCTTCAGAATATAAATTACCATTTACTTCTAAAACATGACTACCCTCATAAGGTTTTATTTTCCAATCTGGCCGTAAAAAATATGTATCTCCTAAAACCTTTTCTCCTGGAAGTGGATCTCCTCCAACAGCCCTAATAGGAATATAAAATTTATTTAATTCTAATTGTTCTAACCATTGTTCTTTACCATAAGAATATATATCTCTTTGAACATCATAAGTTATTCTATTAGTTGATGGATCTGGCTCATTATTGAGTATAATAAGCTTAGATGATGTATCAAAGATAATATTTGGCATAACATATTTTTATTAAAATTTTAAATTATTTTTAATTTTCCTCTGATGGAGAAGGGAGTATTTTAACTACTCGTTCTAACATTTGTTCATGTTCCTGTTGGATACTCCATAGTCTTTTAACTATTGTTATTGGATCAGGGTGTGATATATCCCAAGTATTAGCAAAATTTTCCCATCCTTCAAATCCTTCTATTTGTTCAATGGGTTTTACTAAATCCTTCATTTTTTTAGGACACTTTACACCATCATTTAATTCTTTTTGACGTCTAAAACAAGCATATCTAATATTATGTCTAAGTTTTAACTGATCTTTTGTTAAAACTACTTGTAATAAATGTTCAAAATCACTTTTAGACCACAGTTTAATTTTAGCCATTATTTATTTATATTAAGTTGATGATATATAGTTTCTTTCTGTAGGTGCATTAACAGGAAAATTTAATCCAACAGTACGCGTAATATTAAAAGAACCTAATACCCATTGAGCATCAGATAATCCCATAGCTACAACAACAACTGCTGCATCAGTACCAGGAGTTCTTCCTCCTTGATTATTATTATCATAATCGAATGTAAAATCAATATTTTGTTGTGATATATTTCCATTAATAGGATTTCCATCTGAATCATTTACTATAATTGCATTAGTTGTATCGAATTGATTACCTCCTGCGTTTTCAAAATACATCCAATATTTTGCATCTGCATCATTTACTAAGTCTGTATTAAAAACTAATTGTCCCGTTGAAACGAATGGATATATTCTTGTTGTAACTGATTTCGGAACATCTTCTTCATTTAAACCATTTGTATTTGCTGGCGCAGCATCAATACTTTGTAATGTTAAATCATTAATATCACCTGTACTAAAATTCTCAAACCACACTCCAGGTTCTCCCCAAAGATTTCCTCCTACAAAGAAACAAAGAGGGTTAGCCACATTACCATTAACAGTTCCGTATACTAAAGTATCAGGATCATCATTAATATCACTATTTTGTCTTAATTGATGTTGAGCCCATGCATACATTTCATATCTATCACCAGGATTTCCAACATCACATCTAATTTCTCGATTAAATGCATAATAATTTTCTCCAATTTGTTTTTCTCCGGGATAAATTTTCCAATAATCAGTATCTGTTAAAGATGCATCCGTTACACCAGTATTTGTAGAAACACATTGGAACCATCTATCATCACTACTCTTTACAACATCACCTATTTCATAAGTTATTGCAATGCTTACATCTTCAAATCTTGTGCCTGGATAATACTGTAATTGCATTGAAGTAAATGGTTGTACAGCAGCAATAGAAGCATCAGTATAAAATATATTAATATCTACAGCATTTGAGAGAGGCAAACGATAAGCAGCATAAGTAAGTGCTGCGATATTCTGTTCAACCAGTAGATTATATAAATCATAGGTCTTGCCTTGTTCTCTTAAAAAAGTTTTTAAGAAACCTCTATAATCAGTACCACCATAAACTTGTATAGCTTCATTAAGAGGACCTGTTTTATCAAAATTTTCTGTTGTTTGATCAAACCCAGTCACTTGTTGATAATAAGCTTGATCAGCCTGTTCATCATCCATACTACCAAGAGAAATAATACAAGCATATTCAGATGAATCTATTTCTTGCCATCCTGCATCTCGTATTAGATTTCTTGTACTAACATCTTCCCATCCCCAATTATTTGTCATAATAAAAGATGCTTCATAAATAGCAGTCTGTGGAAATCTAAATTTATTTAAAGATGCATCTGTCATCCATTCATTTTTAAAGAACGAATATAATGCTTGCATCGCAACTCCAGATGTTACACCAGGCGAATTATTATCTAAGTTTCCTGCTTCTAATAATTTTATCTTTTTTGTATCAGTATCTAAAACAACTTCTATATCTTGATTTAACTGATCGGGATCAATAATTTTTGCCATAATACATTTTTATTTTTATTTTTATTTTTACTTTTTATATATATTTATGTTTTAAAACTTTTTTTATCATTCTATATAAGTTCTATCAATGATAAGACTTATCGGTAATGTTGTATTTTCTCCAGGTAAAGTAAAATCAAGTATATCTCCAATATTTGGATCATAATTTATATTCATAAAAAGAACATCTACATCTAATCCAATTTCTGAAGCACCATAATTATAAACAACCTCTGTTCCCGTTTCTCCTGTATTCTCTTGATGTAATACTGATCTATCACTAGTTTTTACTACTGAAACAAGTGTATTATTTGGAAGATTTGTTAGAGTTAATGAAACCGGAGAAACAATAGTCACAGATGTGCCGCCCCCTGTAATATTATATGTTGCTGGATTCGCGCCATTAACTGCATTAATAGTAAGATCACCTGATGCCGCTGAAAATTCAATATCATAATCATTACCACTAAATATTAAATTATCATAATCATATTCTCCTGCTATTGGATGCTCAATACCATGTTTAGATGCATCAATTGTATCACTATTTGACGAAAATGTAGAATTTTTAATATTTATTGAACCATCCCAAACCAAAGCACTATCGGAATATGTATTTGAAAATATACAATTTCTTAAAAAGCATTTATTTGGGGTTACTTGTATACATTGATCAAAAATAACTCCTGCTATTTCTGATGTAGTATCGGTTGGAAGGTTAATATTTCCATATATCTTAAAAAACTTTCCAGCATACCAATGAACTGTATCCATATTGACATTATCAAGATCAACATTTACTGATGGATCTCCAGACATTATTGTTATACCATTTGAACCTGCTATTTCATCTCCTGAACCTGTCTTTATTCCTTGTATAAATACATTTGTACCTGTTGAATTGCCAATTAAATCAATTTTATAGAAATTATTTGCTACACCAGTATCCATAAATACTATAATGGCATCAGTATCTTCAAAATGAGAACTACCTGTACCATTATCACCAAATGTAATTTGACCTTGAACACCGTATACTCCAGGCTGAAATTCCATTATAATTCCATAAGCTTTGCCTGAAGCCGTTGATTCATCATCAGCCGCAATTTCTGACCATTTTCCAGGATCACCACTTGTACCACCTCCAATAATCAATCCGGTTCCATGCCTTCCAATATCCCAAAAACAATTTGCCGCTCCACCAAGTGACTTAGAAAGAGTTTTAAATCCTACTCCAACTTGTGTAATTGCAGTCCAATCTATTAATGCTTCATTACCATTTATAGTAGCAAAATTAGTAGGTAAATTATTTGCATCAAGAACATAACAATACCAACCTCCACCAGTTGTAAAAGGAGTTGCATAATCACTACCACCTACATAATAAGCTACTGTATTTGTTCCATCCCCCGCAACAATTCTAATACCACCATTTGCAGTAGTATCCATAGTTCCTCTTGGAGATATCCAAATGTATATTATACGTTGCGTAGCATTAAATGAAGTTACAGTTGTATAAGTATTTACAGTCTCATTTGAAACTGCTATTCCTAAACACGCAGTTCCCTCCCTTTGAAATCCTGAAAATGTGTCGGGAGAACTACCAGTCCATGTACCAGCGGTGTCAGCGTTCCACATAGTAGTCATCGTAGTTGTTATGTCAACAGATACTGCCATTATCTAGTTTTTAAATATCTATCATAGAGAACTAATGCTGCAACTTGATTTGCCCAAAAGCCCGCAAGATTGTTTATCGTTGAAATTCTAACTGAATGATGTCCTTCTTCTTTTATAGAAAGGGTTGAAGAACTTGTTCTTCCAAAAATATAAAGTGCATTTTCTGGATGTATAAAATTTTCAAGATCCATATCTCCGTTTTCATCGATGTGAATAACTTCTAAATCTGGATTTTCTTCAATCACATCATTAAGATTTTTTCGTTCTGAAACATCTGCATCAATACCTGATATTGGAGTCATGTAGAATTCATCCACATTAAATTCTTTAAGCATAAAGTTCCAAAGATCAAATTCTTTTATAGGGGTGTTCCACCCACGTTCCCACATTCCTGCTATTTTAATCATTAATTTAATAATTTATTTTACATGAACTGCTATTACATTATCACTTGCATCTCTTTCAAATGACACTTCTTTAATCCATTCACCATAATTATTTATATTTATCATAGAAACATCTTCATTTGAATCATAAGTTAAATCGATAATCTTTGTTCCTAAATCATTTTTTGTTACTATTTGTGTAACTAAATCATCTGTATAATAATAAGAAGCGTCTGATATTCTTGGTTCATATGTAGCATAATCTAAAGATGCATCTAAACGATTTAAATATAACCAATCTATCATTGAATCTCTTATACTTAAAGATCCATCTACATATTCTAATGTAACATCAGGAATAGGCCTATCAAATAAAACATCAATACTTGCATCTCTTAAAATTAATGATGCATCGACATAAAATTTAGAAACTCCATCACCTCCAATAACACTTACATCCAAATAACCATTTTCCCAAAAAAATTGATCCGGATTTAAAGAAGAATCAGGAATAAATGGTATTAAATAATTTTCAAGAGAAGAAACATCTACTATATCAATAGGTGATCCTAATCCATTATAAAAACTCCCATTTTTCTCTTGGATAAGGTATTTATAAGTAAAAGATACCTTTTGACCGGTTAAATTATTTGACATTTTAAATGTATTCTTTTATTATATTATAATATATATATTATAATAAAAAGTTTCATAAATTATAATTTAAAAATGAATATATATATAAAATAATCGTGAATTTTCAATATTGGGATTGGCAAGAAGTAGATATAAATTGGGAGTTACTTAATTTAAACTGGGAAGAAGTTGGTATACTTATAGAGGATGTATTGCCAGCTGTAGGTACGGGACCAGGTGGCGGTTTAATATATGATACTAGTACTCTTAATAAATTATCAGACGAGAAGAAAAGAAAAATAATAAAAATTGTGTGTAAAATAAATGGAGAAGAATATGAAGAATCAAAATACAAAAATGAAAAAGATATAAAAATAACATATAACCATATTGATTCTATTGTAAATGAAATTTTAAATAATATAAAAGTAGATGTACAAAATATTTCTTGATCAAAATAGAATTTTTGAATGTGATATAAAAATAGAAGGAGCTAACTTAAATGAAAGTGAAGTCCGACTTTTTTTAGAAACTAAAAACTTTACTTTATCTTTTTTTGGAGAAATTAACTCTGATGGTAAAGTTAAAATTCCAATCAATAAATTAAAGGGAATACTTAAAGAAAATCTCTCTGGAAAGATATTTTTAGAAGTTATAGCTGAAGATACAGTATTCAAACCTTGGGAAGATGAATACCAAACTGATGTTTCAAAAAAAGTAGAAGTCAGTTTCAATAATAAACTTGATGAACAACAAACTCAAGTTAAACCTAAAATATCTTTTAAATTAAAGGATGAAGCATTAGACTTAAATAAACATCGCAAAGAAATATTTAAAATATTAGAAAATAACAATGTAAATAAAAAAAGATTATATAAGAACACTAAAGTACTTAATAAATTAATTGAAAGATATTGTTCAAATAATAATATAAACGACATTAATAACAAAAAAACAATTCGTAATGATGTTTTAAAAAATTTATTATAATGTAATTATGAAACTTAAAAAAATAATAAATGTTAACTCTCCATGGAAAGATAATCCAGCGGCCCCGGAAAATTTTTATAATATAAAAGAAAGTAATAATGTGATAAAGAAAAAAAATGTTAAACATATTAATATTAAACAGAAAAAAAATCAAAATTTAATTACAGAAAAAAATAATAAAACAAAAAGTAAAAAGGATCCATATTCTGATATTTTCGATGAATTAAATTAATTTTTTTTTGAAAATAGTTGCCCAAAAATTTTTTAGTTTAAAGAATTATGGTTATATTTATCTTGTAATTGAAAAGGATTAAGTATAACTAAAAAAATAATATCATGAAATTAGGAAAAGACACAGGCAGTTTAATGAACTACATTGTAGGAACTTCAAAAGATCCTAAACCAGAAGCTGGAATGGGTGCAACACTTTTAATGTGGACAGATAGACGAGCTTATACTATCCATGAAGTAAAAGGAAAAAAGCTTTGGGCTTCGTCTGATGTTGCAACTCGAGTTGACAAGAATGGAATGTCAGAAGACCAGGTTTATGAGTACAAGAATGAAAACCAGAATAATCCTGATAACTGGACACTTTTCACTCTTCGTAAAGATGGAAAATGGCATATGGGAACAACATTAGGAGGATCAGTTCTTGCTATAGGTTTTAGAAGAGAATATTACGATTATTCATTTTAATATATAAAATAAAGTTTATAATATGAGAGCAAAAACAGTAAATGAGTCAAGAGATGAATATGGTGAATCATTTCCTCTTAAAACTGTAGAGTGGGGTGATATAGATGATGGTTCCCATTACCAAAAAATTGAGTTCGATGCCATGGCAGATCAACTTATACATAATGAAAAAGAGTTTAATAAATGGAAAGATGATTTTGTTCGTAAATATGGAGGTGAAGGAGAATTAACTTATATTAAAAGTGCATATTCAGGTCCAGAATATTGGGGAGTTATAGGAAATTCTAAATTT
>PWOI01000209.1 GCA_003557485.1 Elusimicrobiota bacterium | reverse complement strand
CATTTTTATCTTTTGTAGACATAATCAAATTATGTGATTTACACTTATCACAACTCAAATTATAGAAATCCTTTATATGTTGTAATTTGTAATCAAACATAATATTTACTCCTTTTTATTTTTTGTAGATGGCAAATCTTGTAAATCCTGTTTTACTTTCAGTTATTATATCTATTCAATTATCTGCATTTCCTTCCTGTGTAAATCCATCTTTTCTTGTGCCATCTCATAATGTGCCATTTTCTTTTATTGCATATACATAGTTGTGTCCTCTTGCAGAAAACTTTACTCAATCTGTATCACTCCCTATTTGTGTGAAAGCATATGATGTATACATCTGCTCTTGTGTTTTGTATAACCCTCCATTTGATTTTTGTGCTGTGGAGCCATAATAACTACAACTTACTTTTACTCAATCTGTATCTCCATTCAATTGAAATAAAGTATGATAACTTGTAGTGCCTGATATAGCTAATCCTCCTGGGGCAGCACTTCCACATCCTCAAATAGTGCCATTTTCTTTTATACCAAGTCAAAATCCTCTATTTGGATATAACCCCAAAGAAACAGCAGGAGTTGAAAAATCTATTCAATCTGTATCACTTCCTACTTGTGTAAAAACATTCCTATCTTCAAAATCACCCAATCCCAATTGCCCATATTCATTATCACCACAACTTCATAAACTCCCATCTATTTTTTGTGCAATTGTAAAGTTTCTTGCACAACTTATTTTTTTTCAATCAGTATCATTTCCTACTTGTGTAAGTGTATTTCTGTTTGTAGTGTCTCCCAAACCCAATTGCCCTTTATTATTCAATCCACATCCTCATAATGTGCCATCTTCTTTTATCAACATCATATGGAATGTATTATCACCATCTTTTCAATCTGTATCACTTCCCAATTGTATTGGATACCTACTTTCTTCCAATCCTTCTATGCCCAATTCACCATAATCATTTACACCCCATACAAATAAACTTCCATCTTCTTTTATTACAAAGTTTCCACCAATTTTTTTGTAATTTGTGTGGTATTGTAGATAAGGATTTCATTGAAAGTTACTTGTTGAATAACTTTCATTTGTATAATTCAATCCAAGCCCTTGTTTACTATTACTACCTTGTGCATATAATCCATCTGGCATAATTTCTTCTTGTGGTGGGATTTCTTCAATCATTTCAATTGTGTTTGTTTCTTTTGTTGCTAAAGTGGAATAACTTGCAGAAACTATTTTTCAATCTGTATCATTTGTTGTTTGTAGTGGAGTAAAAACATATTCCAATTCTCACCAATCTTTATCTATTCCTATCATTTGACAAGTATTATATCCTCATATTCATAATGAATTATTTTCTTTTATTCCAACAGAAAACATTTGACCACCATATACATATTTTCAATCATTATCATTTCCTATTCTTTCTCAATAAACCCTTTTATTTGTATCCCCTGTGCCTAAATGTGGCCCTCAATTTTCACCTCATCCCCATAAACTACCATCTTCTTTTATTCCCAATGAATGAAACTTTCCACAAGCAACATATTTTCAATCAGTATCACTTCCAATTTGTAAAAGTAGATTGTAAGGAGAAGAAGAAAGAGTTTCACCAAAATTATTTCTATTTCAATCCAATCCACACATTCACAAACTACCATCTTCTTTGATAAATGCTGAATGCTCAAAACCTGATGAAATCATTTTCCAATTCCCTTCAATTTGTGTCAAAACATTTCTATCTTCAAAATCATCAAGCCCCAATTGCCCTACAAGCCCAAAACCACAACTTCACACACTTCCATCTTCTTTCATAGCAGACATTGTAATCAACCCACCTACTACATCAACTCAATCATTATCTTCACCAATTCTTGTAATTTCTCATCTTGGATTTTCATCACCTACACCTAATTCACCATCTCAATTTCAACCAAATCCTCACAAACTACCATCTTCTTTGATAAGATATACATTGTAATAACTTACAAATACTTTTTTTCAATCTGTATCATCTCCAATTTGTATTCATTCTGTTACATCATCTCACTCATATCAACTCAACTGCCCACTCATTCATAATGTGCCATCTGTTTTTATTACTGCTGTGGAAAATCATTTATTACTTATACTCAATATATCTTTATCTTGTAATAATAATGTTGGAGTTTCTACATTATTGTAATGCCCTACTCCCAATTCACCACTTCAATTACTACCTCATCCAAATAAGTATCCCCAAGGGGTAGAAGGACGCCTTTTTTCACTTGGTGGGATTTCATTACTTCTTTTATATCTTGGCACACAAACTCATTTATTATGTGTAGATAAATCTATACCTGATTTTATTTCACAAGCTTTTTCTTCTCATATTTCTTTTATTGTTTTACCTATTATTTTTGGGCTGGCAGGAATACTACTACTTTTACTATATCTTGGAATAAGATTTCATTTTTTCTCATTTGTATAATCTATAGTCATTTTTTATACCTTTCATTCAATTGTGAAATTATATTTTTCAGTATTATGATATT
>PWOI01000158.1 GCA_003557485.1 Elusimicrobiota bacterium | reverse complement strand
GTAACGGCCGGCTCCTTTACCTTCGCCTACTTCCTCCCCGCGTCCGTCACGGGTCTGAACCTGTTCGCCTGTGCGGTTTCCCCTGCGCCTGCCTTCCCGGGCAGAAAGATCTGAAACAAGTAAGCCCAGAGTCAGGGTCCCTGCAAGCGCGACCATCAAGATTCTGATTTTCATTGTTAACCTCCTAAGTTATTCCGCTCTCTTTCGCTTATTTAGACAGGAAAGAGTCCTGAAAAGTTTCAGGGCAGTGAAAACCTGAGTTTGAGACAGATGGTTAAATTGAATAATCCCGGGTTTTTGGAGAGGGGGGCGTTCTCTCTTTCTGCGCCTATGATTAAAAACAGATTACATGCTTAATGCTTGACCGCAAACAGGTTTTCTGCTATTAATAAATAGCATATGCCAATTACTTGCAGGTGTTCTGGTTGAAAAACGTCCGGAGGGATATAGGGAGTTTTTGAAAATGCCCAGACCTTTTAAATGTAGAAAAATTTACTGCTCTCCCAAAACCGATTACTTCAAACCGCGGGCTATACCTGTATCCAGGCTTGAAGTAAATAACTTAACAATGGACGAATTGGAAGCAATACGTCTTGCCGATCTTGAAGGGTTATACCAGGAAGAAGCGGCAAAACAGATGAGTGTATCACGGCAGACATTCGGGAATATTATCAGGGCGGCGCATAGGAAAATTGCTGATGCTTTACTCAATGGGAAGGCGATAAAGATCGAAGGAGGCGTGGTTGCGGTGCAGAATGAACGGAGTTTTAAGTGCGTGGAGTGCGGTAAATTATGGAATGAGGCTTATGGAACGGGGCGCCCGACCGGCTGCCCGTATTGCAAAAGCAGGGAGTTTCACAGGGGTTCACAAGAGAGGGGAAAAGAATCTCCGCGCCCGGAAGGTCCGGGGCCGGCGGAAATGAGAAGGAGAAGACGCAACAGGAGGTAAATTATGAGAATATGTATACCAACAAACAGTAAAGACGGAAAAGAAGCCAAAGCTCATCCTCATTTCGGAAGCGCCGCTTACTTCGCTGTTTATGAAACTGAAAAGGGTCAGCTCTCTTTCATGGAGAACGCAAACAGAGACCATTCCCATGGGATGTGCCATCCGATGGGATCGCTTAACGGCCTAAAGATAGATGCGATAGTCTGCGCGGGAATAGGCTTAAGAGCGGTTACAAGACTCCAGGAGGGCGGAATAAAGATTTTTCGCGCCGAGGGAACCGCCGTAAAAGAGGTATTAGAAGCACTCCGCAACAACAGTTTAAGTGAGATCACACCCGAAAACGCTTGCACAGACCACTCTTGCGGATAGGGTGTTCGCGAAGATAACCATAGTATACGATAATAATGCGTATATCTCCGGCTGGGAATCCGGCTGGGGTTTTTCGGCGCTCATAGAAAACAAGAGCGGAAAGCGGATCCTTTTCGACACAGGCGGGGATAGTGAAAAACTATTTAAAAACCTTGAGAGATCAGGGGTTGATCTCCGGAGCCTCAGCGCTGTTGCTCTATCTCATATGCACTGGGATCATATAGGCGGAGTTAATAGAATTCTCAGTGAGAATAAAAAAGCTTTTATCCTGGTTCCGGAAATATCGCCTGAAATCGCCGGGGTTCAGCAACGCGTTGTAATAAACAAAAAGAAGAAAGAGCTTATAAATGATGTATGGCTTACCCCGGTCTTTAACGGTGTTTCCGGGCCAGATGAAGCCGGAGTTGTCGTGATATATGGAAGAGATTCTTTGCTCGTTACAGGATGCGCTCACCCCGGGGTACTTAATATGGTAAAAAATGTAAAGCGGATTTTTGGAGTCGATGTAAAGACAATCCTTGGCGGGTTTCATTTAAAAAAAGCAACGGCAGCTGATACGCAGTCGATTATTCAGGAATTAAAAAACGAGGGTGTAGAAAAGTTTGCACCCTGCCACTGTACAGGTGAAAGACAGATAAGATTGTTTTCAGAAATGTGCGGAGAAGGATTCATTGAAACGGGGAGCGGGAAAAGAATAATTCAGGCAGAGTGAGAGAGCAGGGCGGGGAGTTTCGGGTAAATTGATATTGAAGCGCTTATACAGGAAATGCCCTAACTGATATTAATTTGACAAAAAGTTTTTAAAGCTGTATGAATTAAACTGTTATGAAGGAAACACGGAATAAGAACTTTTTACCCGGGAGGGACTATGATAAAGGCGGTACTTCTTGCGGCGGCTCTTTTGACAGGCGGATGCACTCTTCGTTTTTTAATGCCGGAGGATAAGGGGTACACCATCCTCCGGAAGGATGAGGGGCAGGTAATAGCCCTGCTGGATAACCGGCTCATAGTGGCGGCCCGCAGGATGCCGGCGGCCCCGGTCGCTTCAGCCCAGGTATGGGTTGAGACAGGCTCTATCTTTGAGCAGGAATTCTCGGGGGCGGGGATATCCCATTTCCTGGAGCACCTTCTCTCGGGGGGGAGCACAACCACGCGTTCCGAGAGCGAGAGTAACGCCATACTGGGAAGGATGGGGGCCCGGAAGAACGCTGCGACCGGGCTTGACAGCGTATATTACT
>PWOI01000098.1 GCA_003557485.1 Elusimicrobiota bacterium | reverse complement strand
AGGCAGGGTGCCGGCTTGAAAAGGAGTATTATTTTCTCCCGGAGCAGTCGTTTACGTTGTATTCACCTCTGAAAACTTGAAATAGTGTAGGTAGAAAAGAAAGGACGGTGAATTAATGGATTTAAAAGAAATAAAAGAAAAAGTAGGAAAACGCCTTGAAAAAGTTAAAAGCAGGATTTTTATATTATCCAATAAAGGAGGAGTAGGCAAGACTGCCGTCAGCGTGCCAGCTGTGAAGAACCGTTTGGCAAATTATAGCCAAAAGTCTGAGAAAAGTAAAAAATGTTGACCTGAAAAAAGATAGGTAGACCTCACCGTCCAGATTTGTTATACTTAAAGCGAACGGGGGACCTTCAGCAACCCTTTTTCTTTATGGGCCGCGAAGGGGTATTTGAAAACTTGTTGTGTCGATATGTTCAATGTCGACCGGGTCAAGGACACTTGTCATCAGTGCAACTAAGAGTCTAAAAGTAAAATTCTCAATGCTGCCGAATAGTTTCTTGACATTGTCTGTAAACAGACTGCCCTGTTCCATTAGCTGGCTAAGTAGATGGGCAATCTGCATAAGCAGGTAGTAATTTTTCATTGCCGTCTCGTCCATGGAGTAAGGGTGCTGAAGGTTATATCCCCCGTTCTTTTGGATATTAAATCCTTCGTTTTCAATTTTCCATCTAAGCCTTCCTCCTCTTTGTAGTATTTCACAATTATCTTCGTTAATATTAAAATTTGTAAACCACAGGAAATCTGTTGTTTTCTTTTTTCCTTTATCCCGCACGGTTTCCTTGCAGGATAAAACGTTGAATGCCGGCCCCCGGAAAGTTATGTCATTAACCCATCTTAACTGTTGCTTTTTATCTATTTCTTCTGCCGTTTTTTTCTTTTCAATTTTATGCATTTTCTGACATTCTATAATTGACAGAAATTCCTGATAAGCTTCCGGCATGGAACCTTCCTTGAAAGTTATGAAATATTTCCAGCGATTCCTGTCGCATATGTTAAATGTCGGGTTGCCGGCATAAAGGGCGTCAAGCAACAGAACTATTTTCAGTTGAGGAAATCTCCTCTTTATTTTTTCTGCCAGCCGGTAAAACGCCTTTAATTCACAATCCTGTTTTGACACTCCCCTGCGGGGATTTTCTATGAACTCTGTGGCCATACTCAGGGCAATTCCCGTTTCCGTTACCAGCTTCGCTTCTAAAATATTATGGTAATAATATATGACCTTGCCTTTCTTTTTCTTCGTCAGGCAATGCTCACAGTGTCTTTCTTTAAATACCAGATGACCGGTACCGTCTATTGCAACCATGTAATGACCCGCAATACGGAATTTGGCCAGGACTTTCATTCTAATCAACCGGTTGATCATTTTGGTTATTAATTTTTCCAGCTCTTCCGGGGAAAGTTTCTCCATATAATATTCTACTGTACTATCATGGGGTATTTTTTCCAGGGCAGTTTTGCTGAGCAGGGAGAGATTTTTAACAAATGCCGGTTCCGTCATTTTGTAATTAATTTGGCGTCGGGCTTTTAACTTCAGCATAAACAGCAAAATACCTATCCACAGCAATACTTTTTGAGGATAGATAATATTATTCTCATTTTTCCGCGGCTCATCTATATTCTTTAACCATCTGCGGAACTCCGGAAAAAAATGTTTCACCGTCTGGTAAAACACCTTATTTAATTCACTGATATCTGTTGTCATTTAATCCCCTTTAATATTTTTCTCTTTTCTTTTTCAATCTCATCTACCACCTTCAGGAGTTTCTTATTCAGCTTTACTAACTCAGCCCTTGCTTTGCGATGACTGCGGTAGGACCGGGTGTATTTTTTGTACTTGCTGACCTCCTGCGGTTTTAATGTCCTGGTCTGAGTTTTTCCTTGGTGAGAGCGGGTAACTCTCCAGACCTCATGCAATTGACCTTCTCTCGCACAGCGACAATTATCTGAACCGCACTTCGTTTTCGTTTTGTAAATGCTTCCCTTAATTAAAGGTTGTCTACTGCAAAAAACCTCGGCTAAATTTTCCAGCCGTGAAATTAAAAATTTCAGTTTCTTCCTGTTTTGACTTAAATTCATGGTAATACCTCCTTGTCTTGCTTTTATTATATTCAATAGCGTCAAGATTGTCAAGCCAAAACCCCCCTTGAGAAAAAGCGTTTATTTTTGATTTTGTCTTATTTTGGATTTGGCGGGATTTCCTTGACGGAGATTTTTAAATTCTAAAGGTGAGAATTATTTCCATTCGTCATAGCTGTCAGCGTGCTCCTGGCGCAGGTTCTGGAATCCGAAGGAAAAAAAGTAGGATTACTCGATGCTGATATACATGGGCCTTCTACCGTAAAAGCTCTGGGTATGGAAGGAGTAAAATTAAAATCTTCTGCGGAGAACAGTATACGCCCCCTGGAAAAAGGAAATATAAAACTTCTTTCCGCAGCTTCGCTTATTGAAGGCGAGGATACTCCTTTAATTTGGCGCGGGCCCATGAAGTCAAACCTGATAAACCAGTTTCTTTCCGGTGTGGAGTGGGGAGAACTGGATTATCTTATAATTGATTCT
>PWOI01000183.1 GCA_003557485.1 Elusimicrobiota bacterium | reverse complement strand
CTTTAGTGTAGAACGTTATTCTTGCATACATCTAATACACACCAAAAACTCAGTGTACCTATCGGGAATATAAATTATTCAAAAAAGGCAAATATCGATAGGTATCCTTTCATACCCATGTGTAATAAGATAAGGTATCGGTATAAAGGTACAATAAACAGTGATGTGATCTCTTCACATCATATTCTCTTCAATCTAAAAACGGAGTATTTATGAAAATTCAACTTCATTCAACTTTTTGGATCATATTGACAGCGATCATTGCACTCACATGGACGACAGCATGTGAAGATGGCGTATCCGTTCAAGATACCCCCCCAGACAGTGTAACTCCCGCACTGCCGACTCCCGCTAATTTCAAGAACTGCTTTCTGTCCATGTAAAAATAATTATGGTTAGGCAGTTAATGAATCAATAACTGAGATAAAATGCCAATGCTCATTACGTAAAAAGTTTTAAATTTTTGTCCGGAAGGTGTGGAGGGTGATGCTCAGTGCCACCGCTGCGTTCAGGCTTTCCATTGTGTCTGGATGAGCATCAGAGTAGAATCAGAGATCATCAATCTGTTTGAATTCCAGGCGCATCATTACAAAACAGATTTCATCGGTCTATCCGGTAACTAAAAACCCCCCGATTGGTACCAAAGTACAACACGTCCTGCCCATCTTGCTCAACCAAGGTCAGATCATTGACGTGAATATTCGATGGGCTGTTTTCCTTCTCAATCGTTTTCCAGGTAGAGCCAAAATCGGGGGTAACCAAAAGAAACAGAGTTTGTTGCTGGTTAAAACCGGCGGCGTAAACGGCTCGGGAAAAACGGGGGCTGTTTGCCATCGCCAATACGGCGGCCTGATCGAAGACCGATTCCCAGGATTTCCCCAAATCGGTGGACCGGAAAACACCCACACCCAAACCCAGCAGCAGATGAGAAGAACGGCCGGGCCGGATGGCGATGCTATAGGCAGTGGATTCATAACCAGCCTCAAAAATCTGTAATTCAAAAAGTAGATTTTCCCAGGTTTCTCCTCCATCGGTTGTCCTTAATAAATTTGGCCGGGAAAGTGTGTTAGCTCCACCCGCCCAGATGATATCCGGATTGTTTGGATCGATTCTCAGCAGGGAGGCGTTCATTCCAAACCATTCCCAGTCCCGATAGAGGCTCTCCCCCGTCTGGCCGCCATCCAGCGACCGGGGTACATTCAGCCAGCCGCGGGCATACAGGCGGCGGGGATCGTCAGGATGTTGAGCCAGGGCATTTATTGATGTGTGTTTTCTCTCTTCACCGCCATAATTACCCATATGCACCTGCCAGGTGGCGCCACCATCGGTTGTTTTAAACAGGGAATCTTCTCCACCATCCATGGTAGTTGTGCGGATCCCGGCCAATATTTCATCCTCACCTATCTCAACAAGATCGTTAACTTCTTCTCCCTGCAGGCCGACCGGTGTAAATTGGTCTTCTTCATAAATAAAAACCCCGTCATCAGTTGCCAGTATCAAGCGATCTGAAGCTGAAGATGGAATGATTTTGTTAATAGCGACTCCTTCCAGGCCTTCAAAGTGCCACTCCCCGGAAACCTGTAAGGCATCCGTACCACAGGAAACCATGATTACTGCGGCAAAAAGTGCAAGGCTATGTAAAGAACATCGCTGCATATCAAAAAGAACCTTTTTCCTGTTGGTTTTCAAGATCAGTTATATGTTTTACACTCTTTACTGTGTAATTACTATTGAATTTGTTGTTCGTTGTTTGAGTATCCATTCATCTCTGTCTTTTTCGGAAATATGAATTACTACTCGATATGTTCCTGTTTCTTCAGCAAAAAGGTTAATTGGAATTGAATGAGAATCATTTGGTTCAATAGAAAGAGGAAAGCAATTTGCACGAAAAATCGTTGTATAAACTTCCCATTCTCCGTTTTTAAAAATTTCCACGTCACGTCTGCAATGATAACGGACAGCCGAAGCTGTGAAATTTTTAATAATTATAGTTGGCTTTTCACCAAATTGTATTTGTTCAGGATTTAATTTAATGGATAATTTTTCTTCATTTTCTGAATTGATGATATTGCATGAGACGAAGATCAAAGTAAGTAGAAGATAAAAAGGAGCTCTATTCATGGCTATGTGATTTAGTATGTGATTTAGATTGTACAACAAATACACTTCAAGGGGTTGCTATACCTATTGAGTTATTAATTTATTGCAAGAAAAATGCATTTATCGATAGGTATTCTTTCATATTTGTGTGTACTACTATCAGGTATCTGTACAAAAGTATAATAAACAGTGACGTGATCTCTTACGTCACTATTCCATTCAAATTTAAACGGAGCCAATATGAAAGATCAACTCAACCTATCTTTTTTTAACGTATTAATTGCGATCGTTGCACTCACATTGTTTTCAGCATGTGAAGATGGTGTTTCCATTCAAGATCTCCCCCCCCCAGTCAGTTAATCAACAGATGTACAGCACGGCCAATAGTGAGACAGACCCATCGGGAGTCCGGCCCATCGAAGATCAGTATTTAGTAATTTTTCACGAGCGTTGGCAAGAAGCTCGCACTTCACAGGCCGCGGAAGAAGTCCGGGCATTTACCGACCGGTTTCTCAGGGAAG
>PWOI01000195.1 GCA_003557485.1 Elusimicrobiota bacterium | reverse complement strand
TGAAGCATGGCCCATATGTCGTCCAAAACCCCCTCTGTTCTTGGCTAAAATGAGCTAAAAACGACGTTCTCTGGAAAGATGGGCCAACGTACAGCCTAAAGAAAGAGAGGGGCTAAAAGCCCCTTAATTCATTAGAATTTCCATTCCCATCCTAGCGTCCTTCCATTGAAGAAGAGATTGTTTCCCAATTTCCCGATAGGAATACCAATCCCACATCCAATTAGGTTAGCAAGCATGTCCTCTTCGTCAAATTTATTCCCTTCTTGTGCTTCGTCATATAATTCTTTCGCTGTGCCTATTGCCAAGCATGTGCCAAAGGCTATGTCAGAACGTCCTGTATAGCTCTTTACAATGGAGGAAATGGCTGTAGAAACGACGATGTGTTGTTGCTTGTCCCTTTCCTTCACATCTAATCCTAACGCTGTTTTAGAGCCTAAAAAGACTAGGAATAGGGTGGATAAAATGAATAATTTCATTCTGCCTCTCCTGTCAAATGTTCATATCGTTTATGACCTATGTTATTCTTTCTGTATGTGTAATACAGCCATCCACCTCCAATAGCTGCTACAGCCCCTACAGGATTGCTTGCTCCTAGAATTAAAGCTACATTCCACCCTGTTACAGCAACTCCAGATGTTTCTATAATTGTGTCAGAAGAATAAGCATCAACTCCTAATCCATCATGTAGGAAATGCTTAGCTCCCCATTTAGCACCAGTAATGGCTAAAGCAATTCCAGCAGGGTTATCTATCCATGCGAATACAGGATTAGCTTCTACAAAATCCCCTGAATCAAGAGCATAGAATGTAGAGGCTGCATCTCCATAGCTTCCCATCCCAGGCTTAAATTGTGAAGCACATCCTGAAAGGAGCAGAATAAAAATAAGAGGCACTATTAGTTTAGGTATATTCATATACCATCCTTCCATCTTGCAGCAGCAGCACCAAGTAGACCAGAAAGAGCCGCCACAACCTCAGCAGGAATATCCACACCAGAATATGTTGTAAGAGCCCATGTCAGAATAACCGCCATACTCACACCAAGGCTGTCTGCATTTCCTTTTCCTGTTCGCTTAAAGTCTTCTTTATTTGGCATACTATTTCTCCTTTATGTTTGGAGAGTATTTAATTAGCCATGTAAGCGGCCTGCTCGATGAGATTGATAATATTAAGTAGATTCTCCTTTGCTTCAGCATCAATCACATTATTGGACATTTCAATACGTGCTTGAATAACAGATTCAATACTACCCATAAGAGCATCCACTAGAAGCCTGTCAGATGGCATAAGAGAATCATAATTAATATGCTTCCTGATGTCTGTTGAAATGTAGGCAAGCGTAACACTCTCATTTCCATCCAGAGTTGATTTAATACGTTCTGTCACAGAGAGGATGGATTCACGATTGATAGCTTCACTTTCTTCACTAGCTTTCAGCACACTATATTGAATGAGTAGTCGTGAATTAGTATTGTTAGTGGTGAGTGTTGTACAGGCTGACAATGTAAAAGCCAATGCTATGAAAAATGACACGATGTAATATTTCAATGTTTTCATTTTGTTTCCTCCAAGATTGTCTTAGCAATCGTTTTAACAATTAGGGGATGCTTATAGAATGTATGCCTTACATAATCAGGCATCTGAATATTCTTCACTCTAGCATCATTTAATTGAAGGCCGTAACGTCCAGCCGCTCCAAATTGATGCGGCGTTCTCCATCGCCAAGGCAACACGTTAATGATTCTCCTATAATATCGCCCCACTAATGTTGCCACATCTCCTTTAGAATAGAACACTAATACATTCCCCACTGTTTCTGGAATAGCGTGCTTAACGTGAAGGGCAGGAGAAATCATAATTAAATGATCTATTCTATATCCCAATTCTGCTGCCTGAATGGCTGCCCAAGCTCCATTGCTGTATCCAATAACAATAATCTTTGTACTAGGAGGGATTTTATCAAGCGTGTGACAAAGGGCTGTCACAGCAAATTTATTTGTGATGGGGATGAGGATATAGCCATAATCTATCTTTGCTACATCTTGTCCTGCTGACAATAATTCTTCTTGTAATGGTTTTAAGGGATTGGAGAATTTCTTTCTTATTCCATGGACTAGGATATTCATTTCCAATCCATATGCTTAATTGGCATTTCTTTATAGATGTTAGTTTCATTCCAATCCTTAACAATCCCTTCCTTCCAATCATACCTCCACCAATCATTAGGAAGGTATAGAGATTTCCATGTTTTGAAAAGCCACTCTCGGTATCCACTTATGTCAAAACATGGGCAACCCCTACTAGAATGCCCACGAAATTCATTATGCCCTTTAATAAGAGCCTCGGGGTATTCTTGATGGAGTTTGTGAAGCAGTTTATTCAAAGATTGATATTGCTTATCAGTGAAATTATCTTCTGGAGCATTTGTACCTCGTTGCAATCCACCTGCCATACAGATTCCTAAATTCCCAGTATTGAAATTCTTAACATGGGCGCCCGTCCGATGTTTTTCTCTCCCCCTTTGTATCTCCCCATTACGTTTTATAAAATAATGATAGCCAATATCTGACCAACCATTCTCATTAACATGGATATTCCTTATCCAATTTACGTCAACGTCCATATCAGGATATGTAGCGGAAGCATG
>PWOI01000063.1 GCA_003557485.1 Elusimicrobiota bacterium | reverse complement strand
CTGGCCGACCTTTTCCAGGGTTTCTGCCAGCTTGGAAGAACTCAGTAAATCATCTTTCATATTTTCGGGGACCCTTACAGCAAACTGATCTTTATTTACTACTGAAGAATCTTCTGCCAGCGCCCTGTTGGCCATAGTGACAACATCCGTTATCACCCGGTTCAGCTGGCTCTCTCTTGCCTTGCTCTCCGCTTCACCGCTTATCTTTGCAAACCTTGCCCCAAGGCGCGCTATTCCCCTGGCCTGAGAAAGCGCCTCTGCTTTTTCCGTAGCTAGGTTCTGGCTGACCGCTTCATTGAACCTGTCTTCATTAACATTTGCTGTAAAACCCTGTTTCGCTGAATATTCCGTAGTAGCCGCGGGCCTGATAGCCTCCGTCCTTCTTCCCTCAACTGTAAAACTAAGGTTTTCGGAGGAGAAATTAGCGTTTATACTTCTGATCATGTCAAATACACTCATCCTGGCCAGTCCAAGTTCAGCAGACCAGGCTTTTTCATTGGATTGATTGCCCTGCGGATTAAGGTTGAATTCGCCCCTCTGATGAGCAGCGGCAATTATTTCAAGAAAGGTCTGGTTTCCCTGATTAAGATCACCTGAAACTCCCTGCAGGGATTCAATAAAAGTGTCTAGCTGGCTGTTTATAAATCCCCTGAGAGAGTCTTCAGCGGTCATATTATGCGACTTGTACATATGCCCCAGGTAAACAGCCTTGCTGTGAAACTCTTTCATAGCGCTCTGTATGGCCTCATAGCCTGCGTCAGTACTTTCCATCTGGGCCATTACCTCCATCTGGAAGGTTAGAGCCTCGCTCAGGGATTTTCTCAGGGCCTCAATCTTTCTGCCTTTTCCGGCCTCCGCTTCTGCGGCCTCCAGAATTCCTATAGACTCATTAACCCTTTCAGTGTGACTTGTGGCATTTATAAGTGAAGCAAACTCAGGTTTTGTTCCGATGAAAAAGATATGTTTTTCATTGGCAGCCCTGTCCCGGCCGAGTGACTGGTCCGCGGAAGTAGCGTCAGTATTACTATCAAACACAGAGAACTGGAGAACTGATACATCTCCAAGCTGCTCATATGAGGTGCCGTTATTTTCATTATATTCATTAAGCAATTCCGCTCTGGCATTCTCGTACCTGTCAAGGTTAAGAAAATTATCAAGTGTAGTCTCTTTGCTATAAGTACTATTATTAAATATTTCCCCAAGAAGTTCGGCTTTTGCGACCTCGGTTCCCTGTACGGGGCGGCCTTGTTCATTTACCTGAACATAGCTGTCCTTATTGAAGTCCAGGTCCATACCTTCCTTGTTTCCCCTGTCAACAAAAACGATATTTCTTCCACGTGGCCCCGTAGGATTGTGAGCCAATATTTGTTCCTGCTCGTTAAAGTAGTCCCTGCGAGCTTCAGGGCTCATATTATCGTGGCTGCTTCTTGATATCACCTCGCCGGTCTGCCTGTGAACATATCCGGCTTCTCTTTCGGAAAAGTGACTGAATATGCCGTCCTGAAAAACAGCCTCTACTATGGTTGCGCTGTCACCGGCAAGTATGACCAGCTTATCAAAGCCTTCTTCATTTCGCAGGAGATCCCGGGCGATATCGTGGTAGTTTTCGTTATCCAAGCGAGAAGATTCGCCTATCAGCATAATATGCCTGTTTTCGCCTTCAGCGCGGGCTAATTTTTCCGCTTCCCTATAAAGGTTTTCCTTGGTCTCAACACGATTTCCGGTCTGTTCCACAAATCCAACCCCACTAATCTCGTCAAACCGTCTTCCCCCGGGCCTATAGGAGGCCATTGGCTGTCCAAGCTCCGCCCCTACTTTTAACCCCAGGGAAAGCTGAAAATATTCTTTGACCGGAGCTATTGTAGCGCTGATGTAAGTAGCGCCCGCGGCTTCCCTGGCAAGAGTAAGCACGGTAACACGTTTACTGTCCGGGTTGGTCTCTACAAGGTCAAGCTGGTCTTCCACAAAGCTTGCTATTATATCTCTCAGGTTATCACTACTCCCGGCCGGGTCTTTCTTTCTATCAGTTTTCCCGGTGCGTTCCGAGATAAATTCCAGCATTATATCTTTATCAGAGAGTGAGGCTTCCGAGCCCTTTCTGGCTACGCTACCGTCAGGTCTTATCTCATAATTCGAGTAGATATACCCTGCCATCTGGTAAACAGCAGCCAGGTAAGGGTTGCTGAACCTCATATTTAAAGCGATCTTGTCATTTGACATCGGAGCGACCCGGTTCGATTCGCTGTCGTACCCCCATTGTTTTCCGCTGACGGTGCTGAAAGCTTCCTGCCAGGAAGTTATAGCCTGCCTCTCCAGGTTGTACCTGGAGTCACTCTTAAATGTTTCGAGCGTAATGCCGTAATTCATAGCATCTATATACATCTGCATAAGCCTGTCAGCCTGGTCATTCCACTGCTCGGCCAGACTGCTGTCCAGCCTCATCTGTTCAAAAAGTTCGTTGCGTACCTGTTCCATATTAAAATACTGTTCCTGCAGCCCGGGCTCAAGCTGGCTATGCTCCTCAGCGGATATTCTGTTTCCTTCAGAATTAATATAATTTGCCTCCAGCAGATCGTTGAATGAAATCCCCATATCTCTGTAAGGGCGTCCCGCCTCGCTGTTAAGCCAGTTTTTCATATACCCCACGACAGGGTTGGGAATATTGTTTTCAAGTAAGCCTTTAACACCTAATTTATCCATAAAAGCTTCCGCCACACTCCTGCTGGCATCGTAAGCCGCCTTGTCAAGTTCCTTCAATTTTGATGTATTCGAACCTATAACAAGGTCAGGAGCGCCGGGGATCGTGTGGGCTTCGTCAATAATGGCGTACCGGTTTCTTACCATATTATTCCAGGCAGCCTCATCCCTGTTCAGAGAGTCCATTTTTATCGCGTTGGATACCCCGAGAGTAGTAAGAATAACTCTGTGATCAGCTATGAGTTTTTCAAGATTTTTATACTTAACGCCGTTATGTTCAATTATTCCATTCTCAGAAAGCTGCTTCCTGAACCCATCCAGGTCATCTTCTCCCAGCCTGAGTATCTTCACATTTTGCAGTTTTTCAAAACCCGACTGCTTGCTGAGAATATTTACCGCGTTATGAAACCCCTGGGAATAAACCTTGTCATAAGCCTCGTTTGCCCTCGAGGGATTGGGGAATACCACCGAAACATCCACCCCATTGTTTAGGAGGTACATTGAAAAGATCGGGGTAAGCATTAATGTTTTTCCTGAGCCTGTCTGAAGCTGATGCATACTGTTGGGGGTAAGAAGCTGATGAATGAATTCTATCTGTTTTTGACCCTCTTTCTCTCTTAAACCGGCCTTTCCAGCCTCTTTAACGTATGTTTTTATTATTCTGTTAAGATCGTTCATTATCTTTTCAGTTTCCTTCAGGGCGTCTGCTGACAGCTTTTCCGCAACACCGGGTTTCAGTACATAACTCTGCATATCATCTGCCGGGGTGAGATGTTGAGCGGCCTCAGCCAGCCTGTCAAGAGCTTTGACGTTTGCGGGAGGGGCGCGCTGCATCCTTCCCGTTGCCAACATCAAGTCATAGGCTTGCTGGATTTTTTCTCTTTCTGCTGCTGAGAGATCCACCGTACCGTCCTGCACGTAATGATTAAGCGCATTACCCATATCCGGGTTCAGGGAAGTTCCCCTGAGGCTTACTTCTATGGTGCCGGGTTCAGCTTGATCGCTTTCCGCAACCAGAGGTATGGAAAGATTTCCCTCAGAAATATTCCACCGGTTACTGCCGTCCTTCGCCAGTTCCATTTTCAGGTCGGTAATTTTACTGCCTTCAAACTGAAATGCCGAAAACAAGGCCATCATACCGGAGAAATCTCCTGCCTTCAGTTCAACCCCGTCTACATTGACGGTATTTTCATGATTTCCCCTCAGAACATCGGCTACTGTCTGTCTCTGCTGGTTCGGGCTCATTTTCCTTAAAAGAGACTCCCTGGCGGTATCCCGGTAACTCCTGTCAAAATTATCATTGTTAATAACATCCATAAGAGACCGGGCGTTCATTGCAGTAAGAGTTTTTCCAAGGTAAAGGTTAAACATAGTGACTTTCCCTACGGCATCATCTCTATAATCTTCACTCTGGCTTTTCCCCCAATCCACGAGCGAATTCAGAAACCGCCCGGAGTCCGCAAGAAGTGTCTTGGCAAAATGCCCCTGGAGTTCCGAATCTCCGGATACCTCCACCGCGGCGGCTGTCCCGAGAAGACTGTTTACAAGACCTTCGTTTATGTTCAAACCGTGAGTGTAATCCTTCAACCGGGAACCCAGTTCAGAGACAACGTTTTCGGCGTTCTGCTGCAGGTTTCCGTAACGCGCGAAATCATCAAAATTCTGAGACGAGTCCCTCATTGAGTTCATAAGTTGGGAGACACTCATCACATAAGTTCCAAGGGTTTCAACGACTCCAGCGTTTATATTCTCAAATCCCTCGGCATTAAGTTCTTCCGCTGCCATCCGGCTCAGCGCAGACGCGTCAAGACGGCTGTCTGCTCCAAGCAGACTCTCCAGACTTCTTCCGTCCCGGCTAAATTTTGCCATTAAGGATACGCCGTGGAGAATATTTATAACAGTATCCGGATCCGCCTTACGTACCGCCTCGGAAACGGAATTCGTTCCGGATGAAGTAATAGCCGTATGTCCGTCAGATGAAACCCCCTGGGATATTCCGGTAATCTCGGCTACCAGATTACTGCTCTGAGAATTATCCAGTCCGGCGTTCTGCGCCAGAGCATCAGTAACAACCGCGAGCTTGGCCATTTCATTATTGGTATTGTTCTGCTGGGCGAAGTTCTGCAAGGCGTCAAGACTTAAAGACGGACGCATATGAGAGGGCAGGGAGTTGTACAGGTTGCCTGCTTCCGCGGCGGAGAAAGACCTTGAGCCGGAAAAATTATGCACAGCCGACTGGAGCTGAGAGGAAATATTAGAGACGGAGTTAAAAGCCATATTCCCGCCGCTAAAACCCCGGCCGTAGGTCTCACGCAGAAGCTCAACCGCCTGCTCCCCAATTGCGCCGGACTGCGAAAACCCCGCTACCCCTCCGAAAACCAGCTGCGGACCGAATTCCTGAAGCCCTACCTCGTAGAAATAATTCGCAAACTGCGCAAGCGGGTTTTTCGCGGTTGTGAACCCTGCAAATTTCGTAAGCCCCTGGTTTAACTGATTGAACCCTAACATCCCCTGCACCAGAGGAGCAAGTATTGGCCTGGCGGCTGCCACAGAGAGCGAGAAAGCCCAGAGAGCAGGACTATGCATCATCTCGTGCCCGGTCTGGACAGAGTGAAAGAGCCGGTCCCCAAGGCTTCCGCTGTCGCTGTAAGTAAGCTGAATCCCGAAAAAGGCAAGCGCCGGCTCCGAGTAACCGCCTTCGCCCTCCACAGTCGTAAAACCGAAGACATCATAACCAAACAGGTTTAGGGCCATATTTTCAGGCGCTTGGAAACCGAAGTAATCCATACTCCCGAGAGTAGCCGATGTCACAACTCTCATCCCCATAACCCTTCTTACCGTGCGCAGTGTATCTCCCGGGAGGTTCTGAACAAATTTCCCTATCCCGCCCGGCTGGGAGATAAGAGCCACCGCGGCTAATCCCGCCGCCGCTCCTATACCTATAGACGCTCCCAGACTCTGATCAAACCCGTAGTAACTTGTAAGACCGGCGGCAGCTCCCACACCTCCGAATACTCCTAATTTCGTGCCGTATTTTCCGCCGCGCGCAAGGTTATTAATAACACCTATACCGCCCTGGCCGAATATAGAGGCACCCGCAATGGTTCCCACGAAAGCTCCGGAAGCAAATTCAGGAGTCATCATATTGCTGAGAATATCGCCGCTGAAGAAATCCATAAACTCCCTGCTATCGGAGGCGCTGGCCCAGTTGGCTGCCCCGAGAGCGGTCCCGCCCGCAACCGCTCCTGTATACTTAATCGCTGTTTTGGCGGCGGTGGGAGCGTATGATATCAGGCCGTCCGTTAACCCAGCTGAACCTTTTGTAAGCGTTTCTCTCACTCCGGCAAATAACCCTCTTCCCAGCGCAACAAGCCCGAGACCCACAAGACCGCCTGCAAGAGCAGGCATCACCGCATCCTGCAAGGTTTCTATCTGGCCATTCGCATAAGCACGCCCTACGCCCACGGCGGCGCCGCCTGCGACAGCAGAGGTTCCGACTATCCAGGAGGTGGTTTTGTTACCAAAATTTAGTATTCCCACCTTCCCGGCTTCAGTGGCGGCCCTGCCGGCAATCCCGACCGGAGCGCTGAAGAGTACAGGAAGCGCCTCAAAGGCCATATGAAATGCGTCCGCCGTGCGGCTGTCAAGCCGGTCCCCTAAAACATCAACTACAGCGCTTCCAGCCCGCCCGTAAACGCGGACGCTTCCCATAGTAACCAGGCGGGTATACCAGGAGCTTACAGTTGTCTTTGCCGTTACTTTTCCGCCGGCGGCCTGCATAATCTGGTTATGAGCGGCTATCTGTCCGCGGGCAAAAGACTGAAGAACGGAGGCAACTTTTTCCGATGTAGTCAAAGCAGCAGGCCGCGCGGCGGCGGATGTTATAGCTTGGCCGGAAACTGTTTTTACACCAGTATAGGTAACAGGCTTACCCGCGATTTTAGCGGCTCCCTGAGAGCCTTTAAGCAGACCAGCTTCTCTTAATGCCTGCAGCCTTTTAGCATTGGCAATACCGGTCGTGGGGGGAGCAGCCTTATTAAAAAAAGTGCCATACTTTATACTTTTCCCGGCAACCGAAGCGCCTTTCTTAACCCCGACAGACCTCAACCCGGCCGACGCTACCTTTCTGCCGGCTATCCTTCCAAGACTGCCTGTAAGCGCGCTCCTTAATCCCATTGATACGCCTTTTATGGCAGCGCCAACCGGCTTTAATATCCCGGTTGCTATGGCTATACCAGCCCCTATATCAAGGATAGTAGATAAAGCACCTGCCACTACCGCGCCGGCCTTCTCCAACGTGCCGAGGGAATTAAACTCTTCCATGGTCGATTGTGTAAGATGGTTGATAAAACTCTCTCCCGAACGCTGCATCTGATTTGACCAGGTATCGGACTGAGATGATGGAATTACGGCGTTTACCAGCGCTTCGCTGGCGGCCATAACGCTGCTGAGGATATAGTTAACTCCATGAGCCGCCACGCCTAAACTTACTCCAATTTCATTTATTGCGCCTCTCTGGATACTCATACCGTCAGCTCTAATCTCAATGGTCCGTCCCCAGTTTTCCGTGAATATTGTTCCGCTTCCGGTCTCTATTCTGCTTGTAGGGCCGCCAAGCCAGTCTTTGAGGATATTACCGGAGCTGTCCCTTATTTCAGTTCTTTCACTGAAGTTCGTGCTCGTTCCGACCTCCTGACCCTGTCGTCTGTCAATAGACTGGGAGGCTGTCACGACTGTTTCCGAGGTATAGGATTCCGTAGTTCCTTCTTTTGCGCCCGAGATGAATTCCATGTCAAAACTTCTTTCTATGGTAGCCTTTCCGGATTTAAAAGTATCCCTGTTAAAGAATGACGAAATCTCATTTATCCCGGCATCCCTGTTGAAAAACACCGTTGTATCCTCATCGAATGATACATGCTCAAAAGGTTCTGTTTCCGCCACTTTTCCGTCACCGCCGGCAACCCCGTCAATAAGAGACTGGGCGGTCTGAGCAACGTAATTTGAACCTTCTATGAAAACAGCTTCGGTCCCGCCGTGAAACGCGTTAAAGTAAAGGTTCTGCACCTCGCCGCTTACCATCTCCATCGCATGGAAAGAGGCGGAAAACCGTGAGTTGTCCTGCAGGCTCTCAAGGGATATAGTATTCGAGAGTGAATCTGTATTTATGATACCCATATCAACCAGAAAAGAATTATTTCTGCTATCTGTAATTTCAATATCCCCGCCGCCTTTTCCTTCGGTGATACCCTCTGAGAGAGCGCCGCTGGCATACATATTATCCAACCGCTCAGAGGTATTAAGGTTCGGGCTCACTTCAAGCATAAAATGCCCGTCAGCGAGAACGGATATGCCGTCAAGATAGAAGTTGAGGTCTGTTTCGCTGTGAGCGTACCCGGTTGAGTACATCCGGTAGGGATTGAGGTTTGTTATATCGTTGTTTTCCCCTACCCTTATATTAAACTCCTGGCCGTCAATAGAAAAAGTATACTTATCCGCTTGCTCTATTAACCAGGACTGCTCCGGAGCACCTTCCCAGACCTGCAGTATCTGATCTGAACCCTCATCAAAATAAGCTCCGTAGTCCCGGGCGACCTCCCCGTGTCCGTATGATCCCTTTTGCAGTTCAAACCCTGACTCGGGATCCCCGGTAATCGCGTAAACCCCTATATGGCCCCCCTCAGGTCCGAAAGCGGCAAAATGAAGATTGTCATAATTTCCCGAATTTACTCTCCCGGCCGCTATCAACTCGCCTTCCATATACCCGCCGTGGTCAAAACCCCAGTCAAGGCCCGGCTCACCTGTCATTGTTTCAAAAACCTTGCCGTAAGTCGATTCGCCCCCGCCGGCTCTGAAATGATGTACTATTCCTTCAATAGCACTGTCTTTTATAAACGTGTCCCTGTGTTCCATATTATGTCTTATTCCGGTTTCGGCGCTTTCAATCGCCCTGTTTTCACTTAAGGCGCTATAAATTTCATCCGGGTTTTCAACAATATACCTTCCGCCGTCCTCCGTCATAATAATGTAAGAAGCATCCGGATCGCTTGAAAAATCTGTCAAATCTCCGTTCGGTGTAACCTCATACCCGGCGGCCCTTTGACGGCTTATAAAATCAGGCTGGTAGTACATCCCCGGATGATATTGAGAGACACCTCCGCTCTGAATATCATAGTCAGTAAGTGAGCTTACCTGATGTTGAAAATTTGGATTTATAACTACAACACCACCACCTAACACCCCTTCGCTGCCGTAATTAAACTCCTGGCAAACCATAATTTCGGATATTCCGCCAAGTGACTCACCCCGACTTTCGGCGCTGATTACATCAATTACATCCCTTGAACCCAGATAGGTTGTGGTATTATCCCCTGTAGAGGCGTAGGACCCGTCTGCCCGCATAACAAGAGAATCACCTGAGTGAACAAACATGCGGCCGGCCGGGGAATCAAACTCCGACCCTACACGCATCTGCATACCTATGCCCTCAACCGCAAGGTTTCCGTCCCTAATGGAAATAATGCTGTTCTCCCCGCTTACTATCCATCCGCCGTCGAACTGGTATAATATACCGTCTGTATTTACGTGCGGCATAGACCTTTGCCCGGGCATACCGTCATCCTCTTCTCCCGGCCTCATGTCCACAATACTATCCCCGGAGGAGTTAAAAATCTCCCCGTGCTTTACGTGGCCGTTATCATATAACTGCGCTCCGGATTGAAGAATAACTTCAACTTCAGGGTTTACAGTTCCCCAGTATTCACTGTAATTACCTTCAGGATTACTCCACACCGCGTCTTCATTTCGAGCAGTTATGGTGCCCATATCATTTCCAAGCACAATTGTATCTATAGGATTACCGTCATTTACAAGTAACCCTTCATGTCTCACCACACTCTCGCTGATATAGGCTCCATCCCTGGCAGATTCATAAGTGGAAGTCCATAATTCATGCGCATCGTTCTGCAACCCTGAGGATACTCCCGGAATCTCTACTCTAATCGGATCAATAGGACTCTGGGGATTTACAAAATTTATAAGATCCTGCTGCTGCTGTGAAAGACTTTCCAGGGGATTTGACATACTGTCAATAGGATTTCGGATGCTCGTGCTATCATAAAACGGGGTTCCTAAATCACCTATCCATCCTGTGCCATCCGTAGGCTGTGAGTTGAGCAACTCATTTGCCTTGCCTGTGGCAAATTGGGAAACACCTTCATTAATTAAAAAAGCATCGGACATATCCTGGGTGGTGTACTCAGTAGTAGTCCAATCTCCGGAGGAAGTTCTGTGTTGTCCGGTCCCGCTTCCATCCGGGTTTAAGGTTATGATATCCCGGCTATGATCAGGATTATTAACATACGCCATTTGCGAACCGTCACTCCCGGGGGCGGTAACATGTGTAGTTGTCCGGTTCCCTTCATGATCGGTTGCTACCATCCTGAAGTCTCCATTATCACGATTTGCTTCTGTATAACTTGACCCGTCAGGATTAAATGTTGTTATATAATCATAGTTACCCAGCCGGCCGGTTTCGACTGCGCTGCCGTCCGAGTAATAGGTACCCCTCGCCCCGTCAGTATAATACACTTCAGTTGTTCCATCCGGAGAAGTAGAGGAAACCGGCACATTTCCAAAATTATGTAAATCCAGCTGATTCCCGTATAAGCCGCCGGATGAAAGCTCATATACATTATCCGGAATCTGTCCGGGAGTTCTGTGTGTTTCAGGAATATTGCCGCCTCTGAAAAATGAGTCATCAACGGTTGGGATGGAAGAACCTTTATCTAACGGACCGCCCGGACCCGGGTGTGTATGAATGCTTCCGGATCCGAAATAATCCTGGGCTACGCCGCCATACCCTCCGCCGAAATTACTGCTGCTGCCGGTATCCGCAGGCGGGGTATAGGCGGGAATGCTTCCGGACCCGAAATAATCCTGGGCTACGCCGCCATACCCTCCGCCGAAATTACTGCTGCTGCCGGTATCCGCAGGCGGGGTATAGGCGGG
>PWOI01000178.1 GCA_003557485.1 Elusimicrobiota bacterium | reverse complement strand
TCATCCATTGTATAGCCTACGGCAAGCTTGGCGGCTATCTTGGCTATGGGAAAACCCGTTGCCTTGCTGGCAAGGGCCGAGGAGCGGGAAACGCGCGGGTTCATTTCAATGGCGTATATGGCCCCGGTTTTAGGGTTAACGGCAAACTGCACGTTGCTTCCGCCTGTATCAACGCCCATTTTCCTCATTATTTTAAAAGAGAGCCGCCGCATCTCCTGGTATTCGGAATCGGTAAGCGTCTGGGCAGGGGCTACAGTTATACTGTCACCGGTATGGACGCCCATAGGGTCAATGTTTTCTATTGAGCATATAACAACGCAGTTATCGTTATTGTCACGCATAAGCTCAAGTTCAAACTCCTTCCAGCCCTCTATTGATTCTTCTATCAGTATCTCCCCTACCGGGGATATATTGATAGCGCTGGAGGCAAACTCCTGAAAATCTTTTTCATCCCTGACCATTGAACCCCCGGTGCCGCCCAGCGTAAATGCCGGCCTGATTATCAGGGGAAACCCGATCCTTTTGGCAATCTCCCGGGCCTCTTCCATACTTGAGGCCGTGTCGCTCTCGGGAACTTCTATTCCTATCTCTTTCATAGCCTCTTTGAACTGCCGGCGCGATTCGGCTCTCTGGATAGAATCAAGCCTCGCTCCTATAAGCTCAACCCCGTATTTCTCAAGAACGCCCGCTTCACTGAGCTCCATTGCAAGGTTAAGGGCAGTCTGACCGCCCAGGGTCGGAAGAAGCGCCTGGGGGCGTTCTTTTTTTATTATCCCGGTTATATATTCAACCGTAAGAGGTTCTATATATATTTTCCAGGCCATGCGGGGGTCTGTCATTATAGTTGCCGGGTTTGAATTGACAAGAACAACCCTGTATCCCTCTTCCTTAAGAGCCTTAAGGGCCTGGGTCCCGGAATAATCAAACTCGCAGGCCTGCCCGATAACTATCGGGCCCGAGCCGATAACCAGTATCTTGTCAAGGTCTTTGCGTTTAGGCATTTATTAAACTCCTGAATTTTTCAAATATATAGGCCGACTCATAAGGACCCGGCCCGGCTTCCGGGTGATACTGACATCCGATTACGGGATAACTGCTGTGCCGGACCCCTTCCACTGTCTTATCATTAAGGTTGATATGGGTTACTTCAAATTCCCCCGGCAGGCTTTCGTAGTCAACGCAGTAGTTATGGTTCTGTGAAGTTATCTCAACTTTGCCGGTGGAGAGTTCTTTTACGGGGTGGTTTGAGCCGTGGTGGCCGAATTTAAGTTTAAAAGTACGCGCGCCGCTTGCAAGGGCTATCAGCTGGTTTCCCATACATATTCCCATCACCGGAAGATATTTTGTTTTATTTACAGCCAGCAGCTCGGCAGCAAGTTTTATTCCTCCGGATACCATAGCCGGGTCTCCGGGGCCGTTAGAAAGAAGAACGCCGGCCGGAGAAAGCTCCAAAACATCCTCAATCTTTGAGGATGCGCTTATGACAACCGGGCGCACCCCTGTATTTTCCAGTTTTTTCAATATACTGAGTTTTGCCCCGTAATCTACAACTACTACAACCGGGCAGTCCTCTTTTCCCCGGTATGAGTAATTTTTGTAAGTTGCCAGGGGTGATTCGTTTACCTCCCGGGCAAGGTCACACGTTTCTATGGAAGGAAAGCTTTTCAGCTCTTCCTCCATCTGCTCTCTACTGTACTCTCCGCAGGCCAGAACCCCCTTCATCGCACCCTTCTCTCTTATTTTCTTGACAAGGGCCCGGGTATCTACCCCTTCTATTCCCGGCAAATTATTTTTTACCATAAACTCCTCAAGAGATTCTTCAGCGCGGTGATTGGAGTATTTACTTGTATACTTGCGAACAACCAGGCCCCGGCACCATACGCTAAAAGATTCAGAGTCCGTGCTGTTTACACCGTAGTTTCCTATATGCGGATAGCACATCACAACTATCTGTGAGGCATAGGAGGGGTCGGTTATGATTTCCTGGTATCCCGACAGTGCCGTGTTGAAAACAACCTCACCGGCTTTCATACCTTCCCATCCGAATCCGGAACCGGTCAGGAGAGTTCCGTCTTCAAGAAGAAGTTTTGCTTTTTTTTCTGTCATTTTATTATGCGCCCCGGTTCAATATTTATCCTTCATTATCTCCAGCCTTTTCACAACTTCGCCAAATTCCGGCACATCAAACCATCTGCGCCCTGTCAGGGCGTTACAGAAAGATTTATAGGCCCACGAAACTGTTTCCATAAGGTCTCCGGGAACATCGGGCGGAGTCTCGTTTACAAGACTCTTCCAGTCCCTTCTTCCGCTTGCTGAGGCTTCTTTAACTTCCCGGTACCAGGGAGTCTTGCGGTAAAACTTCCTCATAATCTCCTTGCTTACCGCAATACCGTCTATACTGCCCGCGGTGAACCTGCATTCGTCAGGCGTTCCGGTTACATCTACAACTATAAGCTCTCCGTTCTCATCCAGTCCGAACTCAAGCTTGCCGTCAACGTTAACCAGGTTAAGCCGTGAAACCTCGTCGCTTATAAGTGAGTTTGCCTTTAGTATCAGGTTTTTTACTTTTTCTATCATATCATCCGAAAGCCCCGATATCTGCTGCGCCTCCTCCCAGTCCATATACCTGTCTTTTGATTCAAGCTTGGTCGATACATCTACAAGCGGACTTTCAAGAACC
>PWOI01000069.1 GCA_003557485.1 Elusimicrobiota bacterium | reverse complement strand
TGGTGAAATAGAAGGTATCGAGACCTTTGCTGTTGGCCGGTCTATCCGTGAACATCCGCGCTTACAGAAAATCTACGGTAAGGGACGGTGGCGAAAAAGAAAGGGATTTGCCACCGTCCGGCTGCCAAGTGGCGTAGAGCGCTCCGCAGAGATACACTGGTACGAAGCCACTGGAATCGGATGGAAGGAATTCAAGATCAAGCGCATCCTGGAAAACTGAAATGAATCAGCATTTTGTAATCTGTATCGACAACGAAGAGTATCCGGCCTCCCTAGAGCGGAGAAAGCTCTATGAGGTTATCCCGGACCCAGATGCTGAGGGTCTGGGACAGATTCGAGTCAAGGACGAGTCTGGAGATGACTACCTTTATCCGAAAGAGCTTTTCGTAACGGTCGAGCTGCCATCGAGCACCGAGAAGGCGGTCATCGCCGCTGCATAACAAATCGCTCGAGTTCGTTCCGGCCTTCGGCCTCCACCGGACGCGGCTAACGCCGCGCCGCTTAGCTTAGACGTTATGTTTCAAGAGGCATCTAGCAAGTGATCAATAGAGCAGCTCTCCTACTCCGCTATAAACGCCCGGCGGTTCAGTGGATCAACGAGGCGGATCCCAATCCGGACAGTCAAGCACTTACCCTTGAAGAGGTAAATGAAGAGCGGCTCGTTTATCTCATCAGAGATGAGGACGCTGATTCACCAAACGACCTAGAAAAATGGGTCAAGGCAAATTTCCAGTCTCTCTTTGAGAATGAATTGGACGGTTGGTATACAGATCCCAGTCTTTGGCCAACGCCACTTACGTATCAATTGTTTCAGCGCTGGTTCGATATCGAGTGTCATTCAATGATCGTCGATACCGTTGGTGATGTAATAGAGGATGATGAAACATAACAAGGCGCTCAAGTTCGTTCCGCGCTTCGCGCTCTACCGGACCCGGCTAACGCCGCGCCGCTTTGCATAAACGTTAGGCTGTTGACGCGCGTTGCGCGTCACGCTACACTGGTCCAATGATTCAATCATTCCGCCACAAAGGCCTGGCTAGATTTTACGAGACAGGTTCAGTGGCAGGAATTCAGCCGACCCATGCCCAACGTCTTAGAATGCTATTGGCAGCTTTGGATACCGCAGCGTCTGTACAAGATATGGATGTACCAGGCTTCCGGTTGGACCGTCTCAAGGGAAAGGACGCTGACAGGTGGTCAGTACGTGTGAGTGGAAATTGGAGGCTGACATTTGAGATTAGAGATGGACAGGCCCACGTCGTTGATTATGAGGACTATCATTAATGTCTATGCACAATCCCCCACATCCCGGAGAATTCATCCGTGAGGTTTACCTAGAGCCTCATTCCATGACCGGACGTCAGCTGGCTTCGAAGCTGGGGGTTTCGCCGTCTACCTTGAATCGTATCTTGCAGGGACGAAGTGGAATTAGCCCGGAAATGGCGCTTCGCCTATCCAAAGCCCTTGGCCGTTCGCCCGAAAGCTGGTTGCTGATGCAAGACAACTACGAGCTCTGGCATGCTCGACAGACTGTAGATTTAGGCACTGTTGAAAAAGTCGAGTTTCGTGCAGCCTAACCACGGGTTCAACCGGACGCCCGAAAGCTCCGGGCCGGCAAAGCCGGGCGAGTACAGTGGCGGGGCCGGTTAACCCAGACGTTAGGTGCTTTGAGTTGCTCTTTTCAATCCTAAATGTTCATGGAAGGGCTCGAAATCCAGATCCGACTTGAGAAGTGGCAACTTGTGTTCAATGCAGTACGTTGCGATGATGCAATCAATCGTCTTGCGTACGGTGAAACCCTTGCCTCTGAGCTTACGGAAGTTCTTTGCGCTCCGTATCGCGATTTCCCTGCCGCCCATATCAAGTACTGTGACAGAATCAAATAGATCCAGCGCAGTTTGGAAGTCCCTGTCCTTACGAAAGCCTTGTAGCACTTCCGCCAGCATCAGGTCGCCTATGGCGACGGGCATTAGGCCCAAAATGTCTGAGAGAGACTGTGTTTCGGCCGTTTCAGTGCCGTTGAAAAAATCGATCCAAACACTGGAGTCGACTAGAATCACGGATCAGACCTCATCTCTTCGAGGTCGCCTTCCCAGCGGAGCTTTCCTTTGAACTGCTTGATCCGTTCCTGTTTTTTCAGCCTTATCAGGGTTTTGAGGCCAAGTTCGACCGCTTCCTTCTTTGAGCGTACGCCAGTCATTTTCAAGGCATCGGACATTAAGGCATCGTCAATTTCAATATTCGTTCGCATGGCAACATTGATGTGTACGGACTGGCTACATTATACACATCCACTACCATTTCGTGTCAATCTGAGGGCCGCACCTAACAAAGGGTTCAACCGGACCCCGGAAAGCTCCGGGCCGGCGAAGCCGGGCTGGCTCAGTGGCCGCGCCGCCTAGCATAGACGTTATACGCTACGGCAGATGTGAATCTGGATCCATACGCTCATGAAGGATCCGAATGATTTCCACCATGTCAGTGACTCGGTAGTAGATTACGTGGGAGCCTTCGGGAAACTTGCGGTAACCTGGAGAAATCTGATCGCAGATGATACCGATCGAGTCATTTTCACTAATAAGCGCAAACGCTTCATCAAGCTGCCCAAGGTAATGGTTTCGCTTTGCCTTGCCCCATCTGCGTTCGGTAAAGCGACCAATTCGGAGCAAATCCTGTCGAGCGGCT
>PWOI01000082.1 GCA_003557485.1 Elusimicrobiota bacterium | reverse complement strand
TTGCCATTCATGGCTCCCGTCAGGTCGGAAAAACCAGTCTTCTTCATTATTTAATAGAAAATAAATTAAAAGAAAAAGTTTCCGAGTCTAATATCTTTTATTTTGATCTTGAAGATTTTGCTCTGCTTGACTTGTGTAATGACGGACCGGATAAAGTTATGAGGTATATGCAGGCTAAAGGAGCGGATTCTGAAAGAAGAATATATCTGCTTATAGATGAAGTACAATATCTGGAGAATCCTTCCTCATTCTTGAAATTATTTCACGATAGATATAAAGATAAGGTGAAACTTATTGTAAGCGGATCTTCCAGTTTTTTAATTAAGAAAAAGTTTAAAGACAGCCTGGTTGGCCGAACAGTGGATTTTGAGCTGTTCACCCTGGATTTTGAAGAATTTCTTAATTTTAAAGAAGAAACTTTTGATTTATATAAGCCGCTGGATATTGTTGAAAAAGAGATAGAACCTCTTTTTAAGGAATATGTATTATACGGTGGGTATCCTGCTATTGTACAGGAGAGGGCAATAGATAAAAAGGAAAAGAAATTAAAACAGATAATAAATACCTACATAAAAAAAGATATCCGCGATATCGCAAATATTCGGGATACGGCTAAATTTAACAGCTTGCTCCAAATTGTAGCTTCTCAATCAGGAGGTTTAGTTAATGTAAATGAGTTATCCAATACAGTAGGTATTGCAAAACAGACAGTAGATGAATATCTATTTATTCTTGAAACTACATACATAATCAAAAAAATTACTCCTTTTCATAAAAATATCCGGAGTGAACTGACTAAAATGCCAAAGGTCTTTATGGAAGATACCGGACTTCTGAATATATTGATGAATAAGAGTTTTTCAGCAGAAGTATCAGGGAAACTCCTGGAGAATGCGGTCTTTGCTATTTTAAGAAAAAATATGGATATTGATAATATGAATTTTTGGAGGACTGCTGACGGTAAAGAAGTAGATTTTATAATAAATCGTCCGGCGGATAAAAAAATTATTCCAATAGAAGTAAAATCAGGGTTTCTAAGGAAAAATTTGACATCACTGAAATATTTCAAGAGAAAATATAATACAGAGAATGAATTTTTCTGCTGCCTGGAAAAAAACCAGGACTCCTCCACAGCTGAAATTATATATCCCTGGGACTTGTATAACAAAATTTTAAAATCTTAATTTAATGACGTACCTTACTAAAAGAACGGGAGTTTTATAAAATGACTGATAAAACAAATGAAGGGTTTGTACTATGGTTTACCGGTCTTCCCTGTTCCGGGAAGACAACTGTTGCCGATATGGTGGCGGAAAAACTAAAAAAGAAGGGCAGAAAAATAGAGCGCCTTGACGGTGATATTGTCAGGCAGTCGCTCTCTGCAGACCTTGGGTTCTCAAGGGAGGACCGGACGGAGAATATAAGGCGTGTGACTTTTCTGGCAAAGATGCTCTCAAGAAACGGGGTGGGAGTTATAACTACTTTTGTATCCCCTTACAGGGATATAAGGAAGAGGGCGAGGATGGAGACTACAAATTTTATTGAAGTCTATGTGGATTGCCCCCTTGAAGAATGCAGGAAAAGAGATGTAAAGGGAATGTATAAATTAGCAGAAGAAGGGGAAATAAAAGATTTTACAGGGGTTTCGGATCCTTACGAGATACCCGGCAAGCCGGAAATAGTGATACATACCCATAAGGAAGATCCCCGTGAAAGCTGTACCAGGGTAGTTGTCTATCTTGAAAGAAATGGGTATATTTAAAGAAGGAAAAGATAATTAAATGAGCACAGGTTATAAAATATCATATCTGGATAACTTAGAGTCCGAGAGTATATATATAATGAGGGAAGTTGCGGCGGAGTTTGAGAAACCCGTACTTTTGTATTCCGTTGGGAAAGATTCAAGCGTGCTGCTGCGCCTTGCGCAGAAAGCTTTTCATCCGGGAAAGATACCTTTCCCTCTTCTTCACGTTGATACATCCTATAAGATCACTGAAATGATTAAGTTCCGTGACGAACTGGCTGAAAAAGAAGGTTTCAACCTTATTGTCCACAGGAACGAGAGTTATATAAAAAGAGGTATGCATCCTTCAAAGTACGGGATGGACAAGTGCTGCAAGTTCTTAAAGACTCAGGCGCTGCTGGATGCCCTTTCAGAGGGCGGTTTTGACGCTGCCATCGGGGGTGCCAGAAGGGAAGAGGAAAAATCCAGGGCAAAGGAAAGGATCTTCTCTTTCAGGGATAAATTCGGCGCTTGGGACCCCAAGAACCAGAGGCCAGAGCTCTGGAACCTTTTTAACGCAAAGATTGACCCCGGTGAGTCTGTGAGGGTTTTTCCCCTTTCAAACTGGACTGAGATTGATATATGGAATTATATAAAAAGGGAGAATATTGAAATAGTCCCTCTTTATTACTCTAAAAAACGAAAAATTATAAGAAGAGACGGACTTATACTCCTTGCCGATGAATTCAATGAACCCCGGGAGGGAGAAAAAATAGAAGAAGCCAATGTGAGATTCAGGACACTGGGATGTTCTCCCTGTTCAGGAGCGGTTGAGTCGGAGGCAAAAGACCTTGACGGGATAATAAGCGAGGTGACAGCCGCAATAAAATCGGAGAGGGAAAACAGGGCAATTGACCACGAAACTGACGGCTCTATGGAGATGAAAAAAAGGGAAGGATACTTTTAACTATG
>PWOI01000077.1 GCA_003557485.1 Elusimicrobiota bacterium | reverse complement strand
TCATGCAAGGGACTGACTTTCTCGATCGGCAAGGCGGCGATCTTGACGTCGCGGCCCGCCTCATCCGACATTTCAAGAAAACCGATCGGTCGGCAGCGAATGACCGAACCGGGCAACAGCGGCACCCGAATCAGCACCATCACATCAAGCGGATCGCCATCCTCGGCCAGGGTATTGGGCACGAAACCGTAGTTGCACGGATATCGCATGGCCGTGGCCAGCAGGCGATTGACCAGGATCGCGCCGGTGTCCTTGTCGACCTCGTACTTGACCGGCGAGCCATCCAGCGGAATCTCGATGACAGCGTTGAAATCGTCCGGGGGACTGATGCCGGGGGTAATGTCGTTGACTCTCATGCGGGCTTACCGTGTTCGTAATGAACGGGAATTATAGCTCCCTGACCATGCCGGTCACGCATCGACTTTGGTCGGAAACAGAAGCCGGAAGTCCCTTGCCGGGCGCGGTGGCAAACACACGATCAGCGACGACGACGGCGGCGGCGCTTCATGGACGGACGCATGTCACCAATATCGGACTCGTCGTCCTGGTTTTCCGGTTTCCGGCTTTGATCAGGGACTGGCCGGGCGGCTGGCTTCGGTTCGGGCTTCGGCTTCGGCTTCGGCTCGGTTTCGGGTTCGGGTTCGGCCACCACCTCCGACGCGTCTGCCGTGCGGGTAAAGGCTGAAAGGGACTCGGAATCCGACAAGTCGGGAGCTTGCGTCGCTTCGGCGTCAAGCAGCGACTGGCCATCCTCTTCGATGCCGACCACCGTGTCCACGCTGCGAATTCGAGCCAACGCATCCGACAGCGCGTGAGGATCGCCGACCTCGCCTTCGCTGACCAGCTCCACCCGCAAACCGGAATCATCATCCTCCCCCAGGAAACGGTGGGTCTTGCATTCCAGGTCATTTCGCGCCAGCGAGGAAATGGCGGCGGCAAGAATACCCGTCTTGCGCTTCAACGATAGTGTGACAATGACCTCAGCCATGCCTGTCTCCCTCCTGATCGCGAATTAGTTGTTATATGGATACAGATCCATCCGGTCTGTGGCACCCCTTCAAATTTCGGCGAGCCGTTGGGGAGTATACCAAGCATCCGATATTCACTGCCTTGATGCAATTCGCAAAACTGCAAATGCGGTTTCCTCGCCGTGCCGGCCGCCTCTCTTGAGAGGAATCCGCTGCGACAAGAACGGATACAATCATCGTCATGGAAATTTTCAAGGTATTCCAGGTCGAGGCGGCCCACTTCCTGCCCAATGTGCCCGAAGAGCACAAGTGCCGGCGCATGCACGGGCACTCCTTCCGGATCGAGGTGCATGTTGCCGGACCAGTGGAGGACAAGGCCGGCTGGGTCATGGACTTCGCCGATCTCAAGCGGGCATTCCAGCCGCTGTTCGACCAGCTCGATCACCGCTGCCTCAATGACATCGAGGGCCTGGAAAACCCTACCAGCGAAAACCTCGCCCGCTGGATCTGGACTCGTCTGCAACCCGGCCTGCCGGGCCTGAGCAAGATCATCATCCAGGAAACCTGCACCTCCGGCTGCGTCTACCGCGGAGAAGACCTCCGCGGTTAGACGAAAAACGAAAAACGGAAAACGAGGGCTCGCCTCCGGGCTTCTATCAACGATGGCGGCCAACAGCGTAACTGGGTGGCGACTGGTGACTCGTCTGTCAGCGACGTCACCCCTTCCCCTCTACCCGTCTACCCGCCTCACGCCTCACGCCTCACGCCTCACGCCTCACGCCTCACCTGTCACCCGTCACCCGTCACCCGTCACCCGAAAATTTTACCTTTCCCCCCGAACCCGCTACAATTACCCGGTTTTGCGGCCCGTCAACGCGGGATCGACGGGCTGACAGACCAGATTCTCGAAGCACAAACCTGCCTGAAATAATTGTTGGGAGACAACATGAATCAAATGATGATCCCCCCGGTACTCGGGGTCGTGGGCCTGATTGTGGCCTTCATCATCTTCCGCATCGTGATGCGGTATCCGGTGATGGAGGGCAAGCCTGCAAAGATTGCCAAGCTCATCCAGGAAGGCGCCATGGCCTTCATGAGACGCGAACTGATCCTGATCGCCATTTCGGTCGCGGTGATCTTCATCGCCCTGGCCTTTTCCGACCTCGGCATCCAGACCGCCGTCTCGTTCCTGGTCGGCGCGATCTGCTCGGCCCTGGCCGGCTTCCTCGGCATGATGGCCACCACGCGGGCCAACGTGCGCACCACCACGGCCGCTCATGAGTTCGGCCAGGACAAGGCGCTGACCGTTGCGTTCTTCGGCGGGTCGGTCATGGGCCTGGTGCTCGCTTCCCTGGGCCTGGTCGGCCTGGGCTCGCTGTACCTGGTGTTCGGCACCGATCCGCAAACGGCGCACAATATCCACGGCTTTGCCATGGGCGCCGGCGTGGTTGCGCTGTTTTACCGTGTCGGTGGCGGCATCTTCACCAAGTCGGCCGACGTCGGCGCCGACCTGGTCGGCAAGGTCGAAGCCGGCATTCCCGAAGACGATCCGCGCAACCCGGGCGTGATTGCCGACAACGTCGGCGACAACGTCGGTGATGTGGCCGGCATGGGCTCGGACCTGTTCGAATCCTACTGCGGCGCGATGATCGCCACCGTGGCCCTGGCCACCGTGATGGTGCTGCAGGCCGGCGGCGGCGAGAATGCCATCGTCAACCTGGCCGGTCACG
>PWOI01000016.1 GCA_003557485.1 Elusimicrobiota bacterium | reverse complement strand
TTAAGTTCTCTGCCGTTTCAACATTATTTACAACCCTGTAGTTTTTTCTTTCAACCCTTACTCCGTCAGAAAACGAAACAAACAGGCTAGCCGAAACTATCTGCCCTCTTGAATTGATTATTACAGGGGATCCGGAACTGCCCATATAGTCAGAAACAAGAAGTTCCACTCCTGAACTGGTATCATAAACCCTGACTCTGGAAGCTTTCTCACCGTCAGCAGTACGATTGTAATTATTCCTCACAACTTTTGTTCCGTCTCCGTAACTTGTATATAAGTCAGCTGAAACAACCTGATGATCGGCATTAAGAACAACATTACCTGAATAATCAGCAACAATATTTCCAGTTATTCTATTTCTCAGTGTATATCTTGTAGCCCTTATGCCGTTTTCATCACTACGGTAATTGACTAAAACAGCAGTAATGTTGTTTTCTCGGTTATGAATTGTGAATCTGCCGGCAGAAACAACTCTGAACTCATCATCAAAGCTAACACCACCCGTATACTCTGACAATACCATTTCTATATTTGTTCTACCGGTTACCCTGTAACTGTCAGATACTGCGCCTGATTCGGTACGGCGGTAATTAACCATTTCATGCCTGAGGTTATTATCATAATCGTAATTTATATGTGTGTCGGCTGATAATACGGCAGAATCTCCTATTGCAACGTTTCCTGAAAATTCTGTGAGCACTCTATCCATATCCGAAATAGCAGTTATTTTATATCTGTCAGCAAATGTACCTTCCCGGCTGCGACTGTAATTTTCAAAAATGTGGAGACTTTCATTTTCATAATCAAACATCTCATGGCGGCCGGCATCGGTTACCTGTAGAGATTCATCAAAACTAACACCACCAGTAAATTCTGATATAACCCGGTCAAGATTTGCCGTATCAACAATAACATACGAATCTGCCTGGCTTCCTCCGGCGATATTGCCGAAATTAGTTATCTCATGTCTCTGGGCGTTTTCATAATCATTAATGATATGCATGCCAGCGGCTTCAACCTGAAAATTTTCATCAATGCTTACTCCATCCGTAAACTCTGTTTCTATGCGAACATGATCCGCTCCCATAACAACATAACTGTCGGCGACAGCGTGGCTCCTATATATGGAGTAATCCTCCGTAACCCTGTAGTTTGAAATAATTATTGTGCTGTCGGGATTATAAATAGCATAGAGCCCGGCTTCCCTTATATTAAGATTGCTGTCAAAACTTATGCCGTCCGATAACTCCGATAAAACCATACCGCTGAACGGGTCTAATATACTGAAGTTATCCCTATACAGAAGGCCCTTCTCATTCAGTTTCCACCCTTTTATTTCAGTTTCCGGCACAACAGCTCTTAATTCTCCTGCATCACCAACATAAAAATTCCCATTATAATTAAGAACCAGAGTGTCGGCTATATAGCCGCTCCCGTTTATCTGCTCTAGCATTTTTGAAGTAATCTGCCTGTCGGGACCGATTAATTTAACGAACTCATCCAGATCCCCGAGCTGTATTATAGTGTAGAGGCTCTGGAAACCGGAATAGGCAGCCTTGTTAAGAGGTTTGCCGTCCTTAACTTCCAGAGAATCTCTGACCTCCGCTGCTTTCATAAGTCCCTGGTTAATCAATATCGCTCCCGCAACATGGCCGGATGTAAGCTGAGCGGCTGCCGTTTCGGGATTAAACTCTGTCAGTGTCTGCTTGAGCTCATCCAAAACTCCCATTTCTGCAGCTGCGGCAACCTGGGCCAGCCCGTTTTCATCTTTAATCCTCTTTTCCAAAATCTTATCAAGAGGCATAGTAAGCAACTCTTCAAGTTCAAGTATAGAGGACTCTGCAAGTGCTGCTTGAACAGATGCTGCATCCCAGCCGTACTCAACAATACCTATGGCACCGCCAGCCTGGGACATTGTCATCCAGGCGATACTTTCAGCAGTTACATTGCCGTTAAGTACCTGGCTAAAAAGAGCGTCAACAGCATCGCTGCGGGAAGCGGTAAGGAAGGCTTTGAAACCTCCTTCAACATTAAAGTTTCCATTAAAATATTTCTCCGCCAGCATAGCTGCCGTGATATTATAATCGTAAGATTCTGCATGTTTAATTAAAGCAGCCATACCAAGGACATTGTTATCAATAACTATACTGTCCTTTCCAAGGTTGTTTATTTCAGCAAGAACAGAACTAACTTGGTCCAGTATTCCCTCGCTATGTGCTAGAAGAATCATTGAAACACCTGAACCCGATACAGCATTCCACTTCTCCGTTCTTATAAAATCAGCACACAGATTCCCATTTTCGGCAGCGAAGTTATTTATAATTCTCAGGTTCTTTTCATGCACAGCAAGCACATCCACAGCAGATTCCGCAGCGCTGTAGAGAGCCGACCAGACATCTATATTGCCGGTAGTCAGCTGCTGCACAAGCGCGCTGGATACGAATCTTGTCGCAAACTTAATCATAACCTGATTAGAAACAAATTGAGATATTTGATCGTCTGTCAGTGTTCCTGCCGCATAAGCTGCGTGGTATTCACTGTTGATTGCCTCGCTTATTTTTCCTTCAATTGCATCTGTAAGTGAATTAACTGCAGCAGATATGGCGGCCGACCTTAAAGCGTCCCCGAAATCCTCCCCCCTTATGACATTCATAACCGTTGAAACTATAAGCCGTGAAAGAAAATTTGCTACCAGTTCATTCCCGCCGAGAAAACCCAGATTCATAAGGCCTTTTGACAGTAACGTATTCATATCTACCGGGTTGCCGGGAGCAAGGCTCATCACACCCATTAAAACGCCCAGTATGTCGCCGCTCTGCATGGCCTGGGCTATATTGTAAATCTTCATGGCAAAGGAGATGGCCTGCCACATTCCGAAACTGCCGGCTCCGATACCGCCGGACATACCGAACATCCCCAGGGACGCGCCTCCTGTAAAGGGCGCCGCAACTACAGCGACGACAATAGCTATTATAGGAATAATTTTCATGAAACCGCCGCTCTTCTCGGCCTGGCGGCGGGCTTCTTCAACGGCTTCAAAAGTATTGGCATAGTAATGTGCGGCAGATGACATTGCCCCGAAAACTATATCGGCATAATTTATTTCTTCATCAGGCGTAATATATCTTACTACAATATTCTGCTCGATAGCGCTTGATGCCAGACTGAATCCAAATTTCACAAAACCGGAGAGGTAAACTTCTCCATCGGAGGCTATATCCCCATCACCCAAGCGGTCTGAAATATCAAGCCCCAGCGCGCCCAGAACTGCGTTTTCTACCAAAGATGTAGTAGCGCTAACTGCCCCCGACACAAGTCCCCTCTTATATGCCTCTTCCCATTCCTGCCCGTATAAAACATTTATTCCGGTTGATACAATAGTGTTGCCAATAAAATTTCCTATAAATTCGTTTATAGGTTGATATGGGGTAATATGTTCATAACCACGGGAAATTTCGCCTGTCAGCTCCCCGGCTAACCCACCATCAATGTAAAAATTAGAAAACCCTAAAATTGACCCAATAAAGTCACGGTTTACCAATGACTGACTAAAATTAAAAACATTAATACCGGTAGAGACCGCTCCCCAGGCCGCGGAAGCTGCTCCGCCAACCTGCGCTGCTATTAACGGCGCAGCAACCATTACAACCGCAAGTATAATTACGTGGGTCCAATTTACTTCCTTTTCTTCCTGTTCTTCTAAAAGCCTTTCCTTAAGTTCTTCAGCATCTTTTACGAACTGCTCTATATCAGCAGGACCGTACAACCCATATATATTAACGGCCTGACTTCCTATTTCAGATGCAACTGTTAGCCCGCTCGCTCTTTCCGTCTCGCTCTGAAGCAACCTTTCCCGGGCGGTATCAATACTATTGTCAGTAAATATCAGCACCTGATTTAAATCATGAGCAGCAGCAAGGCCGGAGGCGGCCACACTCCACCGCGCAAGGTTTGGCTCATACATGGCAACAGCTATTTTTCAAAGTATCTCTGCTACCTGGGCATAAGAACCATACTTAAGGTCTGCCTGGACCTGGGACATGAATGGGCTATGCCAATAATCAATTTCGGGATCTTCAGCTGCTTCTCTGCGATAGTCACTATATCCGGTGCGTTCCAGTTCAAGTTGATAATACTGCTCTTCTATGCGGGCGTACTCATATCCAAGCATTAACGTAGATGTAACCGCATTAAGAAAAGCTGTCCACCTGCTTGTGAAAAAGAGTTCATTCATTCCAACACCGGCTTCCATCTTATCAACGGCAACAAGCATTTCTGTTATGTTGTCAATGACTCTCAAAAGAGAAACTTTAACATCTTCTCTATCTTCTTGGATAAAGACAGGTTCTTCGGCAACACCGATAGTAGAATGCCCGATATCTAACGGGTCATCATCTAATTTAATATTTGAGATAGACAATAATGTAGAAGCTAAACTTGAAACAGCTGTGTAGGAGTGATAATCCTTATTTAATCCTCTTACTCTTGCCCGAAGCTGCGACAACTGATCTTCTATTCCCACTTTTCTTTCTTCATCAGCCGACGCCATTTCTTTTTCCAGAGAATCTATCCTGCTTGAAAGTACATTAATTTGAACAGCATTAATCGATTGCTGCAGCTGGGCGTTTAAGCTAATATGATTTATAAATGCTCCCAACTGGGTTCCCTGATAGGAAGACGCCATCCTGCTGGTGCCTGATGCCGTTGCAAAGAGCCCGGTCACACTGCTCAAGACAGCATTTGATCCAACTACATTCTGAAACCAGGATGGGGTTTCCTTCTCCGTCAATGTATAATAAGACTGCGCAAGTGAAGCAGCGGAATTAATAACACCGGCCTGTAAGGAAACAGTATCCAAAAAATTTACTGCTCCCAGATACGGAAGGTATCTTTCTAGTTTCGGATCAAGATTACGACGACCCTCCTCAGGAACAAGGCCGATAACTCTTACAATCTCTATATGCCTGCCTAATTCCGTAAAAAAGATAGGCATAAGGGGGCTCAGCAAAGCTTCCCTGGTATCTTTATTATGCACGCCGGCAATGTCCTGAGCAATTAAATTGACAACAACACCTACAACATATTGATATAGTATAGAGGATGTTCCCGGTATGTTTTCAATAGCGGAATTTGCAGCTTCGGCATAAGGACATGTAAATGAGCCGGAAAATGGATCAAGAAGGTTCTGTCTCATAGGAGGTTGAACACCAAACATTCCGCGCATCCCATCCGGCCCATAAGAATTAAGAATATCGGTAGAATGTACCGGATCTCCGGGTCTCCCAGGTGCGAAATGTAACGGAGACACATCGGCATCGCCGCCGAATATCTTTATTCCTATATCGTTGATAAGTTGATTGAGGCCGGCAGAAATACCATAATCTTGAGCAAGTTGCCAACCCACATCAACGGACTCATCAAAATCATTCCCGGTAATAACGCCGACCGCTGTGTACCCAACCAAAGCTGTAAGGCCATGCCCGACTATGGTTGACAAAGCATTTGATATAGTATAACTTCCACGAAGAACAGTACCAAGCAACGGTGAAATAGCCGATGATAGCGCCGGTGCAACAAGATCTATTGCCATACCCACAAAAGTAACAAGAATCGGTTCAAGCTCTGCTAAGTCACCGGCCAGTACGGCCTCAAGGGCACCGCTCTGGTACATTTCTGTTAGAACTAATGCCCCGCCACTAAAAAGGCTTGCCCCACCAGTAAAAACAATAAGGGCTACCAGTGCCACACCCGTCAATATGGCATCTGTCTCACCACGCAAAATCCCATCCGCCACTAATCCTATTCCCTCAAGGATGTTTTCGATGTAATCAGCAAAGTATTGAGTTATATCGCTCAGAAAATCTAACCCGATGGAATCAAAAAGTCTCTCAAGCCACTGAAGAGGAGCACTCACTACTCCAGAGAACCATTCCGCAACTCTAGTAAAAAAGCCGCCTTCCTTCTGAACTCCTGAAGCGCCTGAAACTCTATCCTCTTCTGAATCATAACTCGGTGGAGCACTTAGTGTACGGGTTCCCTGGAACATTATTGACTCTGTTTCCTTGGGTTCTACATTATTGCGTCCAAAAATTGATTCCCACACAGAGGAAAGCCACGAAGTAACAGTATTCCATATGGAACCAAGGAATCCGGTATCCGGTTCCTGAGCTTCAGAAGCTTTAGGTGCAAGCGTTTCTTGTTGCGGTGCGGACTTAGGCTGCACCTGCGTATGTGTTTCTTGAGTATCAGGAGGGCCGCGTATTTTGTCCGTATCCTGACGGACTTCTTCTACTGGGTCTTGACCTGCGGTTTTTTCCGGTCCGGATTCCGGAAGTGCTTCCTCTCCGGCAACCTGAAAAGCTTCCGCGTCTATTTCGGAAGGCCGCTGCGACTGCTCATAAGTCGGAAATATTCCGTTTGCAAGCTCAAGCGTACCCTTTATAGCCATATCTGAAGAGGCCCTGGCTATTTCAACAGTAATGTTTTCGGATGGAAGACCTGCGTCAGCAAGCATCTGCCTCTGGGTGTCCGCCGGCGCATGCGCATATTCGTTAAGCCATCCAAAAAGAGAATACCCGGAAGTTTCATCTACGGATATATGTATCTCCTCAACAGCGCTTTCAACAGTCTCTTCCGCTCTTCCAACATCGGTGGGCCTTATGGTAACATCTGCTACATCCTCGGCTCTTACATCAGCGCGCCCGGCAGCGCGTATATGGCTGTCATCATCCTGCCCTTCCCTTTCAATAGTCACTGAATCTTCGTCCGGGTCTCTGGTGGGCATCTCAATTGATGATTCGTAATCGGATGTTTCTACGGTTTCATGTGAATCGGGAGCCTGCCCAAGTTCGCCCAAATCAAGGCCGCTTTCAGCCTCGGGAGCTTCGTCTGATGGCTTTCCGTCGGGTTCTGAAGCTGACAGAGCCCCGTCAGCATCGGGACGCCTTTCCCTGTCTTCCAGATCCGAGGGAGAACCCCAGGAACCCTGGTAGGATTCACCTATTATGCGCCTCTCCCTGTCTTCATCAAAGTAAAACCATCCGTAACCAACATTTACAACAAAGAAACAGATAACCGTAAACAGCGATATGATTATTTTTATCTTAGGCAGAGACAGTTTTATTAAATAGAGATTGTACCGGAGTATCCGGCACAACATAAGCATCTTATATTTAATTTTGATCCAGTAGTAATGCATAAAATTAAAAAACCGCGCTATTTCTGCAAACGCGCGGCTCTCCCTTAGATACTATATTCCAGTAATGGGCTTTCAGTTTATCGTAGAAGATGAAGATATTAAGTTTTATTATTATTTTCCTGCAAAAACTGTTAAGCCATCTTGTTATGTATGCTCTCGCTTCAGGGGCTGCGGAATCAGGGGCGGTTATTAAGGTCGAGGGAAGAAGTGATAATGTTAAAATTAAAACGGCATAAGCACCGGTAGCGATAATATTCATCAAAACAGAGAGTATATTGGTAAAATTGTTGTTGCGCTGTTTTTCGTTTGCCGGAGTTTTTTCTCTTCCGGCTTCGGCTGCCGATGAGCCCGCACTAACTAAATCGGTGGTTATAAAAACGGATAGGTAGGGCCGAAGGATTTCGCTTCTGAAAAAACCTGCGGTGCTTTTCATCAGGCGGACATTCATTGCTGCCGCTTCCTCAATATCAAAACTTACCTGAGCCGAAAAAACAACAACAAAACAGAAGAGCAATATGCACGATATCACGGGATTGTTTTTCTTTATAATTTTCATGTTATTATCTTGTTCATCCAGTAATAGAATACGGCTTAAATATAAAAAAGACGTGAAATAAATGTGAAAGGAGTGTGAAATGCCAAAATGGACGGCAAAAGGGAAAATATCTGTATTATTCGATTTCTTGCGAAGGAGCGGTGAATCCGGGAAGGAATAGGGAAGTTATTATTTCCGCCAGCGTGGGTTCTCCCGGCCTTCGTATTCTTTCCCATTTTTTAGGTTTCATTTCTTCAAGCTCTTCCCGGGTGAACTTCTCTATTTCGTTCCACATAAAATCATAAAGTATATATTCCTCTAAATCCGTTTCATAATTTTTCAGGACTTTTGAAACAGTCAATGCGATTTCATAGTCAGGATCCACATCATAAAAACCTTCAGATTCCGGAACAATTCTTCTCATCAGATTGACTTGCCCTCCCCCGCAATCAACTTCAATCTCAGCAACATTAAAACCCCAGATGGGCTTCTTTTCTTCAAATTTATGGATTACTCTTCTTTTTATCTGCCGTGCTATGAAACCATCAAGGGTAACGGGCCTGCTGAAAATCAAATCGTCATTCCATACGTAAGGCTCTCCCAGATGTTTGTACTCCTCCGGCATCCCATCGCTTAAATCTCTGTATCCGGATATCACAGGTAAGGATATAAGGTTTTGAATATCCAAGTCTCCACCGGCAAAAGCCTGCAGGAGAAGCATAAGGTTTTTGAACTCCTGGTCAAATTCGGTATTCACTATAAAGAGACTCTCCCTGGGACCGGGCAGAGACAGAATGTAAACAAGGGCTTTGTTCTCATCTGTGCGAAGCGCCTTTAAATCTTTCACTTCATCAAAACGCGGAATTGCACCTCTAAGTTTTCGCCTTTTATCAGGCTGAATGTTTTTTTCTATTTCAGAAACATCCGCCCCGGCCATACTTTTAACCGCTTTCTTTCCATAGAAAACAGGATTATAACCTACCGATATTTCGGATCTAAGGTAAAAATCCTCATTTGATATATACCAGGCCTGGGCCTTTCTTATATCCTCTATGTGGCGTACCATTCTCAGTTCAAGCCCGTCACTGCCGGATACATACATACATACAAACTCTATATCGGAATCCGAACTGAAAAGCACTCTTGTGGCAACAAGGGAAACCCTTCTTATAATTTCACTAGTTTTTTCATCAATTCCGTAGCCTTCACTGTATATTTTCTCAACGGGGACATGAAGCCAGACAGCAGCGCCGTCCCTTGTGACACCAACATCATCAAGAGCATATTCAGCTGTAAGAAGCCGCTGTATGCTTTCGGTTACCTGTTCATCAGGGTATGTCACACTACCGCAGCCGTATAACAAGAAAAATAACGCTATCGCTGCGGCAATACGCATCAGGAGGAAGGCTCGGAAGCCGCGGTGTACTTCTTTTTGGCCGTCCTGCGGTCTTCCGGAACATGAGTCTTAAATATTTCCTCTATTTCGTCGTATTCAAGCTCCTCTTTCTGAAGAAGTTCCGCGGCAAACTTATCCAGAAGAGCTCTTTCATCGCTGAGAAGTTTCTTTACTTTTTTCAGGCATTTACTGAATATAACCATTGTTTCATTGTTAAGGTGCTCTTTTGTTTTCTCCGAAATCTGTTCTGGCGGAATTACGGTAAAGTCACCTATGTGGCCGTTCCCCCCCATACCGAATCTCCAAACCATATTATGGGCCTCAGCCATTGCTTTTTGAAAGTCTCCCACTACACCGTTGGAAGTTACCCCGAAGACAAGCTCCTCCGCAGCATAACCTCCTAAGGCCACCTGTATATTTGCCATTAACTGATTGCGGTCGCTTGTAAATAATTCTTCACGGGGCTGATGATGAACCGCGCCCAGGCTGTCTTTCCTTGAAATTATAGATGCCTTAAAAACATCATCTGTCGGATGAAGAAAACAGAGAACCATAAGATGGCCCGACTCGTGGTACGCCACGCGTCTTCTTTCCTGTTCGGTCATTTTACGTTTATGTTTTATTCCCATATCTATACGCTCAATCGCGGCTGAAATTTCTCTATGCGTAATAAGTTCCCTGTCTTCCCTGGCAGCTATCAGAGCTGCTTCTTTAACTATATTTTCAATATCGGCAGGCGACTTGTATACGGTTTTCCGGGCAAGACGCGACACATCTATCTCCGAATCGCAATTAACTTTTGTAAGATAGTATTTAAAAAGTTCCTCTCTTCCCTCAAGGCCCGGTTTGCCTATGTATATCTTCCGGTCAAAACGGCCGGGCCTCAAGAGCGCAGGATCCATAACTGACTCGCTGGCATTGGTCGCGCCCATAACAACAATACTCATTTTATCATCCTTAAGGCCGTCCATCTCCACCAGAAGCTGGTTAAGCGTATTATTTGTTTCCTGGCCGCCCCCGAAAGAAAAAGTCCTCTGCCGTCCTATCGCCTCTATTTCGTCTATAAAAATAATGCAGGCTCCGTGTCCATGGGCCAGAATCCGGGCCTTTTTAAACAACTTCCTTATCTTGCTTGAACCTACACCCACAAAAATCTCATTGAATTCGCTTGCAGCCATCGATATGAAAGGTATCCCGGCTTCAGTTGCTATAGCTTTGGCAAGAAGCGTCTTCCCGCATCCAGGCGGGCCTACCATAAGAAGGCCTCTCAGTATTTTTCCGCCTATTTTGGTCAGCTTGGTCCGGTCTTTCAGAAGCTCAACCACCTCCTTTGCTTCCTCCTTAACCTCTTCTATACCTATTACATCATCCCATTTCACATTGACGTTTTCGCTGCTTATTTTATCCCTGTTTATCTTAGTCATCCCCCCTCTAAGGAAAAGAGAATACATTGAAACAAAAACCACAGCCGAGAACCCGGCCATTATAAGGTGAACAGGCATCTGGGCCATTGTAAGACGCCTGTAAAAAGATTCAAGCGCGGACATCCCGACAATCGCAAAAACAACAAGTAAAAAAATAACACCTATGATTATTATTTTCACCTTATTAAGCATCCAGAACATTCTTGTTTTTCTATTCATCATTTCCTCTTTTTGGTATTCTGTATTTCTCTCTATTACATACTATAATCCAAACCTGCAAATATTTAAAGGCAGCATTATACGTAGAGCCTGACCCCTACTT
>PWOI01000144.1 GCA_003557485.1 Elusimicrobiota bacterium | reverse complement strand
TTGGCATGCATCAATACAATTTAGCTTTGTAATATAGCGGATTTTTTTATCCGGCTCAATTCCCTCATCCGGATTTGCGATACTGCCGCGGAATGCCGCCGACGGTTTTTCCGTTTATGTTATTCTGTTCATGTTACATCGATTTTCATGGCAGAACCGGGTCCACCCGGACACTATCACCCCAACTTCTCTGATCCACCCCATTTTGCCATGCCACTGATCGTCACTTTACTCATTACCCTGTCCGCGCTGCTCCCGGCAACCCCCGCATCCACCCCGGTTGAACCACCGGAAGAGAGCGCAAGGTCCGTTTTCGAAGAGCTGGACCGGCGTCGAAGCAATGCCGAGTTCGAAACGGCCATCATGACCATGACGATCCACGACGCCCGCGGACGCACCCGCACCCGCGAGCTGCGCACCTGGAACATCCACCGTGAGAACCTGAAGAAGCAGCTGGTGATGTTCGAGGCGCCGGCCGATGTCCGTGATACCGGATTGCTCACCATCACCGAAAACGGTCAGGAGACGCAGCGGGTCTATCTGCCCGCAGTCGGACGCGTACAGTCCATCGGCGCCTCGCAGCGCAGCGACCGGTTCATGGGCAGCGATTTTACCTATGAGGATCTCGGTCAGCAGGATCCCGACCATTTTGATTTCACGGAGCTTGAACGTACCCCGGAACGCATCCTGCTCGAAGCCCTGCCGCGGCGTGAGAGCCAGTACGAACGCATCCATTTCCACATCGACCCGCAGGAATATATTTTGCTCAGGGCAGAATATTTCAATGAGGACGGTGAGGTCTTCAAACGGCTTGAGCTGGACGAGTACAAAAATGTGACCGGCAACCTGTGGCGCGCGGATTACATGGTCATGTTCGACCTGGAAAACGATAGGAAAACCGAACTGCGCTGGAAAGAGCGGACTTTCGACGAGCCTATATCCGACGATTTCTTCAGTGAACGGCAACTGCGCCGCGGCATCCCGTTCTGAACTTTTTTCCGTCAGAGCGGCGCGTAATTCGAATTTTTCCGGGTGCGGCGCAGAGTACCAGCCCCGTCATTTATTGCCCGGAGAATCCTCGCAGGCCCCACAATCCACTTACTGATCAACTCACTTCTTTTTCTGCTGCATCTGGCGCGGACGGACAGTCAGCACGGGAATCTTCGCCCACTGCACCACCTTCTCAGCCGTGGATCCCAGGAAAATATGGGACAACCCGCTGCGTCCATGCGTGGCAATGACGATCATATCGGCGTTCTGCTCGGCATAATCGACGATTTCGTAGTGAGCTGAGATGCCGCGCACCTCTTCCACGAAAATTGGGATTTCGTACTTTTCATCGTCCCGTTCGAGTTTCAGGAACAGCTCTTCATCATCTACTGAACTGATCTGCGCTTTTGCCCTGGGGCGCTCTGCAAAGAAATCGAATACTTTCTGGGCCACCTTCTTCCGCAATTTCCGCATGGCATCCTCATCCGCGCCCTGCTGATCTTCGGGCTCGGACCCGTGAAGCTCATTGACGTGCAGCAGGGTTATCCGGGACTTCAGGCGTCCCGCCATGATAGCCGCCGGCAGGATGGCCCGCATGGACAAGTCCGAAAAGTCCGTCGGCACCACGATGTTCTGCGTGCTTTCCGGCATGACCGTGCCGGAGACGGACAGCACCGGAATCCTGCTGTGGCGGATGACCTTCTCGGTCACATGTCCGCGAATGATGTGGTCGGCATGCAGCCCCTGCGCCCCCATCACGATGAGGTCGTATCGCCCCTTGTGGGCGTGCTCCAGGATGATCTCGTAGGCCTTGCGGCCGATTTTCACAACCGGCTCTCCCCGATGCTCCTCTGCAACATGATCCTCCAGCTCTTTGGCCACCCTGTCACGCGCCTGCTCAATGATCTGCGGATAGACATCCTGGTCAAGGGAAAAAGGATACCCGACCTTTTTCATGCTCTCCTGCAGATACTTGATGGTCGGGACGATGTTCACCATGTCAATGGTTCCGCCAAAAAAGCGCAGAAGGTGCTCCGCGTAGGAATACGCCTTACGCGAACCTTCAGAAAAGTCCGTCGGGACAAGGATGCGATTCAGTTTTTTCATTGTCGTCCTCCGTTCAGAAGCGTCTGCATGTACTGTGATTATCTATCGACAATATAGTATTTCTCCGGGCAGAATTGAACGGGAGATTCAAAGAAGCAGCGGCTGAAATTCGCCGTTTTTATTTCGGGTGGATGGCGCTTGCCGTCAGGGCAGGCCGGTGCCGCCCGGAACTTTCCCCCGTGTAAGGCGGCCCAGGAAGCCCACCAGAAAGAACCCGATCAGCATGGTCCCGAGTCCGCCGTACAGGGACTGTGCGCCCTTTCGGAGCCGTTCATCGTCAGAGGGAGAGGTCCAGTCCGGCCAGTAGGGAGCGTTGCTGATCATGCGGCGTCGCACATGCAGCACCTCGGCCTTTTGTTCGGCGACCGGGGCGGCGGGATTCACCACTTTTCCGAGTTCCCAGTACTCCGGACGCCTGCGCTCAGGCTCGCGGCCCTGCTCCTGTCTGGCGAGCAACTCCTGTACCTGCGGATGGTCCATGGGCAGCACCTGCGCATCCACGATCTCATGGTACTCCCGCTCCTGGTAGGGCCAGATGACATAGAGCGATCCGGCCATGAATCCGACCAGCAGGCACAGCGTGAAAATGTGGTAGCGTTTGATCAGCCAGGAGAGCAGTCGCACGA
>PWOI01000122.1 GCA_003557485.1 Elusimicrobiota bacterium | reverse complement strand
GGCAGCCGGGAAAGAATTATGAGAGGCTTGGGATTGAAGAAAAGAAAAAAGAAATACTGGGGGTTGAAGTAGCATACGTCGAGATTCCGGTAGCACCGGGCAGGAATACCGCCATACTTGTGGAAGTTGCGGTTATGAACCAGAATCTCCGCCGCCGCGGAATAGTCCCTGCCCGCCAGCTTGACAGGGAAGTGATAGAAAGCTTTAAAGATGACAGCAGAAGAGACTAAACATTCTATAATAGCAGTTATAACCGGCCTTTCCGGGGCGGGTAAAAGCGTGGCAATAAATTCAATAGAAGACTTCGGGGGTTTCTGCGTAGATAATCTTCCTCCTGCCCTTATTACAAGGTTTTTAAAACTGATAAAATCATCCGGTTACTCACATAAACTTATAGCACTGGGGATTGACCTGCGCGCGGGCGAGTTTATTGATTCGTTATTTAAAAGTCTCAAGAAAACCGAGAAAATGGGTTATGAGAATATCATGATTTTTCTAAGCGCGGATGAAAAGACAATTATACGAAGGTACAGTGAATCCCGTCGGCGCCATCCTTTAAGTTCGGATACGCAGAATGAGATTTTGTCCGAAACAATAAAGAAAGAATCGGAAAAAATTGAACCGCTCAAAGAAAAAGCTGATATTATCATAGATACGTCACAGCTTAGCCCCTGGGACCTTAAAGCCCGGCTCCGGGAAATACTTTTTAAAAACGGAGCGGAGAAGATGACAGTTAACCTTATGGCATTCGGATTTAAATACGGCCTTCCGGAGAGCGCTGATATGATTATTGACACGAGGTTTCTTCCTAACCCCCACTATAATGAGAAACTATCTGCCCTGGACGGTACGGATGAAAAAATAAAAGAATATGTTTTCAGCAGCGAAGAGAGCCATGAGTTTTTAAAGAATTATAAAGGCCTCCTGGAGTTTCTTATTCCCAATTACATAAAAGAAGGCAAGGCATACCTTAACATAGGTATAGGTTGCACAGGAGGAAAACACCGGAGCGTGGCTGTAACCGAGGAACTGGAAAAGTTTCTTAAAGAAAAAGGCTACAGTGTTTTTTTCTCCTTCAGAGATATAGAAAAATTAATATAAAGCTTATGATTATAACTCACGGGGAACTAGGTAAAATATTTCTGCACACGGCGCAGGACATTACCGGCCGGACGGAAGGAATAAGCGCCAGAGAAATCAACCGGAGCGACGGAATAGATAAAATAAGAAGGGAGATGGACCGCCTGCGTCAGGAGATTCCCGAGGGAGAAGGGCTGCTGATTTTAACAGATATGCTTGGGGGGACACCTTCAAATGTCTGTATTCCCCTTATGAAAGAAAAAAATGTTGAGGTAATAACTGGTGTTAATCTTCCTATGCTTCTTACGGCAATACATAAGAAAAATGCGATAAAAGACCTTAGGGAACTGGCGGAAGTTGTTGCTTCATCCGGCCGCGAAGGGATACTGAGCTGTTCAGAGCGTGTCGACAGATGATAAAGACAGTTTTCAGAATTGACGACAGGCTCGTTCACGGACAGGTTGTAGAGGGTTGGGTTCATAACCTGAACCTTACAAGAATAGTTATCGTTTCCGACAGGATAAAAGTTGACGCTGAATTCAGGCAGATACTGACTTTTTCGGTTCCCGGGGAAATAAAAATTGATATTTTCGGTACTGAAGAATTTGCAGACAAATTACACTGGGGCTATCTTGAGGAAGAGGATACCATAGTGCTTTTTGAAAATCCCCATGATGTTCTGAAAGTCATGGATTACGGGGTCCGGATAGAAAAAGTCAATGTCGGATGTATGCACTATGACGGTCATAACAGAAAATTGGCTAAAAATGTGGCGGTATCGGAAGATGATATATCGGCTTTCAAGGATATAAATGCCATGGGAGCGCTTCTTGAATGCCGCGCCCTTCCGCAGGACAAGGAAATAGACTTAATGGAAAGCATAAACAGGATAAAATAAATGCTTAATATTCTGATTGCATCAATCCTGGGAGGTATTTTTGTTTCAGACGTAACAGCTGCAGGACAGCTGATGATATCCCGTCCTATTTTCTGCGCTCCTATTATAGGGTGGCTTGCAGGAGATATACAGGCCGGCCTGATGGTGGGGTTTCTTATGGAACTTGTATGGATTAACATAATACCGCTTGGAAATGCTGTCCCTCCCGACGCTACGGTTGTTTCGGTTGCCGGTGCGTACCTGAGCGGCGCATTTGTCTCTTCCACCGGAGCCGATTGCAGGGGCTTTATAGTTTTTACCATATTGTGCCTGATCCCGGCAGGAATTCTTTTTAAAAAACTTGATATAATGCACAGGGAATATAATTCTTACCTGTGCGGAGAAATAGAGGAAAAAATAAAGCAGAACAATTTTAATGCGGTTGACAGGGGAGTTTATATGGGATGGCTTTTTTTTATACTGAAAGGAGCCCTTTTTATAGGACTTGTTATTGTTGCGGGGCTGGCTATTCTCACATATGTATACGGGTTATTTGATGAAAGGGCGGTAAAGGGTTTAAACCTGGCTTTCTATCTTATACCCGCGGTTGGCCTGGGCGCAGCAGTTGAAGCTTTCTCTTTTAAAAGGTCAAAAAGAAAATGAAAATTGTAAACAAGATATTTTTAAGATCGCTGCTTCTGCAGGCTTTATGGAATTTTGAAAACATGCAGGGGACAGGATTCATATACTCTATGATGCCGAAACTTAAAGAGC
>PWOI01000061.1 GCA_003557485.1 Elusimicrobiota bacterium | reverse complement strand
GGTCCCCGCATTGCCCTGAGCCATCTCTGCAAGCAGCTCGCCCAGCAGCGCCAGTGCTTGCTGCGGCAGAACCGCGTTCGTCCCGTCGAGCTGGATGCGAGCCCGATCCGACTCCGGTCGCTGCGCGTGATAGCGGTTCGACCCCGTGGCGCTGGTCCGGGCTAGCGCAGCATCCTCATGATTACCGAACAACAGCCATGCGTACCGTCAACTGCCTTCCCAACGTCATCCCGCAGCCCGTGCCGTGGAACAAGGGTCACCCTATTGGATAAAAGCTGCCCCTGAAGCTGCACGAGATTTGAGGTATACGCACCCGCCTGCAACTCCAGATGATCACGCGGGAACCCGCGCGCTCCAACCTGGCAACTGAGGGCAAAGCTCCGAGGCTGTGGTCTCGTCAGTCTCCAAGTCAGAGATGTCGTTCACAGCGGCAACGCTGCCAACGCTGCAGCGTCGTTCCGCAGAAAACACGAATACCTGTTCAGTCCGAGTTGTGCCGACAGACGTGGCGGCCCGTGGATGAATGAATTGCCGAAGCAGGATTGCAACCCGGGAGTTACCTCCTCCCGGGCCAGACTCTCTGGACTTCCCCCCAGTACCGTGAGCACCCCGGCGCCTCATTTTGAGGCCTGCTCATAGGCCTCGGGACTGACGTCACCGAGACGCCGAGCCGCTCGGACACATCGGCCACGGAATAACCGCGGTCGACGATCTGACGGACTGCCTCTTCCTTGAATTCGGGGGTGTAACGTTGGGTGCTCATGGACTTCCTCCTATGCTCGAATCATAGCGCCGGAGTGTCCACTGCACCGGGGGAAGTCCAACGCGGGCAGAGGACAGTCCGGAGAGGAGGCGCAGGCCATCGTTTACCATACACGTCAGACGGTCGTTCCCGAGGCGCTGAGGCACGATCATGTCCAGAAAACCCTGAGGCTGGATATGGAACCCCTGTGCGCACTGATCGACAGCGGTCAGGACAGGATCTTCGCACAAGCCCATAGCGAGGACGGGCAGGACAGGTCGTGGTGCATGACATCGAGCGCCACCCCGGTTATACCTTGCTCGTCGTGTGCACCGCTCCGGGCGATCCTGCGGTAAGGGCGCAACGGCGGCGCGTGGCCAGGGAAGTGGATTGGCCAACCCCTGCATCGTCACCGCACCAGCATACGTAGGTCGGGTGCGGCGCGTCCATGCACCTGCTCCGTTCGGGGGCGTGCAGGACGAACCGCTCCCGACTATCGCGTCGGGCGGGACCGTCAGTCTCGGGAATGCTCGTCCCGCCGTTCCCGTTTCTCCTTGCGTCGTTCCTTGAGACTCTTTTGGGCCCTCTTCTTTGGTTTCTCCTTGCTCATGATGATCTCCTGTAGAGTGTTTCGGTGGATGACCGCGTGCACGTCGGATGCATTGCCGATATGGCACGCCGCGATACGCTGAACGATCGAGGGAAGCTGATACGGGCCCCCCATCAACGCCGGCGCGTACACGCGATGCCAGAGCCGGCGTTCAGAGTGCCACCGGCTAGTCGTCGGGTGCGTGGTCGTGTCAGCGCCGGTCCGGAGGAGGACCCTAAAGCACGCGGACGCGGAGCGGCCGGGCGAAAATGCGGACCTCAATGTATTTCGCAGGCTCCAACCTGAGGAAGGAAGCCCACAGGGGCGAGACGATAGATATCGGACCGCTGGGCGGCGCACTGTTTCCGGGAAGCACCAGCTTGGTTTCCGTTTTGCTGTTGTCCTCCAGATCGAGCAGCCTCACCCTGGAGCCGATGCAGACTCTCTCCGAGCGCTGGTTGGCCGGCGTCGCGTCGCTTTCGTTTAGGTTCTCCGGTTTCGCCAGTATGGATGCCAGCCCCTGGGGGCCGAGCGAAAGACCATGGTGGGTGCGCAGGTAGTACAGTTCAAACTGTTGAAGCACCAGGTTTTTCAGTTCCGTAAAGCGTTCAGACATGACGATTCCCCTCCGACTTGAAATTCAGAAGTCAGACGAATGCTTCGAGTGTTGAACACAACGGCCGGACGCGACGCCGCGTCCGGCTTAGACCGGAAAGGTCGGGGAGGGACGGAACCGGAAGGTAAGATACGTTGCCATCGGTGCTGACAAGCCTGACTGATCAATCAGTGCGGGCACATATCCCGCCGAAAACGGTTGATCCGAGTCCGACCATAGCCCAGGGGTTCGGGGAAAGCAAATTGCGCCGCTTTGCGGACGAACTCTCCGGTATCGCGATGCAGGCAGGTTTTCGCGGACTGCTCCCTGACATGAATAAACCCACCGGCTTACGGATGTGGTTTGGCCTGGCTTGACTAATCTGGGATCGTGGCCGTTGCCGACAAACGAACAAGTGATGACCAAGAGACCAGCGAGGACTCCTAGCTACCTTGCCCGAGTGAATTCAACTTCTCTTCATTTTTGCCATCGGCTTAAATGCCCCAGAAGTTTCTAGTGTGGATATCATCCAAGCATTGGGTGACGCGACTTAATAAGCTCGATCTGCTGACTCCAAGGCACTAACATATCCATCTACAAGAGAAATTTCTTTTGACGTTTATTGTCCCAGATACGTTTCCATAAGACAAAAGCCTGCATATTGCGAAGCATACTGTTTTCATGTCTCATAAATAATGTACAATGACGTAATCGATGGGCAAGTCAGGACCTCCTAAAGATCAAACCGTCCAGATGCTTCTGGTTGAAACAATAGTTCCAGCAAATAGAGTCTGCGCAATCTAAAAGGTGTT
>PWOI01000014.1 GCA_003557485.1 Elusimicrobiota bacterium | reverse complement strand
AGCATTACATGGGTATCTAAGTATCTACTGCCATATTTTCCGGAACGGCAGGTGTGATTTGCACTCATCGGTCGGCGTAATAAAACCTCAAAAAAAATCCCGGATGATTCACCACCCGGGACTCTATACCACTGTTAGGAAGCAGTATTCCAGCTACGGATTGTTATTATTATGTTATAAATGAGAAATTAATTAGCTTTTTGAAAATGAATAACTTACTTATACTTAATACACATTTCTAATGCAAAAGTATTAGTAAAAACTGAAGAAACTTGTGTAAGTAATTTTTTATTCGAAGTACATTGAATTGGTTTTATTAAGTGATTAACTAATCAAATGTCTTAAAGACTAATAACCCCAAATCATTCTGTGCAATGATTATCTTTTCACCGTTAACTGTGCTGATTTTTTCTATTTTTCTGGCTTCACCAGCTAAATAAATTCCACTACATTGAATCTCAATGGGTTTGAATTCTCCTAATTCTTTCCATTGGAGATATAGACCATAACTCGCATCCTGCCGACCACCAACACTAGGTCTTACATCAAATATATTACCACCAATTACGAGGTCTATCCCCTTGCTTTCTGTATTATCCAATGCATACATAACCATCACAGGTGAAAATTGAACTTTTATCGGCAATCTACCTTTACTAAAAGTCCCATCACCATTGTTAACAAATAAAGATGTCTTTAAGTCAGTTAATTCTCGAATAATTGATGATGAAATTTTCTCCTCACCAAAGAGATTTTCCATTGTACGTGTTGAAAAATCTTCATAGCTCTCAAGTCGTCCAACTAATTCTCTATGTTCTACAACCAATTCGTCAAGCTGATCAAATGGGTAATATTCACCATTTACTTGTTGTGCCATCACTGCTGATACAAGTCCATTATTATTAAAATCATTTATATAGAGTCTGAATGGGGATTCTTTTGTTGCATGAATTCTCGAATTAAGGCCGAAATTACCAGCAAAAATGTCCATATTACCATCTCCTGTAATATCCTCTATTAGCAAGCTTTGCCATAATCCATTAGTACCACCTAATCCAACCTGATCCGTTATATTTACAAGATTACCTTCATTGTTTTGGAAATATTGAATAGGCATCCACTCTGCTGTTACCACTAAATCAGGAAATTCTTTATTTGAAATAAAAACCCATTGTGCATCAGTCGTCATACCTGCATTAATGAGATCTGGAGCAACCTCATTTGTTATATTCTGGAAAAAACCTGAACCATCATTTTTGAGCAAAACACTTAATGGAGATAACCCATATTGAAAAGGTATAGAACGACCACCAACAAATAAATCAATATGACCATTGTTATTGTAATCTATTGGACGAACAATAGAACCATTTACAAAAAGGTTAGGCAATCTGTTATCCGATTTAACAAATTGGCCTTTTCCCATATTAATATACAATCGGTCTTTCAGTTTTGGATCATTACCTGTGAATTGTCCACCACCACTTACAACATATAAATCAAGAAATCCATCTCCAGTAGCATCAAAAAACACTGCATCTACATCTTCACTCATTTTATCTTTTTCAAAAATCTCTTGATGAACTTCGATAAAACTACCATCATACTGTTGTATAAAAAGACTGGATAATTGTCCACTTGCACCTCCGATGAAAACATCATCCAATCCATTTCCATTGACGTCACCTACAGCCATAGCTGGTCCTTGAGTTGATAATTTGTAAGGTATAAGTGGTTCGTTTGTATAGTCGTTGAATGAGTTTTCTCTGTGCTGAAAATTAATTTCAAATTTATCTGATACATCCGTCAATAATACATCAGTGCACTCTCTATCCAATTTTTTGTATTCAAAAGAATCAAATGCATTTAGTTGTTTCAATTCCAAAAGTTGATTTGCATCTATATCGATGATAATTTCATACCGATCATCAGGCCAAATAACTAAAAGGGAGTCTAATTTATTTATTTCACCTAATCCAAAATGTATCACGTGATCGACTGAGGATTGAAAACCACGTGTTGGCATTTGTTCTTGATAAAACAACTCATCATTTTTGTAAAGTATTACTTTTGAGCCGATTCCTGTTGTGTTTTGGGTATCACCAATTAATCGAATTTTTAAATAATTAGCAGTCTTATCATCCAATGGTGTGTTATTTTTATAGATAAAGGGGGGCATATTTAAATTACTTATAATCAAATCCAACCGACCATTATTATTAAGATCAGCATATGCTGCCCCACTAGAAAATGATGGTTGATCAAATCCCCAATCATTAGTCATATTGGAAAATTTTAGATCCCCATAATTTTGAAATACATAATTCGGTATTTTAAGTTCTGGCATGACATCGAGTGCCTGTTTAAAAAATTCATAATCACTCAATTCACCAGAACGTCGACTCCAGCTAATATAGTCCATATCATTTGGTCGACGTACCATTCCATTTGTTATTAATAAATCTTTCCAGCCATTGTTATTTAGATCCATAAATAAAGAAGCCCAACTCCAATCCGTTTTTGCCACACCTGAGAGAAAAGCTACTTCAGAAAAAACAGATGTACCTTTCGGATTTTTCCCTCTGTTAATTTGAAGTGTATTCCGCGCATTCTTATGCCCAAAACCTAATTCGAGTTTTCTATCATATATATATTGAACAGATGGGCCTCCTGAACGCATATAGATTTCATGATCTTCAGGCATCATATCAAGTGAAATGACATCTACATGCCCATTGT
>PWOI01000157.1 GCA_003557485.1 Elusimicrobiota bacterium | reverse complement strand
GGCCGCTGCTGTCTTTACCGTCCCAGACCAGGGACCCGGACCTGTCACCTACAGTAGCGGTGCCGCCTTTCTCCATCTCGGCCACCAATGCGCCCCTTAGATCGTAAATCTTGCCGGAAACGGAAGCCTCTTTCGGATTTGAGTACTTGAATTCTATAAAATTGGTATATGCCGCGCGCGGCGTGAATATTTTATCCGGCTGAATTGATATTATTTCAAACCTGCTGCTTCTGTAAGTCTCCATCAGGGCGTACCTGCCCAGGGAACGGGTAAATATTGAAACGGTTGAATTAAATCCGTCTACATCTCCGCCGAGCTTTATCCATTCTATCCCGTTAAACCAGTAAAGTGAGTAATGACCGCCCGAAGAAAGCGATGAACCTGACGAACCTGAACCATAACCTATCTCTATTTCAGCCTGCGAACGGCTAAAAATAAATGATTTTTCCGGCTGGGCGTTATCTGAACGCACCGCACGGAAATTATATATGCTTTCAACGTTTTTCTGGGAATGCTGCTCTTTTTCTATATCTATAAACAGGTCGGTTTCATATCTATTGTTTTCTCTGTAAAGTAAATCGCCTATCTCCCCGGGAATATCTATCCAGGCCTTACCGTCTCCTGAAACCGCATAGATATGCCTTTCTTTTGTTGTATCAACTATCATTGAAGGCCGGCTTACCGATTCATCGCCCCCGCTTACAGCGCGGACCTTGTAATAGTAAATATAAGAAGAAGTTACCGTATCAGTATCAGTCCATATAAACTTGCTCAGGCCGGAATCTGCTGTGGAATAAACGACCTTCCATTTATCAGCATCTGCTGTCCTTGCCGTTGAGCGTAAAACTTCATACCGGTTTCGGAACTGATAGGAAGAAAAGTCCTCGTTTACTACTACCCTACGCCACCTAAGACTTACTTGATTGTCCGTTACATCAACGACTCTTACGCCTGCCGGCTGCAGCGGACGGAGCGTTTCAGCAAGCACCTTAGCCGAGGATTCATTTGATATGGGGCTAATGTTCCCGAATTCATCAGCGGCTTTAAGAGCAAAATAGTGTCTTTTGCCTCCTGTAAGGTTATCAATAAAATAATCTAATTCTGTACCCGGAAAATTTTCCAGAGTTCCTATAAGATCAATCCCTGACGCTTTTTCCCACCACAGCGAGGAATCCCCGTCATAATCAGCAATACTGAGCGTGGACCAGCGTATATAATAATCGCTTATTTTAATATTCCCCGATGATTGTGGAACAGTCCACTCTAACTTCACTTCACCGACTTTATCGGTTGCAGAAGCAGTGAGATTGTCTACTGCTTCAGGCGGAATATTATGTGAAGGCCTAACAAAAACAGAGACATCCACATCTACGGTTACAGAAGCCTGCAGCCGCAACGGGACAATGCTTCCCGGACACAAGGCTATAAGCCCTGCCAGAAGTATCTTTATTAAATTATGTTGATACTTATTCAAACATTTTTCTCCGCTTTGCTATCTTAATCAATCCTCCGTAGTAAAATATATCCTTGAAAACACCTCTATCGGTATATCAAAACCCTTAACCTGCCCAACAATCACCATCACAAACTTTTCACTCCTGTACTCGTCCTTATCCGGTATCGTTAACTTTAACTCAACATCATTTATAGTCCGGGCTCCTGCCTTCAGTTTTTCGGTTAATATTTCTATATCTACATCTGAAGGAAGTACAGAGTAACCCGAAGTTATACCGTAGTCACGCGGGCTTCTTGCTAACTCAAACTCTATAAGATAATCCTCCCTACTCCTGTTTATCACCTGGCCTGTCGGAAAACCAATCCCGTCAAAAACAACTGGTCTTCCAACGGGAACTTTATCCCTTACAAAAAGGCTCATTGGCATCATTTCCATTTCCAAAGCAGACAGTATCCGATCTCGGTATTCGGCAACTATTGCTTCCGGACGCCTTCCTGTTGAGAAACGTATTCTGTTAACAAGCGAAAAATTTATAGATACTCCATGCGCCCCTCCGGGACGACCGGCAGATTCAGTTACTATCATTGCCTGAAAATGCCTATCCTGATATCTTTCCTCATGCGGAATAGAAATAATCAGGTCACAATCCATACTTTCGCCGGGCTCCAAAGAAAAAAACGAGGGATATACTGTCACCCAAGACACATCTGGAACAGACTCATAGCCTTCTCTTAACTGACTCTCCCTTGGTGGAGCTATTCTGACCTCGATATTTCTCTGTTCTTCGGCATTATTTACAACTGTAAAAGAAACTTCCCTGTTTTCTTTAAGACTGTAAACCATGCCGGGCTGCATGTTTGACAGAACAAAATCACCAAACTTAGTAGCGAGACTGTGAGTTTGAGCAAAAAGATTCATACAAACAGTACAACAGACAGATATAGCAAACACAATTTTTTTCATAACTACATATTTCTCCCTTGATTCATACCAAACTATCCGACCGCACATTAATGCATATACAGATTTACCTTTCCAATTATAAAATAAGCAACATCTATACTTTTACAGCAGACTTCTTACTGTTTCCTTTTCAATAAACAATCTATTGCTTATCCCCAGTCTCCTATTGCGCTTCCACCTCGAAGGTAATCAGCATTTCTCTCTGCTCCAGAGTACTGACAGAACCAGGCATCTCTAACGCGAACCATATCGAGGTGCTTGCCGTGAGCCCATCACTGAAACCCAGTTCAAGCTGCTGGCCTGTATCGGCATCAATAACCTGATTGT
>PWOI01000080.1 GCA_003557485.1 Elusimicrobiota bacterium | reverse complement strand
TGCCGCGAACCGCCTGGTCGCCGCCGGAAGAAAACGCCCAGCCACCATCTTTTCCAGAGGGACCATTACCGGTCAGCAACACGCAACCGATATCAGTCACCTGGCGGGCATGATCGAGTGCAGAAAACAGTTCATCAACGGTTTGTGGACGAAAGGCGTTGCGACACTCCGGTCGGTTGAAGGCCACACGGGCCACGCCGCGCCCGGTCCGGGCGACATCGACCAGGTGATGATAGGTAATGTCCTTGAAGTCGAAACCTTCAACGGGTGACCAGCGCTCTGGATCGAACAATTCGGAAATCTTTTCGGATGTCATGTCTTAAGGACACACTGCCGGGTTGGGAAAGTGGCCGTTACTATAGCAAAGGGTGCTGATATACCGTAGTCACAGAGGACACAGAGAAAAGAAGCAACTTGCTTACGTATTTCTCTGTGAACTCTGTGTCTCTCATCAGATAGATTCTATCGTCTGGCCTGAAGAGCAAAAATATTTCCTCGCGCGGAGACGCAGGGACGCGGAGTAAAAAGATTTCTTCAGCTTACTAAATTCATTCTTCCCTGCGTCTCAGCGCAGTTCGGAATCAAGAGGCCGATTGCCGAAGGCGAAAAGCCTCTTGATGAAGAACGTCCGCGCGTGTCTCTGCGCGAGTGTGTTCTTTTATCCCACGACAGAGCGCCTGGCCACGGGTCTAAATACTCTGGGGCCCGGTAACAGCACTAAATACCTTTCATGAATGACGTTCGGCCTGCTGGGCGATGACGCGGGTCAGGCCGCGAAACAACAGCAGGTGAGCCGGGATCATGCAGAACCAGCACATCAATCCCCACACTCCGGCCGGATGCCAATAAGCCGTCGCCCGGATCAATGTGCCGTCTTGCTTCGGTTCAAGTTCAAACTCCAGTACACCGGAGCCGGGGGCGCGCATGCCGAAGAACAGGGTCAGGCGGCGCTGCGGTTCCATGGCGATCACGCGCCACGAATCAACTGTATCGCCAACCCGCAATTCGCTGGCATGGCGACGACCGTAGTTCAGTCCCGGCCCCCCGATCAGCCAGTCGATGATCTCGCGCAGTTTCCATAGCACGTTCATGTAGAAATAGCGATTGCGACCACCAATGCCGGTGATCACCTGCCAGGCATCTTCAGGGGTGCAACGGGCCAATGCCTGACCACTTGCACGCTTGGCGTAGTACCCATACTCGGCGCGGTAGTCACGAAACGCGAAGGCGCCTTCAGTCCAACGCGAGGCCAGGGCATTGGTGCGCTCGGCCTCGAAGGCGGCGCGCACGGCCTGGCGAAAGTCCAGCAGATCCTGTGGCACCAAACGGCGCAGGGGTTCATCATCGGCGGAAAAGTCCTGGCGCATGCCTTCGATCAGGGCGCGGGCAATCGGCGTCGGCACCGAGGTCACCAGGCGCAGCCAGTACGAGGACAGGGTCGGACTTAACAGCGGCACGCGGATGATGAAGGGCGGACGGCGACCGGCCTCTTCGGCCAGGATGCGCATCTGCTCAGCATAGGTGAGCTGTTCCGGTCCGGCCGCATCGAAGGTTCGTCCGGCCATCTCGGCCAGATTCGGTGCACGAACCAGGTATTCAAGCAAATTGTCCAGAGCGATGGGAGGTGATTTCGACTGCACCCAGCGCGGGGTCAGCATCAGCGGCAGGTGCAGGACCAGGTCGCGCATCACCTCAAAGGCCGCCGAACCGGGACCGACGATGATACCGGCCCTGAGCTCTGTGACCGGAACCTTGCCCTCGCGCAGCACATCCCCGGTTTCCCGACGCGAGACGATATGTTCACTATCGGCCGAATCGGGCACCAGCCCGCCCAGGTAGACGATGCGCTGGACGGCGGCATCGGCCGCGGCACGGGCGAAATTGCGCGCACCCTCGAGATCGCGCTGACCGAAGCCTTGCCCGGAACCCATGGAATGCACCAGGTAGTAGGCGACATCCACATCTTCGAGTATCGGATTCAGACTGTCCGGCTCAAGCACATCGGCCCTTGCCCGCTCCACCCCCGGCCAGTCCCGCGCCTCCAGCACCTCCGGCGACCGCGCCGCCGCCCGCACTCCCCACCCCGCCGCCACCAGGCGCGGCACCAGATGCGTACCGATATAACCCGTCGCCCCAACAACCAGCACGCGGCGCGCCGGTTCGGATTGAGACTTGTTGGATTCCTGAGCTGAGTTCACCGACGCCTATCCCTCACCGTTTCCCGTCTCCCGTCTTCCGTCTCCCCTGTCTCACCAAACCCCGACAAATCCTCCGCACCACCCCCGGCCCCTCGAATATCAACCCCGTATACACCTGAACCAGACTGGCGCCGGCATTGAGTTTTTCGATGGCATCGGCGGCGGTGAAGATTCCGCCCACGCCGATGATGGGCTGGTGGCCTTTACTGGTTTGATGCAGATAGGCGATGAACTCGGTACTGCGTGCGGCGATGGCCCGTCCACTCAAACCTCCGGGACCGATCAGTTCCAACCGCTCGGCTGATGTCTGCAATCCCGCCCGGGACACCGAAGTATTGACCGCCACGTAACCATCGACGCGGTGAGCGGTACAGACTTCAACCAGTTCGGCTACCTGGTCCGGCGCCAGATCGACCGACAGCTTGACCAATACTGGCGGACGGGGCTGATCGCTACCGATGGCCAGAAATTGCAGCAATTGATCCAGCAATCCGGGCTCTTCGAAGGTGCGTCCGTCCCCGGCATTCGGGCAGGACACGTTGAGCGTGATG
>PWOI01000116.1 GCA_003557485.1 Elusimicrobiota bacterium | reverse complement strand
TCCCATAGGCCTCTTTCTTGTAAATACCGCGTATATTTTCTGAGAAAGAAGCAAATTTACAGGCACTGTAAATATACTGGTAAATACTTCAAACTTGTTTATTAACTCACTCTGAGGCTCATATTCATAATTTTGCGGTTCCGTATCAATCTGGATGACAAGTTTTGCTTCGCGGTGACCGGAAATACCTGTCTGGAACAGAATTCCCGGAAATTTGAGACTACATTTATAAGCTCCTTTCTTTGTTACTTTTATTTCAGGTTTATATCCTTCAAGTTCCAGGCTTTTTTTTATATCTTCCGCCAGTTCCGTAAACTCCTGTGCTGAAATGCCTTTGTTATCAAAATCCAGGTCTTCGGAGAATCTTGTGTTTTTATGAATAATCCTTATGGAAGTACCTCCCATAAATATAAGATTACGATTATATTTAGAGTTATATATTATATCCAGAACCTTATATTGCAGATACTCGCGAAGTATATTTTTCCTGAAGGGTTTTAAATTATCCGGATAAAAACTTATAAGGTGTTCTATATTAATCATTTAGATACCTCAATAATTTATTTACTCTTTCAGTCAGTTTCTTCTGCGAAAACCTGTCAAGATAATACAGGAGTTTTTCTTCTTCTATGTTCTCACGGAACATTTCGCTGTTGATTCTAAGCTCTTCATAATCTCTCAGCCTGTAGTAATGAGGGTTAAAATAAAGAAAATCCAGAAGCGCCTTTTCCGGCTCCGCCAGCTTATAAACTACGTTACTCTTTACCCTGACTATCCGGTATCCGAAAAACAACTCCGGTTTAATACTCCTGTAATTGAAGTTGCCGGCAAATGTATTAAAACTGTATGTCCTTCTGGTTGATACAGATGTTATGCTGAAAACAGTTTCTGGCAGCAGATCATAGTATGACAGGGCCATTTCAAGAGATACATAAGACGGATGATACAACTTGTTTGCTATATAAAAGAGAGTGTTCTCATCAATACCGGTATCTGAAAAGATATAGAGCCCTTTCGCTATTTTTTTAATATAACCCTTCTTCTTCCACTCGTATAACCTCGAGTTATAAAAATTTGGATCCAGCTTAGCGATGTCGGCAAGGGAGAATATTATATGCTCCGATAATTTTTGTTTAAGTTCTAAATACTTCATTTATTTCGTATTTATACGCTTTTTAGTATAATCACGAAATATTTATAATATATTTATTGGTTTTTTTCAACCCCCATTTGGAGTACCGGAGGGATTTCGAACTCCCTTGACAAATCTTTTCAAATGAATTATGATACTGAGTATCAAAATCAAAAGGATTAGAAATGAGAAAAGAAGAAACCCTATTAAATAACTATATTAAAAAAAACGGCCTGAAACAGAGTTCCCGGAGAAAGGATGTGTTATTCAGTTTTCTTAAGACTGAAAAACACCTGACTGCCGAAGAGCTCTACGATATAGTAAAAAAAGAAAGCCCCGGAACCGGCAGAGCTACAGTTTACCGCACAATGAAGATTCTGTGTGACTGCGGACTGGCCCAGGAGGTAAACTTTGCAGACGGGATAACCCGCTACGAGCACCGTTTCCTTCATAAGCACCATGACCACATGGTCTGCAATTACTGTGCCAGAGCCTTTGAGGTTATAGACAGAAAAATAGACTCCCTCATAGACTCCATGGCAAAAAGCAAGGGATTTAAACCTGAGTATCATGATATGACGGTTTATGGAATATGCAGTCAATGCCGGGCAAAATGAACCGGAATCTTAAAACAGCCGCCGTTTTATTTGCATTCTTTGCAACCGTTTCAATAAACGCTTCGTTTATCGCAGCCGGCCACCATCTCACCGAAATAGGAGACGAGCATGACCACGCCTCAAACTGCCCCCTGAGGGCGTTTCTGGATATATGCGCCGTATCAGCCGCATTTGCGATAGCATCTCTTGAAGCCGCGGCTTCCGGCCACTTTAAAGAAACTGTTCTTAAGACCGCAAGAATTTTCAGGGAAATAAACACCCCCTTTTCCCGCGCACCCCCGGCACTAGTTTAACATTTCCCCAAACAAAATAATCAGGTTCAAAAAAGCATGCCTGTATAATCAGGCATGCCTTTAGATAACGAATATAATAAAGGAAAATTATAGATACTATGAATAAAACATTTAAATTTATAAGCTGCGCCCTCTTTTTAACCGGCGCCGCGACTGGTCCTGCCATGGCGCAGGAGACCAGAGTTGGAACGCTCCGATCGGGAGGCGACGTTCCCGTAGGAGCCGGCACCCTCTTCAACCCCGAGATATCTGTCATTCTGGATTTCACATACGGATATTTTGAAGACGGGATAGGCGAGCCGGAAGGATACGAGCTGGCCCATTGCCACGGTCACGGTCACGACCATGATCACGGGATATCGGAAGGGTTTGCGCTGCGGGAAGCAGAGTTAACATTTGCCGGCGCGCTGGACCCCTACTTTGATATGATGCTGATGCTGGCCCTGTCAGAGCACGGCGCAGAGATTGAGGAAGGCTATATAACCTCCCGCTTGCTCCCGGCAGGACTTGGAATGAAAGCCGGCAAGTTTATGAGTGATACAGGATATATAAACAAACAGCATCCCCACGACTGGCTTTTTATTGACCGGCCCTGGATGAATGAATATCTTCTCGGAGACCACGGGCTTACCGAACTGGGCCTTCAGCTCTCCTGGATGCCCCCCACGGCCTCATATACCCGTTTGGGTATAGAGATTCTTGAAGGGAAATCCGAAGGAGTGGCAAATTATGTGGGAGAAAAAAATCATCAAATAGTCACTGTAACTCCAGACGGAAATAACAAACCTGTCAGGAACCGCTGGCGTGCCGATATGGGGTTTGACGATATAAAATCACCCCGCCTCTACACAGGCTTTCTCAAATGGGGGCCGGACATAGGGTTTGACCATGCCGTCCAGCTTGGCCTCTGGGGAGGATACGGCCGGGCATTTCAGGCCGAAGACGCCCATTCAAGCGGCCGGCTTGAAACCTGGGACGGGGAGAGCTCCTTCGGCGGAGTTGATATCGTTTATAAATATAACGGGCAGGGAACCATGGGCCACGGTAACCTGGTTCTCCAGGGAGAATATATGTACCGCCAGCTGGATCTGAAGTATAAAAATCGCAATTTCAGTGATTTTTCAACTCTTGAAATTTTAGATGAGAAAGACCAGCTCTGGCAACAGGATGGCCTCTACCTGCAGGGAGTATACGGTTTTGCGCCCAGGTGGAATGCGGGGCTGCGCTTCGACATGCTTGGCCTTACCAACAGATCCTACGAAGAGGCTGATCGGATGAAGAACGACCCTTCAATGAGATATACCGGACAGGTAAGCTATGCGCCCACGGAGTTTTCCAGGTTCCGCCTCCAGGCAAGTTATTATGATCCTGCCGAAGAAAATGGAAACGGACACAGCCACGGAAACGGCGGATGGAAATTCGCGCTTCAGTATAACGTAAGTTTGGGCGTTCACGGCGCCCATACGTTCTGAGATTAATTTATTGTGATAGAAGTTAAAATAAGGAGAAAATAAAAATGGTTAAACTGTTTATATCAATCTTATTCTGCCTTACAGTTGCCCCTTCATGGGCAGCCGGCAGGGTAAACGTGGCGGCAACGGTTCCCAATATGGGTATGCTTGCCAGGGAGATAGGAGGAGAGAAGGTCAATGTTACGGTAATGACTCCGCCCGACAGGGATGCACATTACCTGGATGCAAGGCCCTCGATGATGGCGGCCTTGAGAAGGGCCGACCTGGTGGTAGCCGTGGGAGCCGAACTGGAGATAGGATGGCTGCCGGCAGCGATACGGGGAGCCAACAACCCCACCATACAGACCGGAAGGACCGGGTATTTTGAGGGTGCGGCTCACATTGAACTTATAGAAAAAGAAATAGCTGACCGTTCCCGGGGAGATGTTCACCCCGCCGGAAACCCCCACTTTGACCTGGACCCGGTTAAGTTGGCCAAAGTGGGCCATGCCCTTGCCCGGAGGCTAGAGTCAATTGACAGCGATAATGCCGAATATTACAGGCAAAACGCCCTGGAGTTTGAAAACAAGGTTAAAGAAAGAATGAACCGCTGGAAAGAAAAAGCTGCGGTGGAAGGGGTTCTTCCCTATCACGGGGATGCCAACTATCTCTTCAGGCGCCTGAATATTCCAATACATAACCATATAGAGTTGCTTCCCGGCATACCTCCGACCGCATCTCACCTGCGGGACCTGGTGCGCAGTCTCAGGGATAAAGACGGGGTCATAACCTATATTCTATTTCAGCCCTCCCGGGGACCGGAGTTTATGTCATCTCAGCTGGGTTGGCCTGCATACCGGCTTCCGACACAGGTACCTGTCGATGCAGACGCAGAAGACTACTTTCAAATGATTGACAGGTGGGTGGAGGCACTGTCGGGAAATTAATATGAAATCAGTAGAACTGCTTAAGGTAGAGAACCTGCGTGCAGGGTATACGGGGCCCGTTACGGGTCCCGTATCCTTTGCTATTGAGGAGGGGCATATAATTGGGCTGGGAGGGCCTAACGGCTCGGGCAAATCGACGCTCCTGAGAGCTATTACGGGAGCGGCCCGGATATTCTCGGGAAGAATAAAAAAAGCTCCACATACCCAGATAACCCACCACTGGCAGAGACCGGAACTCCCCCCGGAGCTTGCCCTTCTGGGCAGGGAACTCTTCTCCCTTCTGGGAGCAGACCCCGACAAATCATCCGACAGGATACATTGCCTGCTTGATGTCCCTCTCAGCAGGATGAGCGGTGGGCAGTTCCAGTTCCTCCAGACCGCGGCATGCCTTGCCGGTCCTGCAAACCTTGTGCTGCTGGACGAACCGACAAACAACCTTGACGGGGATGCTATAGACGAACTATCCGTGCTTCTTGAGAACCACGACCCGCACCGGTCTGTTATTCTTGTAAGCCACGAGAAGCCATTTCTAGAAAAACACTGCGAAAGGATTATTGAACTGTCATGAACGATTTTATACTTTTTGATCCCCTTTTCAGGGTTCCCCTTCTGACAGGACTCTGCCTGGCAGCTGCCCTGAGCCTTATAGGAGGTTTTCTTAAAATGAGGGAGGAATGGCTTTCGGCCCTGGGAATTTCCCAGATATCAGCGGCAGGAGCAGTTGCCGGAGTGGCCCTAGGGGTGCCGGTTATCTTTACCGCCGTTGCTGCTGCTGCAGGGGCAGCTCTAATTAAAGACCTTAACCCCAAAAGCGGCAACAGCCATTACGCAATGATGATAATATTAGGGTGGGCGGCATCGCTGCTCCTTGCCGCAAATACGTATCACGGTGAAGTTGCCGGGGAAACATTCCTAAGAGGACAGCTTTATTTCACTCACGGCGGCCACCTTGCCGGAGCTCTGATACTTCTGGTCTTTCTTCTTGCGGTATTGAAATGGCTCTCAAAAAGGCTTCTTACGGAAAGGTTTTTCCCTGATTACTACTCAGCTAATAATATCGCGGCCTTTCCTCACCGTATTATATTTGCCGGACTGGTAGTTTTCTCTGCGGTCCTGGGAACAGTTTCAATAGGAGCTTTCCCGGCATTTGCAATGTTTTTTGTTCCGCCTTGGATTGGATTTGTAATTGTGGACGGCTGGAAAAAGTCTCTTGCTGTCAGCGTTTTAATCGCAGTTGCGGCATACCTGGTCTCTTTTGCCGCGGCGGTTCTGGGCGACCAGCCTTTCGGGCCGCTTCTTATGATAGTGCTGGCTTTATTTGCTATGGTGCGGCCTTTAGTAAAGTTGGTCCGCAGGAAATGAGAATAGGCCCTCACTGTCCGGTTTCGGGGGGTTACGCCAAAACCGTTGAATACCTTCTTTACACGGGAGGTAATACTCTCCAGATATTCTCTGGAAATCCCCGCGGATGGGCCCGCAAACCCATAAATAAAAAGAAAGCTGCAGAGTTTACAGCACTTAGAGAAAAACACGGTATTGGGCCTCTATTTATACACGCGCCGTACCTTATAAACATAGCCGGCCAGGGAGAGATTTACGACAAATCTGTCATCGCCCTTAAGACCGAATTTCAAAGGGCGGATATGCTGAATGCCGATTATCTTGTGCTTCATCCGGGAAGTTCAATAAATAAGAAGGACGGCATAAAACAGATTGTTTCCGCATTCAAAACCGTTACTGCAGAAAGGGCTCCAAAAACAAAACTGCTGATTGAAAATACTGCAGGCAGCGGAAACCAGATGGGAAATTCACCTGAAGAACTTCTGCAGTTAAGGGACCGGCTCGGCCTCCAAGCCGGATTCTGTATAGATACGGCCCATGCCTTCCAGGCAGGGTTTTCTATGGAGGATATGGAAGACCTTGCTCCTTATACCAGGCTTATTCATGTAAATGATTCAAAGACCGGCTTCGGGTCTCATTCGGATATGCATGCCGGCATAGGGGAAGGAAGTATCGGTATAAGCCGGTTTGCTTCAGTAATAAACAGCCCGTTATGGAAGGAGAAAGCTTTTATAATCGAAACCCCGGGAGGAAAAGAAGCAGACCTCAAAAACATAAACCTTCTTAAATCTCTAAGGGAAGATTAACCCTAAGAGAATTTTTCAAATATTTTCCGGTTTTAAATCCAGTCCTCTGTTTTTATTTCTCCGTTGATTCCCACAATAATTACTTTCAGGGGAATTTTTCTTTGAGCCTTTTCTAAAGCCCTCTGGGAAAGAGCGAGCAACCCGCGGCAGCAGGGAACTTCCATTATCATAACAGTAAGGGTATCTATTCCCCCTTCGTCTATCATAGCCGTCAGTTTATTTTCATACACATCCTGGCCTTCATCAAGTTTCGGACAGGCAATGGCAACGGATTTTCCCTTCAAATATTTAGAGTGAAAATTTCCAAGGGCATAAGCCACGCAGTCAGCCGAAAGCAGGACATCCGCATTTTTGAAATATGGAGCAGTCGGCGGAACAAGGTGAAGCTGTACCGGCCACTGACGCAGCTGTGACGGTATATTCTCTCCGCCTGATGAAGGAGATTCCTGCCTGCTGCTGAAATCCATTACTCTTGCCCCGGGACAGCCGGACGGCATGCCCGGACCATGTTTTTTCTCTACACCCCCACTACTTTCTTCCTTGAGCGGATTCTCAATGCCCCGCTCCTCAAGAAAATCGAGAGCCTCCTTCAGGTATTCATCTTCACCGTGATCCTTTAAGTGCTTAAGGTGGGCCTTTACGGTGTTTTCTCCGTGTTTTATAACATTTTCCATTGTTGCTTTTTCGTCATATGGTTCGGCGGGCCTTTTTTCAATGGTTATTGCATCAAGGGGACATTCACCCAGACAAGCCCCAAGCCCGTCGCATAAAAGATCGCTTATCAGCCTTGCCTTGCCGTCTATAATCTGTATAGCGCCCTCGGGACAGGCCGGAACGCATTCTCCGCATCCGTTGCATAGATCCTCATCAATCTTAATAACTTCTCTCATAACTTTTTCGCTCATCTTTCCTCCTTAGCTGTTTTTTATACCCTGCAGCTTATAATGCATTATTATATCAGCGAAAAGATAAAGCCTGCCGCTACAGCACCAGCCGATACAAGAACCAGGTAAAAGAGCAGTACCCGGAACCCGAATTCTTTTTTCAAAACCAGTATGGTCCCGTAGCTTTCTACGGGTCCTATAATAAGAAGGGCCATTGCTGCCCCGGCTGCCATACCCTGCCCTATAAAGGCGTGGACAAGAGGAACGCTTGCCGTTGAGCACATATAAACAAGCAGCCCGAAAACAACCGAAAATATATATGCAGACCCTCCGGAGAGAAATACTTCTATAAGTCTACCAACCGGAACAAAGGTAACTACAAAAGCCGCAAGGCCCATACCAATAAGAAGTTCAAGCCCTATATCTCTGGGCATTTTTATAAAAGCGTACTTAAAGACTGCAGTGATGCGTGTTTTAATACTCCTGTTTACCTTCATAGCGCAGCAGCCGTCCTTTTTTATTTCTGTTCCATCTGCAATGGAGTCTTTTCTTTTATGTTTTATCCATCTCCCTGTAATTCCTGCAATCAGGGCGATCAGTATGACTGCTGCAAAAACATAGGCAGTGAAAAAGAGCCCCAAAAACCTCCAGGATACAAAAAGAGCGCTCAGGGAAGTGGCCGGGGTGGCTATAAGAAAGGCAAATACCGGGCCCAGCGAAGCGCCTTTCCTGTGAAAAGTAACTGCAATGGGAAGAGAACCCCAGCAGCAGACAGGTATTACCGCTCCTATCATTGAAGAATAGAGTATGGGAAGAAAACCTTTTCCTCCCAGTCTTTCTTCAATCCATCTTTGAGGAACAAACTCCTGAATGGCTCCGCTGACCGTAAAACCGGCTGCCAGGGGCAGAATTATACCGCTAAGGTATGCTAAAAATACTTCAAAAAACTCTCTTATCATATCTGCATATTCTTTCGTTTAACGGTCTACAAATGACATCATTACCGAGGCAAAAGCAGCGCCATCCCGATAGCCCGACACTCTCTCAATAATCTCACCATCTGAGTCCATAAATATAACTATAGGCAGCCCCCGGACTCCGTACTCGCGCGCAACTTCCGGGTTGTCATCCGTATCTATCTTAACACTTACAAAATACTCAGAGAGTTCAATTACTTTCGGATCGGCATAGGTTTCATTTTCCATTCTTCTGCACCAAACACACCAGTCTGCGCCGAAATATACCATAAGCGGCTTCTCTTTCTCAGCGGCCGCATCCAGTCCTTCCTGCAGATTATAAATCCAGTTAATCTGCATTTTGTATTCTTCATCTACCGATGGAGAATACTGCTCAATCTCATCGGATTCCGGACCCATACGGCCCGCTCCGGTCAACAAAGCTGACATCACTATTACTGATACAATTTTTAAAAACATAGTCTTTCTCCTTTTTCTCTATTATAATACGAATCCGGGAAAAACAGAATATGCCTGGTTTTATTTACAGGCCGGACAGCACAGGTATTTTACCGAACCGTCCTTACATTCAACTATTTTGGTGTTTTCATCAACCGTAAACTCCCTATCCATCTTAGCGCAGACAGCCTGCATTCCTATTTCTTCCTCTTTCGATCCGCGAATAGTGCAGCCATCCTCTTTCAAGAAATGTTCATGATGGTAACAGCCAGCGTCTTTTCCAATTGTCCCATGAGCACGGCAGTGTAACCCTTCCTCCGGCGCCCTGCGACCTGCGCCCATAATAATGGCGGCCAGACCAAAAAACATGACCGATGTAATAAACAGTATTTTCCTCATTTTTTCCTCCTATTTACACAAATATCCTCTCTTTTAATAGAGTGCCTTCCTAATCAAAAATATTAGTGGACAGGTACCTGTCCCCCAGGTCCGGGAGTATTGCAAGAATATTTTTACCTCTGTTTTCTTCTTTTTTTGCTGTTTTTACAGCGGCAGCAACAGCAGCCCCGGATGATATTCCCGCAAATATGCCCTCTTCTTTTGCAAGCCTTCTGGCGTATTCCATGGCTTCTTCAGAACCAACTTGGCGGATTTCATCTATTATTTCCACATTCAGGACATCGGGCACAAAACCCGCCCCTATCCCCTGTATTTTATGAGGACCCGGCTGTCCTCCGGAAAGAACGGGTGACTCTGCAGGCTCTACAGCCACAGTATGAAAATTTTTGTTTTTTTGTTTAAGTATTTCTGAAACCCCTGTTATGGTTCCACCTGTACCCACGCCGGAAACAAGTATATCTACATCTCCACCCGTGGCTTTAAGTATTTCCTGCGCAGTGGTCCTGCGATGAATTTCCGGATTTGCCGGGTTCTTAAATTGCTGAGGCACAAAGGAATTTTTTATAGCCAGGCTTTCCTCTTCCGCCCTTATAACGGCACCTTTCATCCCCCCTTCTCCAGGGGTAAGTATGAGTTCTGCTCCCAAAGCCTTTAAAAGCCTCCTGCGTTCTATACTCATGGTTTCGGGCATTGTCAATATAAGCCGGTACCCGCGGGCTGCGCAGACAAACCCCAGGGCTATGCCGGTATTTCCCGAAGTAGGCTCTATAATAGTTGTTTCCGGTTGGATCTTTCCGGACTTCTCAGCTGCTTCTATCATTGCCGCTGCAATCCTGTCCTTTACACTTCCTAATGGATTGAAGGATTCTACCTTTGCAACTATCCTGGCGCCAACTCCCTTTGATATTTTTCCAAGTTCTACTATTGGAGTACTCCCTACGGTTTCTGTAATACTTTTACTTATACTCATTTTTATTCCTCCTTTAAATATTAAATTCCTACACCATATAAAAGTTTTAAATATTATTATTTAACTTATATTTAATATATATAAAATAAATTTATACTTGTCAAGTATTAAGCCATTCCTCCAACCTTCTTAAATGTTCTTTACAGAGCGCTGCCCCAGGTCCCAGGGCTTTAATCATCTCATCGCGCCAGTGAGGATTATAAATGCAGCAGTCCGAGAGAGGACAGAGCCCTTCCCCAAGAAAACGGTAAAAAATGGCCTGCAAAAGAAGGGATCCGGCTATTTTTTCAATGGTATCTTTGCTTATACCGTTTTCTTCCTTATGGATTGAGTCCCGGGCCCGGGCCGGGCCCATTGTAATCCCCCTGCTGGAAATTACGGCGGGAGCCCCTAAAAGAACAGTTCTGATGTGGGGACTTCCCCAGGGGGCCTCAGATGTAGCCAGAATCCGGGGAGTTATGAAAACTGTCAGGAAGCCGCGACGGCCGTATTCCTTATTTTCTTTTATTAAAATTTCCCGGTATTTTAAACCGTGATATACAACCCCAGCCGGAATTTTGTTTTCTTTAAGGAGCCTTTTCTCAACATTAACAAGGTTCTGTTTTACCGTAGGGGGCATTCTGTCGGCGAACCATCGGGATGAAGCAAGTTCTTCTGCTGTATCACCGCCACAGCCGGGCAGGATCTTCTGCTGGATAGCAGTTATTTTTAACTTCTCTTTGCCGGCAGCACCTATGATATCCCGGAGACTGGAAACAATTTTTATTTCATCGAGAGG
>PWOI01000045.1 GCA_003557485.1 Elusimicrobiota bacterium | reverse complement strand
AGAAGACGGGAAGAGCGTAAAGGAAGAAGGAATTGAATTGCCGTTTCTAAAAGAAATGGCAATAGTCTGAAAAGGGAAGCATGGCTAAATTACAGAAAAATCTTGACACAACCAAAACGTATCGTTAGTTTTTCTGATTATGAGTTTTGAGGGTGTTCTTAAAACGTCTATGAATAATCATATCAAAGCAGTATAGGGAGCATTATGTTTAAAAACAAACCGGGGTTTATTTCCGGAGAAAATATTATATATTTTTCTCTTCTTGCTGTGTTTCTGGTCGGTTTTCTTTCATTTGAAACCGAATTCAGAGGTCCTGATATGCCTATTTATTATGCTTATACACGAAGTATTGTTGAGGACCGGGACCTTAATCCTGTAAATTATATCGAAAAAGTTTATCCTTACATATTCCATGACGGAACTTACGGTGTATCGCCTACATTTAATCTTCCTACGCAGCATAATCACGGAGGAACAGTTCTGTGGGCTCCTTTTTATGTATACGCAAGTACTCTGAAATTTTTAGACACCAAGCTAAGAATTGATTTTTTTTCTTCCTATACAACGGAGGAACTTACTAAGTGCGTGCTTTCGTTTAGTTCGTTAATATTCGGAATTATCTCACTTATACTGAGTTTTATTATAGTCCGTTCGTTCTTTTCGGATTTTGTCGCTTTTTTTGCTTCAATCGCGGTTTTTTTCGGGACTCCTGTCTTTTTATTTGCATTTAAAGAAACCGGCAATGCCAACATTATCGCTTTGCTTTTTATGGTTCTCTCAATATGGTATTTCAGGCATGTTACCGCAGCCGAAAAAGAGCACTGGTTTATGTTTGGGATCTTTTTCGGGATAGCTATGGTGGTTAAAGTTGACGTATGGTTTCTACCCTTTTTCATAGGCCTCATTTTTTTATGGCTGCTGTACCAAAAACGGGCTGATTGGCAAAAAGGGGTGTTTTTCCTTCTTGGGGTATTGCCGCCTATAGTCTTTAAAACAATAAACGACTACATAAAATACGGAAGGCTCTATATGGGGGAGTTCGGTGTTATAAACTTTCAGGACAGCTATTTTATTGAGCAGATGTTTTCCCGTTATCGCGGCTTTTTTTATTTCTCTCCGATTCTTTATTTATGTATGCTGGGCGTTCTGGTGGCGGCATGGAACCTAATCAGGAAAAACAGAGACGGTTTAGGAAATAAAAACAGAGACCTTGTAATATTATTTTTTGCTACTTTTATGATGGTTAAGATGACCGTTACTTCGCTTAGATTTTCCTGGGGGCTGGGAACCCCCGGTCCCAGGGTGCTTGTTACGGAGTTTACTGTTTTTGTTATTTTGCTGGCTTTACTTATATCATACTTCAAGAGCAAACGGGTAAAGACGGCTCTTATCCTGGTTTCTGTGATATGCGTGCTATGGAACCTGATGGTTACTGTTGAATATATAACCGGTATAGATTACGAATATCTCGTAAACCCCTGGCCTATTTCACTTAGAATCGCCCATCTGAGATATCTCTCCCGGATTTTTTCAGCAAAGGATTTGGATATAAAATTAAGGCTTACACTGCCGCTATTTATGGTTTTTGGTTACTTGTTTTATCTTCTGATTTTTCGTATCAAAAAGGCGGAGTTTGATTGCTGGGGTATAAAAGACTTAAATAGCGACAAATCCTTGCGTATATTTACTTATCTCACGTTATTTTTATTTGCAAGTTATACTTTGTTTACAGTACTTAATGTGAATAATAACAGGAGAAATGTTGAGGCGTTTCTTGAAAAAGGTTATCTGGGTAATGAGTTACAGCATTATATGCTAAAACCTGACGAGTATGCGAAAGCTGAGAACCTGACTTCAATGATTGAAATTATATATGTTTTTGATTTGATGGGTAAGTATGAATTGGTCGAAAGAAAAGAGAAGCTTATACAGGATATGTACGGGGAGTGGGGGATGGATTTTTACAGGGATTATTACGAACAGTTTGTAGAATACAAGAGTTATCGGAGAGAAAAGGGTATTGAAAAATTTGAATACCTGCGAGGAAATAAGAGAAATCTTTTTAAAACCCTTGCCGTATTCCGGAGCGTTTTCTCCGGGAGAAAATTGGAATATTACGCCGGGGCCGTGGAGGCCTGGGCGGGTTACAATCTCTATAGGATTCTTGGGGAACGTTCCTTTGAGCAGGGGGATTACTATAAAGCATCAGGTTACTTTTCATCCGCTGCGAAGATCCCTCCCGGCCGGGAGGATGCTTACCTTAGGTTGGCAGATACATATCTCCGGGCAGGTGACCCTGAGAAAGCCGTTGAGGTTCTAAAAGAGGTTTTGGAGATTTCTCCTGAATATATATATGCGTATACCAGGCTGGGTAATATCTTTTTTGAAAAAGGCAGTTTTAAGGAAGCAAAAAAGTATTTTAAGGAAGCGGTGGATATTGACCCTGAGTATGCCGACGGGTATATAAACCTGGCATATTCTTATGCTGAACTCGGAGATTTTAAAAGAGCCATAGAAAATTTTAAACGGACCATTGAACTCAACCCTCCTTTTGTTGCGGATGCCTATTTGAATCTTGGGCGGGTATATTATGGATTGGATGATAAGGAAAATCTTTTAAAACAGGCTGAAAAACTTAAATCCATGGGTAAAAAGAATATGGCGGAAAAACTGAAGGAGCTTGTGAAAGAGGCAAAATAAAAGAAGGTTCCGGAAAGGCAACGGTAAAATAACGTTATACTGGAGAGCTTCTATTGAATATTGAAGTCAGGGCATATTGTCAGGTGACGGTTTCGTACGAGAGATGAAGCGATAAGAGTAATTACGGAGTATATTGTAATTGACTTTAACCGGATAGAAGGTATAGCCGTCTTGGGAATATGGCCCCGAACGCTTTTTTAAAAGGTATAACAAATACAAGAATCAGAGGTTTGCGGCAATAAGAAATCCGGTGTGCATTTTTGACTTTACATACCAGAATGAGAAACAAAAAATCATTAAGTGCTAAGCAATTTTTAACCCCGGATATTATTTCGGTTCTGCTGCTTATATTGGTAGTAGCAGTTTTGTTTTTTCCGGCAATGACAGGACTTGCGGGAATCTTTCATAATGATCTGTTCCGTGAAGATTTTCCAAGGTTTTACTTCTTAAGCCGCAACCTCCAGGCGGGTGTTTTTCCTCTCTGGGATCCTAGTATATGGTGCGGCGCAAGTCCCTTTTACGCTGTATACCATGCGGACACATATTATATACTGAACTGGCCTTTTTTCATGCTGGCCGATCTTAAAAACCTTGCACATTCCTATTGGTTTCTCGTTCTTCTTCCGCAATTTGCACATTATGCCTTGGCCGCCGCCGGGTTCTATTTCTTTTTAAAGCGCGCTCTGAGATGCTCCACGTTCCCAGCATATTTTGGAGCACTTGCATATATTTTCAGTCCCGCTCTGATGTATGCTCACGTATGGCCTCAGTTTGTTACCCTGCATGCCTGGCTTCCCTGGCTTTTTTTAACTTACTTTTCTTCCGTCAAAAAGTTCAGCCTCTGGAAAATAATAGCCGGCGGAGTTCTTTTTTCACTCGTTTTAATTTCCGGACAGGTAAGTTTTTTTCATTTTGTCGCGTTTCTATGGAGCGCGGTATTAATTTTTCTTGTCTTAAACAGCGCTCATAAAGGAATAAAAAAAGCAATAAAATCCCCCTTGACCACAGCGTTTCTTATGGCTGCAATAGGCATGGGGCTCAGTAGTTTTTATCTTGTTTCTTCTATTGAGGGCAGCAGATACTCGGATAAACATCTTGACCTGACCGTAGAAGAGGCTTTAAGTCATGATCCGGTGAATGTGCCCCCGCCATATTTGGCTACGCTTTTTATTCCAAACTTATTTTCAAGTGTGACCGGAGAATATACCCGCAGGCTTCTTCCTCAATTTGTATATTACTGGGAAGCCAATATGAGTGGGGGTATGGCAGTATCCCTGCTTGTTTTATTGAGCCTTCTCCCGGCCTTAAGGGGGCCTCCGGGCGATTTAAAAGCCCGGGAAAAACGTCGTTGGGTTATCATATTCGGCGGAGTTTATATAATTGCGCTCCTGGCCGCCATGGGAAAACATACCCCATTTTACAGGTATATTATAGGAAACCTGCCATTTGTCAGGAATTTCCCGTTTCCTTCCCGCTATAGGGTGCTGCAGTGTTTTGCTGTAGCGGTATTGGCACCGGTTTCTCTTGATTACATTATAAGTTCAAAACTTTTGTTTAGATTAAAAGATAAGCTGAAACCCTGGGTCTGGGTATATGTCGCCGCTGTATTTATGATAAGCGCTGCCGGTTTGATACCCGCCTGTTATCCCGGAGAATCAACCTGGTCAGAGCCTCCCTTAAAGGCAGCAGAAAACTATTATCCTATAGGTGAAGCGCTTGGCAGGTATTCTCCCGATTTTAAACTTAAAAAAATCGGTGCTTTTTTTGATTCAGCTTCCTCAGGAGAAATACGATTTGGAGAGAGTTCCCGGGGCTCGCCTGAAGACAGTGAACTCGCCGCTGAGTATTATGTTGAAGGAGAGGGTTGGTATACATTTGATGTTGAAATTCCTCCAGGCAAGTTTGTATGGCTCCGTCAAAAGTCCGGTAATGCCGGCTTGGGATATGAAGAGCAGAAATATGCGGATAAGAGTTTTTTTTATGACTCCGCCAGGGATAAATGGAGTCAAAAGTCTGGGGTTACATCTATTTATTTTAAGTATACGGATAAACTTGCAGTTGAAAAACAATATTTTTATGAGAGATTAAAGGATTTGAGGAAGCCGCTGGGATCTTCACTTATTTACTGGGTGCTGGTCTCTGCCGTTATAATATCAGGGTTATATTTCCTACCCCTTAAAAAATTCGGGTATTTGCTGGGCATAATTGCTATGGGAGAGTTTTTAATTTTGGGAACATTGACCTTTTACAAGAGTAATTTTGACGAGCCTGACCATAAGAGGTTCGCATGGCCTCATGAAAAGCAGGCTATCCAGGTTATGACCGAATCACTTCCGGCGGTAACCAAGATGTCCGATATGCGGTTAGCTACTTCAATGCCGTATTTTGACAGTTATGTGAGAATAACCGGAGAATCTGCTTTAATGGGGTTTTCTATGCATCCCATAGAAGCCCGTTTCAAGAAAGCATTTGAAACCGCATATGATATGGAAATAGGATGGGATATTTATTACGACCTTCCGGATCCAAGGAATATTTCTTTTCTTAACAATTTTTCAGTCAGGTATATGTTGAATGAAGAGCCTGACTCACTTTTTTCGGAAGGCGATTCCGTAAAACTTCCCTGTGATTCCGGGTTTTTTGTTCATACAAACCATAACGCGCTCCCCCGGGTATTTACCGCAGACAGGATAGTGCTGGCCTCGGAAGAAGAGCAGTTAAACCAGCTTGTTGAGGGTAATTTGAGACGGGGCGTATATGTAAGCACATCAGCAGTTTTACCTTCCCGGGCAGAGGATAATATCGGCGAAGCTTACGATGAAGACCATTACTTTGATAATTTGCAGCAAAAGAACCGGATCGTTAATCTTAATATGGCTAATCCCAACCGCATTAAAGTAGATGTTGAAATAAATGAGCCGTCAATACTGGTTCTGACAGAGATATGGTATCCCGGATGGGAAGTTTATGTAAACGGAAACCGCGCTCCCATTTTGCGTGTTAATTACTGCCAGCGCGGTGTATGGGTGGAAGAGGGAGTGCAGAGCGTGGTTTTTAAAATACGCCCAATCGGATGGGTATGGGGCATAAGGGTTTTTATGGCTACTGCTGCGCTGCTTCTGGTAATAACAGGATACGCTTTACTTAAGAAGAAGGCATTTTAATTTTATTTTTCCATAACAGGGCTATATCCTGCAGGATCTGTATAACCGAGTCGGGGGTCAGTATTTTTGATTTCCCGGAAGTCCTTTTTTTTAAAACGGCGGGGACCTCAATTATCCTGCACCCAAGGTTATGTGCCCTTATTAAAATTTCAGCTGAAAATAAAATTCCTCTTGAATGTATAGGCATTGAACGCAATACCGAAACAGGGTAAATTGCGGTGCCGTTATAATACTTTAAATGTAACCCGGAATATATGTTAAGAGTCCAGGTATAAACATATGAAAGGAGCATTCGGAAACTTGAACGAGGATCCTGGCCGCGTCTATGGCAGGTTACCACCGTCTCATTATCTATAAAGGGTAGGTACCTAATGAAGTTTGATGCCGGATCCTCGTGGTCTGCCGGAAACCAGGTAAAATATTCTCCTGTGGCAATTTTTAAAGCGTCACGGTAACACACCCCTATTCCGGACTTCTTTTCATGCTCAATAGTTTTTACGCACTTATATTCCCTTGCCAGTTCTTCAGCTATATCAGGGGTTCTGTCGGTGCTGCCGTCACTTACAATAATCAGTTCTATGTTTTTTATATAAGGAGACATAGTCTGAAGAATATCTTTCACTGATTCCCTGAGAGTTTTTTCCTCATTGTGGGCCGGGATGCAGACAGAAAGGCTATTGAACTTAAACATTACTCCCGGGCCTGTATTGAAGTAAGAGGGGGCTTCTGTCGGTTCTCATCTTAGGTCTGAAACTATTAAAGATGTATTAAGCGGCCTGGTATCCTTGAGGAAACTGAGAGTCCTGATATCTGCCGGTATTATAAGATCTTTATCAAATCCAAATTCCTGAGCGACGGATACGGCAAACTCATGCCTGCTTATTATTTTCGGTTCTGCAATATGATATACGCCGCTGAGGTTTAAATCAAGAGCTTTTATTAACATTTCGCATAACATTGATACGTCCGTAGGGTTGAATATTTGATTATAAGCAGCTTCTATTTTAATATTTTTAGATAAACTAAGATATATTTCACTGAAAATAGATTTTTCATTTAAATTTCTGCTGTATGTTTTACTTAACCTTAAAATAAGGTAATTTTGCAGATTTTTTTTCATAAATTCTTCTACCTGAAGCTTGAAATTTCCGTAACAATTCAGAGGCCGGGGCTTATCTTCGGTTGAATAATTTCCTTTTTCTCCGTCAAAAACCTGGTCTGTAGATAAGAATACAGGTTTTATCTTTTTGCGGGACAGGTACTTTATAAGTTCTATGGTGCTTTCTACATTGATTCTGCGAACTTTATCTTTTTCAATAAAACATTTATCGATATTTGAAACGGCGGCTGCGATGATTACCTGAGAGCAGTTGTTAAATAAGGAAAAATCTTTTGAAGTAAGATTAAATTTTACCAGCCCGTCTTTCCTGTTTGAATAAAAAGTTCCAATTGTATCATAGCCGCGGCAGTTTAAAAACCTGTAAAAATTATATCCTATCAGCCCGGAGGCCCCGGCAATACCTATCATTATACAAAAGGCAGATGTAGCGGGTCAGCATCTAAATATTCAAGTATAAGCTCATTTTTTTTATTTGATATACAATGGTGCTGGCATTGAATAGACGGGTTGAGCTTGAAAAATTTATTTTTATCTGCAAACCAGAATTCTCTAAACCGTTTATTTTTTATAGAACCTATTAATCCGCTGCTGAGGTTATATGCCTTATCCTGGCATGTATAAATATTAAGGTCCGCTCCTATTACGGTAAGTATCTGAATGTAGGGGCACCAGGTATAATTTTTTTTAAATTTTCCGGACATTTTATGATAGGAATCATATACTTCAAAGTTGTCTTCCTTGAGTTCCTTGGTGGCCTTATTTATCTGTTTCTGTGCTTCTTTAAAAAACGGATTATGGTATTTATTGTTCTCCCTTATTTCATTACTTACTATACAGGGAGCTATTTTTACACTGTCAACCCCTATACTTTTCAGTCGCTTGACCATGTTGTAAATATGGGGGTAATTATTTTTGTCAATAACAAGGACCGCGCCTAAGTAACATTTTCCTCCTTTCTTTTTAAAGTTCTCCATATTACAGAGTATTTTTTTAAATTCTCCCTTTGGAGTTTTTCTGTAAAATGAGTAACTTTTCTCGTCCCAACCGTCCATAGACACACGAAGCCAAGTTCCGTGATTTGAAAAAATTTCTGCTGCCTCTCCCTCCAGAAGGGAACCGTTTGTAAGTGCGGCAAATTTAATTTTTGTTTCAGAGAGTTTTTTAACTGTTTCTGTCAAATAAGGGTAGCAAAAGGGATCGCCCCCGCCGCTGAAGGTCACTGCTTTTACCCCGATTTCTTCAAAATCATCGATTATTTCCAGGATTTTCTCCCGGGGTATGCTGTTTTTTCTTTTCATATCTTTTCCCAACTGCAGGTGGTCAACCCGGTAGGCGCAATAATAGCAGTTGTGGTTACATAAATTTGTAGGCTTAATCCTGACATGCAGGGGCGGAAAAATCTCGGTATTATCTTTAAGAAGAGAGAGCAGTTTTTCTCTGTAATAAAGAATTTTTAAATTTGTATAGATATGCCCCATGCCTAATGAGAAGGGATCGTCTTATCCTTTTTTAAGCTTATAAAAACCGGCCCTGGTCTCTGGTATGATTTTAAAAGCGCTTCTCTTGTTTCCCTGGAATTATTAGGAAAATATGAAACTATATTCTTAAAAATCTTCATAAGATAGCAGGCATCAAGCTCAGCATGCGTTATCCCCAGGTGCGGATGGTCAGCATACCCTATTAATTTTACATTAACATTCTGTTGGTCAATATCAATTTTAATCTGTTCGAAAGGCCGTTCTATCAGAAAAGGGGTTAAAGTGTAAACATAAGGCTTTAATCCCTCCAGGGCCATGCCTGAAGCAGCGCTTATCATACTCTGCTCACAGACTCCCATATTTAAAAACCTGCGGGGAAAGCGCTTTTTAAACTCATCAACTATTCCGTAACCGTAGTCTCCTGAAAGTAAAATGATATCCTTGTCTTTTTCAGCAAGTTCAACTATAACTTTTCCGAACTCTCTTCTCATGTCAGTTCCCTGTAAGCCTGCCTGAGCAAGTCCTTATCTGGAAACCGGGCATGCCAGCATGGCTTGTTTTCCATAAAACTTAAGCCTTTGCCTTTTACGGTGTCGGCTATTATCACACCAGGAAGATCTGTATCGCTGCAGGCCCGGGAGAGGCTGTCAAGTAGCTGTTTAAAATCATGGCCGTTAATTTCAGAGGTATTGAAGCCGAAAGCTCTGAATTTTTTCTTTAATTCAAGAGCTCCCATCACATTCTCTATGTAGTCCAGAGCCTGGAGCCCGTTATTGTCAATAATAACGGTGATATTAAGCAGGCTGAGTTTTTTAATAAGAAAAAGGGATTCCCATATTGTTCCTTCCTCGCATTCCCCGTCTCCGATTAATACAAAAACGCGCCCTTTCTGTTTTTTAATTTTTTTTGCAAAGGCCATTCCCACTCCAATAGGCAACCCGTGTCCTAAACTTCCCGTGGTGCATTCTACACCGTGCGCTTTGTCAATATCCGGGTGGCCACCTATCTTAGGGTTAAATCCTTTGGAGTGAAGCACCGCGTACAGGGCTAAACACCCGTGCCCCTTACTCATGATAAAACGGTCTTGAGGGGAGATTTTTTCATAGAGCGTCAGCAATATTTCAACGCACGAAAATGCTGAAGCTATATGACTGTTCCGGTGTTTAACGGCAAGGTCAAGAATATCCCGTCTTATACTCTTGGCTTTCTTTTCTAACTTTGATGATAGAGACAACTCGCCTCCCCAGACTTAAGTTTACTCGAAATAGATGAACTCATAATCGCCGGTATAACCCCATTCCTTAAAAAGCCAGATCCATTGATCCGGGGTTAAGAAAAGGCTGCAGGTCAGGGCCCAGCACTGCAGGTTAAATAATTCGTTATCATTTCTGTAACTTTCCACAACGATATATTTATTTTTTCCAACCCTTTCAATTTCTCTTAAAGCTGATTTCAGTTCATAAATCATTAAGTTATGAAGAGTTCCCAGCGATAAAACAAGGTCAAATTCATTGTCTTTAAATTTATAAGGTTCCTGGGCTTTATGAATAAACAGGTCAGGGCGCACCTCTTCTTTGGCATTATCAACGGCATACCTGGAGATATCCATCCCGGATATTTCACATTCCGGCAGAATTTTCTTGAACTCATATAATAAAAACCCTTTGGCGCAACCGATATCAATGATCTTACCGTGTTCTGGAATATTATATTTTTCAATAAGTTTTTCGGCGATCGGCTTATATCTTCCGTCGTATTTATATCCACCGTACCCATATCGCCTGTCCCCGTCCCAGAATTCCCGGCCGTATTTTTTGGCAATTTTCATGCACTCGACCTTGTTGTCATTCATCCGTCCGATATAATCCCTTTCAGCTTTTTTATGCAAAGGTGTTATTATATTCAGTAGTTCACTCATCTTACTCCCCTTTAACCTTGAATGCAAGATTATCTGCTATACATGCGCTCCTTCCCGGGACCGATGATCTTAATAAAGCACCAGTTTATAGAGCCAGATTTAATTATCCCGAGTTCGTGTAAACTTATTTATTTTAATGTTAGCAATTTTAGAAAAATTAACAACCCGCAGCATAGTCATTAGGCATTTGCGTTGTAAGCAATTTCAGAGACTGTTTTCATATACTTCTTAAATTAAAGCTATCCGGCCTTCAAAAATTTTCCTTAAGCTGCTGCCTGATCTGTCTTGTTGTTTAAACCCTCGTCATAATCCTTACGTTAAGATAAACATATGCGCTGTTTAGATAAAATAGTAAGTTTTTTTTATAAGGTCGCTTTTACAAGCAATCTCACATCTTATATTTTCTTTTCTCTTACTCTGCCCAGGGAGATTGCGATTATTACCATCATAAAATATTGGTTTCCTGCATTCATGTCCCCCCTTTACCTCAGTTCAGAATGCGGAGGTACTCTGTCTGATTACGTTTAGTTTTTAATTATTTAATGCGTAGGGAACGGAAGGGACATCGTGACCCCCCTCAAAAAAGAATATATCTTTTTTGAGTAATCTGCAAAGATCTACCGGAGGAATCATTGCTGCCCTAATATCTAAGTCCGGACACTTTTCTT
>PWOI01000193.1 GCA_003557485.1 Elusimicrobiota bacterium | reverse complement strand
CTATAAAAACAAAAGATAAAGGGGAGAGGCTACTTCACACCATTAAGGTTCCCATTCTTAATGAAAAAGGCAAACCCGAGTATCTTCTTGGTATATCAGAAGATATAACTCAGCGCAAAAAAGCCGAAGAAGAAATTTTAAGCCTCAAGCAGCAGGTAGAATTCATACTTGGCGCGACGAAAACGGGACTGGATATAATAGATTCAGAGTTCAATATTGTTTATATAGACCCCGAATGGGCTAAAAATTATACAGGAGACCCTTACGCCAGTAAATGTTATGAATACTTTATGGGACGCAGCCAGGTCTGTCCCGAATGCGGAGCAAAGAAGGCGTTTAAAAAGAAGGAACCCGTAGTTACCGAAGAAAGAATGGTCAGGGAGAGCAGCAGATGTGTTCAGGTAACATCAATACCGTTTCAGGATAAAAACGGGAAGTGGCTTGTAGCCGAGGTAAATGTTGATATTACCGAGCGCAAAGCTATTGAAGAGGACCTTAAAAAAAGTGAAAAATATAATCGCTCAATTGTTGAGGTCCTGCCGGATATAACAATAAAGACCAATAAAGAGGGAGAGTATCTTGACATTATTTCTTCCTCTGATGAAAAACTTGCCCTGCCGAAAGAAAAAATAATCGGAAAGAAATTAACTGAAGTGCTTCCGGCTCCGCAAGCCGCTGTAGTAATGAAAGCTATTAGTAAATGTATAGATGAGGGAGGCATACAGGTTGTTGAATACAAATTATCTGTTCCGGCAGGAGACCTTTGGTTTGAAGCGCGCATTATTTGTACTGATGAAAAAGAAGTGTTTGCCCTTATAAGGGATATTACTGACAGAAAAAAAGCGCAGTCCGAGCTTGCCGAAAGCGAGCAGAACTATAGAACTCTTGCCGACTCCGGCCACGCTCTTATATGGACCTCCGGCACTGACAGAAAGCGTAATTACTTCAATAAGCCGTGGCTTGATTTTACCGGACGTACGCTCGACCAGGAGTTGGGTGACGGCTGGACAGAAAGTGTTCATCCTGAAGATATTACTGGTTTTCTGCAGGCATACACAAAGGCTTTTGACAGGAAAGAACCTTACAGCATAGAATACCGCCTGCGCCATGTTAGTGGCCAATACCGCTGGATACTCGACGATGGTACCCCGCGTTTTGATGCTGAAGGGAATTTTATAGGTTATATAGGACACTGTCTTGATATAACCGAACGCAAGCGTTCAGAAGAATATGTTGAAGAACAGGCTATGCTTAACAGCATTGTAGCCGGAATCTCATCAAATTTTATAAATGTAACCTCAGAGAATATAAATGAAAAATTGGAGTTGATGCTCAAAAACTGCGGGGAATTTTTTGGCGTTGACAGGACCTATCTTATGTCTATTTCTCTGGATGGAGAAAAAATGACAAATACCCACGAATGGTGCCGGCAGGGAATAGAAAGTCAGAAGGAAACCCTGCAGGATTTTCCTGCGGGTAAGCTTTCCTGGTTTATGGAAAAGATAGACAGCGAGGGCTATGTGTCAGTGGAGGATGTGGATGAACTCTCCGGAGAAGCCGCTGCTGAAAAGAAAGAATTTCAAAGACAGGGTATAAAATCATTGTTATGTGTTCCGGTAAGAAACCGAAGTGAGAGACTTATGGGTTTTATGGGGTTTGATGCTGTAGTGACGAAGAAGAAGTGGAAAAAAGGTCCGATTTCACTTTTAAAGGTTCTTGCAAATATTGCGTCTGATGCGTTGGAGAATGTTAAAATAGAAAATCAGATGATTCAAACTCAGAAAATGGAAACTGCCGGCCGTCTTGCCGGCTGGATATCCCGGGACTTTAGTAATGTTTTTTCAAAAATGGTAGAGGATTTAAAACTTGTTTTGGAAAAAACAGAAACTGACGGAGAAGTAAAGAGAAATATGAAAAACGCGCTTAAGGAAGCGAAGAAACTGTCAGAGATGACCGAACAGCTTCGAGTTTTCACCGAAGAGCAATCCGATCGCCCCAAAAAAATAGATATTAATGAATCAGTCAAAAATACTCTAAAAATGATACGCCCTCTTATAGGAGATGATATAACCATAGACTGGAAACCTTGCAAGGATTGTGTAAATGTAAAAATAGACCCTGAAAGGCTTAGCCAGATACTTCTGAAACTCGCTGTAAATTCGAAAGAAGCAATTTCAGGCAAGGGTAAAATAATAATAGAAACGGACTCTGCGGAGTTTTCTGATGATGATTTTGTACGTAAGTATGGCATTCAGCCCGGCAATTACGCTAAAATTATATTTATTGATGACGGGGAAGGAATGGATCAGGAAACTCTTGCTCACATATTTGACCTGGGATTCTCCGGAAAGAAGCGTGGCTGGGGTACCGGTCTGGGTCTTTCTACTGTATACAGCATAATAAAACAAAGCGGAGGAATTATAGAGGTTTTCAGTAATCCGGGAGAAGGAACAAGATTCGAGATATATATTCCCGATTGTGAATAATAAAAATTAAGGCTTTCTTTTTATACTTTCTACGGGATAAAACCTTGAGAATTTCTTTACTACCTCATCCTGCTCTTGCTTTTTAAGTCTTTCATGCAGGTCTTTTAAGGTAATTCCCTGAAGCTCTGACATTCCTGAGAAGGCTGAGGATCCATTGTCTCCATTCTCCTGAACTTCTGCCATTACTCTCAGCACATCGCAGAGGTCAAGGCTGAAAAAAGCGTCAATGCATCTGGGATCGAATTTTTTTCCGGTTTCTTCTCTTAGTATAGAAAGAACTTTTTCCATT
>PWOI01000072.1 GCA_003557485.1 Elusimicrobiota bacterium | reverse complement strand
GTAAACCCGGTAACGGGCAGAAAAAGCCCGGCAGGGGCCCCTGCTCCCATAGCACGGTATATGTCTATAAGGGCTTTTCTGAAAACTCTGTCGTAAAAGGGATAATCTATATTATCGGTAATTACTCCTGATTCTGCTATAAGCAGATTACTTCTTATTGAAGAAAGAACATCTATTCTTGCCCGCCCGCTGTCCCTGTACATTGCTATGGCGTCCCTTGCTTCCTCAAGCATAAGGAACATCGCATAGTATTTTTCTTTTTCAAGCATATGCCAGGACTGACTGACAAGATCTGTGCCGCTAAGTTCTACGGTATCCTCACCGGCAACATATTTAGACGCAAGATAGCGGTTAACATCTACAGATTTGAAATCTTTACTTTCAAGCAGGTAGGCGGCTCTAAGCACTCCTGCTATCAGGGCGGTTTCAACCACACGAGGTTTCGTATTATAGGTCATATCTATGCCGTCCGGAATATCCATAAGAACCCAATCAATACCTGTTCTCTGTATATTGTCGGCAGCCTGAAGATTAATAAAACCGCTTCTGGGAATAAAACCTTCCGGGAATTCACCCCGCCATCTTTTATAGGCTACTATCCCTTCCATAATCTGTGTCCTTATTCTGTCATCATCAAGAAGTCCGAGATAAGAATCACTTAGTGAGGTCACTGCTTCCTTTATGTTATTTCTATCAAGAGCTTTAATCAGAATCTCTTCAAAAACAAGAATTTCTGATTTTATAAAATCTATCATCATATTTTTATCTGCCGCGGAATAAGAAGACTTACTTATAATGTAACGCGCCGTTTCATATTTTTTAAGGCTGTTTCCTAACATAGACAGAATTTCCTGTACCTGGGCATTCAAAAGAGAACCTGTACTTCTGTCGGTTTCGTACTTGGATGAAAAATATTTAATATCTTCCTCTGTCAGTGAATTCGGATCCTTAAGAATTCTGTTTTCAATATAGTCTTTGATATTCTGCTGACCCGGTAAACTGCGTATCATATGAGGTGATACAGCAATTACAAAAGGATCGCGAAATTCTATTAACTTTTCAATACCGTCCCTAAATTCGCCAAGAACTTTTCTTGTGTAATCAAGGGGGCCGGAAGGCGGAGCAAAATCCAGACGGGCAATCAAAACCACCTCTGTTATTTCAGGCGGTTTTTCTATATCCTCAGGATAATCAACAATAAGAGGCGCAGGCCGGCGGGCACAGGCTGATAACCCAAAAGCGGCAACATAAATTAAAATATAAATTTTCCTTTTAAAAACCATTATTTTTTCTCAAGAACAGATTTAATTTCTCTGAATTCTCCTCCTGTAAGATGGATTGTCCTTTCCCACTCTCTGAACCCTTCTTTTTTGAGGGTAATAACGTACAATCCGCTTTCAACAGAACCTACTACCAGCACTTCCGCCGGCGTCAATCCTTTCAGATGACCTTGAATATATATTTTTGCCCCTCCCGGCTCAGACTGCACTTTTACTCTTGCCGGATTATCCTGACTTATTTCTTCCAAAGAGTTTCGCACTGACACATCGTAACCTAAAGGCTGAGAAAGTATAGGCTCCGAATCAAAATCCGGCCGGGTCTCTGAGAAAAACCTGTAAAGCACAAAAAGCGAAACAGTAAGTGCAGTTGTATTGAGAACCAAAAGGAGTATCAGGATAATTTTTTTAATACTATTTTTTTCCCAGGAGGCCATAACGGAATCTTCCTCACTCGTCTTCTTCGTTTTTTGTTTTTTTGCTAAGCCGGGTTATTTTTTCGCTGATTGTTCCCATTGTATCTGAAAGCTTATCAAATTTTTCAAATGCAGTTTTAAGGTTGTCTAAGTTTTCGCTTATAACATCCAGCTGCTGTGAATTTTTCTGAGATAAAAACCCTACTTTTTTGTTTAGAAGGCCAAGTTTTTCTATTTCTTTCTTAATGTACTCTGAACCATTGGAACCCGGACTCGCTATTTTTTTCTCAAGTTCTTTTATCCTGTCTATAACCCCCCAGAGCTGATCTTCTATCCTGGAATTTTTTTCATTCAAATCTCTAATATACTTACCCGATTTTCCTGTATCTCCGGACAGGCCTTTCCACGCAAAAACCCATAAAATCAGGTTGAGCAGCGCAAAGAGTATTGCCAGCATTGCAAAAATCACTACGGGATCCATTTTTCATCTCCTTCTAACATAATAAAAGACAGCTGCGGCCCTTCACTTTGCTATATGTTAACCATTTTTTTGTTATTAATCAAATTGAGCACTCTACGGACATAAAAGCCCGTCTCAGCCCGTAATTTTAATAATTCTCCGGTAGATTTCCATGCGGCAGGAAAACTCAAGTGTTGATACCAGGGAGGCTGCTTTTTCAGGAGTATCTGATGCGGCAAATATACCATGGGATCGTATGATGACTGCCGGAGATTTCTCCATAAGGAGAGGAATCTTTTCGGCGGCCTCACGCGATGCTATAGGAGAATCCGTTTCAATTACAGGAACTTCTTTGAGGTAAAAAGATCCTTCCGCATCTTCGGGTTTTATAAAGTCAAGATTACGGGCAAGCGCAAGGGCTGCAGGCGGATGGGCATGAACAACGGAGTTTGCCGATGTATTGAGATAGATAGCCCTGTGAACAACTTCCTCTACCGAAGGAGATGCCTGTTTTAGACCTGCATACCGGAACCGGAAAGAACCGCTAAGCGGAACCTTGACCAGTTCCCTTCTTTTTAAGTCGCCAAGAATAGAGCCGGAAGACGTTATTAAAAAAAAATCTTCCACCCTAATGCTTATATTGCCTGCAGAGATTGATATAAGTCCCTGATTGAACAGTAGAGAACCAACTCTGCGTATTCGCTCATAAAAATCCATATATTAATTTCCCCCGAGATAAGATGATAGACGCACTATCGTATCTTCTTCCCCAAAACCTCCGGGTTTCAGTATAAAAAGCCAGTCTCTGCAGGAAATGAGCGAAACCCCGGGCATAGGTGAAGATATTACTTTAAAACTGTCTGCATCAAGCTCTTTAAGAAATTCGTCCGCCGTATCACCACCGGCCAGAAGAGCGCGCGTATATGATTTTAAAAAAATTTTTCTTGCCTGCCTGGCTGTTTTCTTCAGCGCGCCGCTTTTTCTGGCAGACGGAGTCATAATAAGGAAATCCTTCGAAGAATCTTTTTTTACTTTATTGTAATAATTTATCTGCTGTCTTGTAACAGGATTCAGGCTTCCTGAAAATATAAGTACCGGCACCGGTGAAAAAACCACCGGTTCCGGGTTGCGCCTGGATGCCATCCAGGTATCCGCAAGAAATCCTGCCCATGCCGAAGCGCCGGCAAAAAAATTGCCTTTTCCACTGAGGGAAATCTGAAGCATATCTTTATCGTTTACAGCGTCCTTTATTTCTATTTTTTCGGGATGTTCCATCTGAGCAGTAAGGAGTTTTCTTATATTTGATTCATGAACCGGTGAGGAGGCATCGCTGGCATAATGAGTATCCGTTATTATCTTTCCATCAACATAATGCACTCCGTCAAGAGTTGTTCTCCCCATAGCCGGAAAAGCTGCGCAGACCGGTATATAATCAAGATTTAACTCAGATAAGCAAACTTCAAGTTCGCTGCCTATGTTGCCTCTCAGCGTTGAATCAATTTTTTTATATGTATAGTCGGGTTTGAACTCTTTAAGGGCTTTCAGGGCCTTACGGACACGGGATGCCGCATCATCCGGAGAAAGTGAACGGGACGATGTGTTTATTATCCATACTTCTGTATCTGACGGAGGCATTTCAACACTGTCACAGGAACGCTGCAGCCTGGTTTTCAGTCCTCTGGATACAAACTGGGATCCTACATCCCCGCCGCCGGTTAAATCATCACACAAAACGCCAATGCGCAGGGAATACTTTTTTACTGTTTTTTCGGGAATAAAGGCTCTCCTTTATTTATATTCTCAAAATTGATTTCCCTATTCCACCTTATGTCATCAACACAGGAAGGAGAAACTCCCAGCTGGCTGAATATTTCTCCGGAAGAAGCCGGCATAAAAGGGTATATCATCCAGCCTACGGCTCTCAAAACTCTGAAGAGGTTAGTAAGGACACAGTCAAGCTTTTCGGTGTCTTCTTTAGCAAGAATCCAGGGTTTGCTCTGTTCGACATATGAATTAGCTGCTCTTATAATGTCCCATATAATATCAAGTATGCTGCTGAAATTGGCTTTTATATAGAGGTCATCAAGGCTCTTTAAAGCATCTTCCACTTTAACATCCAGTCCTTCAGGCGATGAAGGAGAAAAGCCGGGCCGGTATTTTTCAATCATACTTAGAACCCTGCTCAACAGGTTTCCCAGCTCGTTAGCAAGTTCAGTATCATATCTTTCCCTGAACCGGCTTTGTGAAAAATCACCGTCCTGTCCGAAAGTAACCTGTCTGAGAAGGTAATATCTGAATGCATCCACTCCCCACTCACCTGCAACCTGCGCCGGGTCAACAACATTACCCAGTGATTTACTCATTTTCTGCCCTTCGCTAGTCCACCAGCCGTGCGCGAAAACGGTTTTGGGAAGAGGAAGGTTTAAAGCCATAAGCATCGCCGGCCATATTACCGCATGAAACTTCAGTATGTCTTTTCCTAAAAGCTGCATATCAGCGGGCCATAGGCTTTGAAAACGATGCCTGTCATTAAGGTATCCGGGTGCCGAAATATAGTTTATAAGGGCGTCCACCCATACATAGGCCGTATGGTATCTGTCAAAAGGAAGCTGTATCCCCCACTGAACATCAAGCCTGGAAATGCTTAAGTCTTTCAGTTCTCCTGCGAGAAAACCTTTAATTTCATTTCTGCGTGAAACGGGCATTATAAAATCCGGGTTCTCTTCTATATGCCTGAGAAGTTTATCCTTGAATTCCGAAAGCCTGAAAAAATAGCTTTCCTGGCTAAGACTTTCAAGCTTCCTCCCGCAGTCCTGGCATATTTCATCTTCAGCCTGAGAGGAAGTAAAAAAGGTTTCGCAGGGCACACAATAAAGGCCGCTGTAATCACCTTTATAAATTAATTCTTTATCATATAAGGCGGTAAGAACATCATTAACCGTATCTACATGAACTTTATCCGTTGTTCTTATAAACTGGTCATAATTTATATTAAGCGTTTCCCATAATTTTTTAAATTTACCGGCTCCCTCATCAACAAATTCCCGGACATCCTTCTTCATCTGCTGTGCGGCTCTGAGTATCTTTTCCCCGTGTTCATCTGTCCCTGTCAGAAGATGTACTTTTTTGCACCGGCTGCGCCAGTAGCGGGCAAGGACATCGGCCGCTACCTGAGTATAGGCATGCCCTATATGGGGATCCGCATTAACGTAATAAAGCGGTGTTGTTATCAGTATTATTTTATCCACTTCTTAAACCTTTCCTTTATTCCGGGCGAAACCGAGTCAGCTTTGAACTCTTTTTCTCCGCCGATTTTAAGATTTACCTTTACTGTTTCTTTCACAGGGTCCACACCGGCAACAGTGCCCTTACCGGACGGTGTCTGCACCTTCTTGCCTACGCAAGGCATATTCCGGCATGCCTTACGGTAAAACTCCTCCTCAAACCTGAGGCAGCAGAGAAGCCTGCCGCAGCAGCCCGAAATATTTTCGGTATTCTGAACCAGGTTCTGGTTGCGCGCCATATCAATATTAACGGTTTCTATATTTCTCAAAAACCGGCTGCAGCATATCTCTCTTCCGCAAAGGCCTATTCCGCCTAGCATGGCCGCCTCATCCCTGACCCCTATCTGAACCATCTGAATTCTTATTTTCAGCTTTGATCCGAGTTTTCTTATAAGATTTCTGAAGTCTACGCGTCCTTCTGCCGTATAGTACACGTACATCTTGGACCGGTCGTAGGTATAGGACAGGCGGGTAAGGTTCATGTTAAGGTTTTCTTTCCTAATCTCTTCTTTTACTTCCGCTGTTTTATCATCGGCCGCGGCTCTGTTCTCCTCAAGTATACGGTAATCCTCTTTAGTAAGAGTCCTTATTATCTTCCACTCGTATTTATCTTTTTTTTCAGGTTTTTCAGGATAAGCGCCGCTTACTACCGTAGCAGTATTCAGCCCCTCACTGGAAGCTACAAGGACCCTGTCACCGGGTTTTGTTTCTATTCTCGTAGTAAGGGCATCGAACCTGTTTCTAAGAAGCCCTATTTCAATAACTACGCTGCTCATATTAATACTCCAGGCTATTGTCCAGACCGGCCATCTTCAGGAACATAGAGGATACTGTAAGATCTATATTCGCATTTTTTTCAAGGGAGTCAATTGCATCCTGTATCAATTCAACTTTTCTGTAGCTTTGTTTATCTACTTTCTTCCTGAAAAACGCTGCTTCCTTTTCAAGAAGGGCGCTCATTTTATTCAGGCAGCCGGCGCGGTCCCTTCCGGCCCATTTTCTAGCTGTTTCAAAAACCTGTTCCGCCTGAAGCGGAGGAATATCAAAATCTCCCATATTTTTGAATTTAAGAAGTTTTCCGGGGGACCCTGACGAAATTTCTATAAGTTCCTCTGAAGCTTCAATACCGTAAAGTTCTGTAAATTTTTTAATTTCATCAGAATTAAGCGGGCTGAATTCAACTCTCTGGCATCTGGAAACTATAGTGGGAAGAAGAGCCTCCTCCCTTGAAGTTATAAGTATCATATACGTGTCCGGCGGGGGTTCCTCAAGTATCTTCAGAAGAGAATTCATGGCAGGAAGGCTGAGCTGGCTGGCGTCATCTATGATAAAAACCTTTGTCCCGTAACCGGAAGGAGACTTAAGATAACAGTGTTTTTTCAACTCCCTTATCTGGCGTATATTTAATTTCACCGTCCTACCCGACCCGCCGCTTTCTGTGTTGCTGCCGCTATTTTCTTCCTCATTCGTGTCTTTAGCTTTAGAAGGGACAACGTTGGGAACGGAAATTATACTGCCAGAAAAATCAACCTGGATATTATCGTTTGTCTTTTCCCGGGATGAGGCGACAAATTTTATGCCGGGATGTATCTGGTTCTTTATGCCTACGCAAGAGATGCATCTGCCGCAGGGTTCTCCGCTGTCAGATTGAGGGCAGCCCAGCGCAGCAGCAAAAACAACCGCTGTTTTTCTTTTTCCAATACCGTCCGATCCGGTAAAAAGAAGCGCGTGCGGCCTTCTTCCGGAGCCGGAAAAGCTCTTTAAAAGTTCTATATTCTTGCTGTGCCCTATTATATCCGAAAACTTCAAATTAATTACCTTCTGTAAAAAACCGGACAAAACTCCGTTTAAGCATTTTATGAAATGATAGCAAAAAATGAAATGTATTCCAACGCTTTTTTATCTGCCGGCGGATTTTGCTGGCATAAGTCCGCGCTGGCGGACTGTTTGGATAATTTTACTATGAACATCTTCCTTAGGTGCAGTTGCGTCTATTACAACAATATCATTATCTTTTTCTGCCATTTCAAGATATCCGAGCCTGACTCTTTCGTGAAATTCGATTGTCTCAAGTTCCAGACGGTCAAACTGGCGTCCGGATTCTTTTACTCTCTTCAGGCCGCCGCGGCTGTCCACGTCAAGAACTATAACAAGGTCGGGTTTTATCCCGCATGTAGCAATCTCGTTAAGGCGCCTTATTAAATCCAGGTCAAGGCCGCGGCCATATCCCTGGTATGCCATACTTGCGTGGGTATATCTTTCGGATATAACAAAATCTCCCCTTTCAAGAGCCGGCCTTATAAGTTCATCGGTATGCTGGCTCCGGCCTGCTGCATAAAGAAGAAGCTCGCTGCGGGGGGATATCCTGCTGCCGCGGTCAAGGAGTATACGCCGCAATTCCTCGGATAGGCTGACCCCTCCAGGCTCCCGGGTGCGGACAACTTCGATTCCGGCTACGGATAAATAATCGGAAAGAAGAATTGCATGGGTGGATTTACCCGAACCTTCCGGACCCTCAAGCGTTATAAATCTTCCTTTTAAAATATCACTCAATGCGCCGCATCCTTAAGGCTACATCTCTCGTAAGCCGGTTCCACATATCACCCTTTCCTACCAGAAGGTTTATATGTACTGATTCAAACCTTGCCCCTGTAGTAGAATACAGTATTTCAAAATTTTCCACCCCTTCGCTTACAAGGGTGGTTTCCATTCCTTTCATTTGTCTATTAAGAGAACTTCCATCTTTAAAATACCTTATTTCAAGATCCGGATGCGACCAGTCAACGGTTGATTTCCCTATCTCAAAAACAATCTCATCTGAAATAACTCCAGGTGAAGGAACTGTCACTGTGGAAGCCTGCCTTATATTCATTGACATCTCATCAAGTGCAATTCGCGAATCGGACTGAACATCTACCGAGTCCCTGCTTTGCCGCCAGGTCTGGAATGTCTGTCTGAAAAAAGTGTAGCCCATCGCTCCTACGATCGCAAGCAGAGAAATTACAATCATAAGTTCAATAAGCGTTACGCCTGAATCTTTTTTCATTATTTAATAACCGCCACTTTTGAAGTATCCTCTCCATCCGGCACCTGGATATTTATATAGTAAATACCGCTTGCCACCGGTTTCCCACTCCTGTTAAGCCCGTCCCACTGTATAAATTTTCTCACCCCGCTGTCAACACTTTCGTCCAGGAGGGTTACAACATGGTTTCCCATTATATCAAAGACTCTTATTGTGGCTCTCCCGTCCTCTAGAGCAAAATATCCTATATCAACTGTATGGACTCCGGGCTGGGTTATAAGATTGTTTTCAACTGTAAGAAGCCGGACGGGCGTAATGGGATCGCTCCACTCTGACCATCCGCCATTAGGCCCGGCTGAAGTATAGTGAGGCGATACGGTATTGAAATGCCAGCTGGCAAAATCGTTTTCTATTTTGCTCTCCGAAACACTTGTTGAACTGGCAAGAACAGATATAGAGTGTATGTTTTCAAGATCTACCGTATCGTAATTGCTGTAACCGCCGTAATAATCAAAAAATCCCCCCGGAGCGGTAGTCAAATAAACAGAAAAAGGAAGATGCATAGAATATCCGTGGCGGGCCTTAACCCTTATGCGGTAACTTCTGTCGTAACTTCCCTTATGCTCGTACTCAAAAGTGCCGTTCTCTCCCCATACGGAGGACCCTCTCCCGGGCCAGATTTCCTTTTCAACTATAATGTTATCCTTATCGTTAAAAATTCCTCCGTATTCAATTTCCTGAAGCTGTACATAAGCCCCGAAAATCCTCGTCTCAATATCTTCGGAAGAACCTTTGTCTAATGTGAAAGTCAGGTCTCTGTCGTAGGTATATTTACCCTCAATTGACGGTTTTGACGGATATCCCACAGGCGGAGTGGTATCGATGAAAACTTTGTTTTCACTCCAGCCGCTTGCCAGGTCGGCATCGGTCCATGTAAAACCCAGTGACGCATCAATGGACTGGACCGCCCAATGGTAGTTGCTGCCGGAAACTTCAACCGCTCTTATATACTTGAAATTATCCATGTCTGGAACCTGACCATTTTTTATTCTGCTGTTCTGATGAGTATTTGTAGTAGCCTTACTTAAGTAGCTTCCAAAAAGCGGAGAACCGTACCTTGCGGGAGCAAGATTATCCAGACCCTCTTCTTCACCTATACGGAAATTATAGTAATATTCATCTGTAATCCCGTCAGGAGGGTTCCACATAATATAAAGTGTGTCAAGATAATATACGGAGTGCATATCGTCAGCCGCTACAGCTTTCGGAGCCTCTTTGCCCTCAACTTTATTTCTATATAATTTAACCTGTTCACTTCCATGCAGATATAAATCCGGCATGCGGCTTCCCGTACAATCCGCAAGAACCAGGGCACCGTCTCTCATGCCTGTATCAAGTTCGTTTTCGGCAAAATTAAAATTCCCTTCATTTATATAGACAAATGTTTTATAATTCAGTTCGCTTACTGCACCCATCGCTATTATATCAAGCCGTCCATTATTATTTACATCTGCAAACGCCAGTGACGCGTCCCTGATTCCTGTAAGAGAGGCGCTTTTCTCGAAATTGTAATTTCCGTCTGTTCCCTGGTTTTCATAAACAATAAGTTTATTCCCCGATTCGGTCCTGCCAGCGATAACCAGATCCAGGAACCCGTTATTGTTTAAATCACCCCAGGCAACATCTCCAAATTCTACTGCAGTAAATGTACTGGCTCTGACCATTGCCTCGGCTTCGCTGGAAAAAGTTCCGTCCCCATTGTTTTCAAAAAGATATATCTCAGCTTGACCGGCAATCCCGGTCGGAGACCCGGTTATAAGAAGGTCCGGGTAGCCGCTGTTGTTATAATCGCCCCATGCAATTGCATGCAGGGCCATAGTAACATCGGTGGAAAAAATATCACGAGTAGAAAACGAACCGTTCCCGTTATTAACATAGAGCCTGCTGCTGTTGTACCCTATTATCGCCAGATCCATAAGCCCGTCATTATTGAAATCAGCCCACGCTACCTTTGCTTCTCTTGTCACATCAAGTCCGCTGACAGGAACCTTTACAAAAGCTCCTCCACCTCTATTCTCGTAAAGGTCTGTCGTTTCCCACCCTGCAACAAGCAGATCAATACGCCCGCTGTTATTGTAATCTCCCCAGGCAATGCCGGCAGGTTCGTCTCCGGCCACTGTAATATCCTTCTCAACTGAAAAAATTAACTTTCCGTGGTTTCTATATAAATACACCTTGTTTTGACCAGAACCATCTATTCCGGAAACAGCCAGGTCCCAGAGGCCGTTTCCCCGGAAATCGGCCCATGCTGCATCTCCAAACCTCATTGGCTTGAATATGCCCGGTGTGTTTTCTTTAAAAACAGTTGATATATCAGCTTCAGCAAGTAAAACAAAAAAGCATAAAATAAAAGTAATATTTAATAATATTTTTGCTGCTTTCATTTTCAAATCCTCACAGAAAAAATAACCATATGTTCTGTATTTATAGCAGACGTCAGCCCCATGCCGTAATCAAAACTGAACCTGCCGTAGATTACGCCAAGCCCCCATGTAAAATGCTTTATTTCATAATTAAGCCGGTAACCTGCCCTGAGAAAAAACATATCCCGGTTTATATATTCAAAGCCAACTCCCCCTCTGGTAACATCCTGGTTTGTCTCATTAGTTATATC
>PWOI01000196.1 GCA_003557485.1 Elusimicrobiota bacterium | reverse complement strand
GCTCTTTAAGTTTCGGCATCATAGAGTATATGAATCCTGTCCCCTGCATGTTTTCAAAATTCCATAAAGCCTGCAGAAGCAGCGATCTTAAAAATATCTTGTTTACAATTTTCATTTTCTTCTTGACTTTTTAAAAGAGAACGCCTCCGCTGCTGCGGCCAGTCCTACTGCTGGTATAAGGTAGAAAGCAAGATTTAAACCCTTTACCGCCCTTTCATCAAATAACCCGTATAAATATGTAAAAAGCGTCAGCCCTGCAACAATAATCAGTCCTGTAAAAAGAGCTCCCTTAAGTATAAAAAACAGCCAACCCATATAAATCCCCCTGTCAACGGCATTAAAGTTGTTCTGCTTTATTTTTTCTTCAATTTCTCCACACAGGTAAGAGTTATATTCCCTGTGTATTATATCAAGTTTTTTAAAAAGAATGCCTGCCGGGATCAGGCACAATATCGTAAAAACTATAAAGCCCCGGCAGTCAGCACCGGTTGAAGAAGCAAATGCGCCGCCCAGGTATGCGCCGGCAACAGATACAACCGTAGCATCGGGAGGGACAGCGTTTCCAAGAGGTATTATGTTAATCCATACAAGCTCCATAAGAAAACCTACCATCAGTCCCGCCTGTATATCCCCTGCAATCCACCCGATAATGGGAGCGCAGAAAATAGGACGGGAGATCATAAGCTGGCCGGCAGCTGTTACATCTGAAACAAAAATACCTCCCAATATTGAAGCGATCAGAATATTAAGCATCTATTTTATCCTGTTTATGCTTTCCATTAAGTCCAATTCCTTGTCCTGTGGAAGAGCACGGCATTCAAGAATCGCTCCCATGGCGTTTATATCTTTAAAAGCGGCTATGTCATCCTCAGAAACCGCCACATTCTTGGCCAATTTTCTGTTATGCCCGTCATAATGCATACATCCGACATTAACTTTTTCTATCTGAACTCCGTAATCCATTACTTTGAGCACATCATGGGGATTTTCAAAAAGCACTATAGTGTCCTCTTCGTCAAGATAGCCCCATTTCAACTTATCTGCAAATTCCTCGGCACCGAAAATATCAATTTTTATTTCTCCCGGTACTGAGAAAGTAAGTATCTGCCTGAACTCAGCGTCATCTTTTATTCTGTCTGAGACTATGACTATTCTTGTAAGGTTCAGGTTATGGACCCAACCCTCTATAACCTGCCCATGCACCAGTCTATCATCGATCCTGAAAACTGTTTTCATCATCTGTCCACTCGCTCCGAACACTTCAGTATTCCTTCGCAGCCTGCAGAAGATACGATTTCCGCCAGTTCCCTAAGGTCTTTTACCGTATTTTTCTTATGTATCGCCGTGAGAAGCATAGGAAGGTTAACTCCGGTTATTACTTCAATATTTTTTTCTTTCATAAGAGGAATACATACATTAGAAGGCGTTCCTCCAAGCATATCGGTTAAAATGAGCAGGCCTTCTCCTGCAGGAATATCCTGCCGCAGGCGATCCATCTCTCTTCTTATCTTATCTATGCCGTCGCTCCGGTTTATTTCCCTGGCGCTTATTCCTTCAGTGCGGCCGGTAATGTCCTGCGCCGTGTGCAGGAATACTTTCCCGAGTTCTCCGTGAGTTATAACCATAAGCTTTATATTCATTTATCTATATCCCGGAAGCTAAGAAAGACACCGTAGCCTTTTTCTTTAAGAAACTTCTCCAACTCCTCAGTTACAGCCACGCTTCGGTGTTTTCCTCCTGTACAGCCTACGGCTATGTTAAGGTATGCCTTCCCTTCTTTTATATAATTGGGGACAAGAAATTTCAGGAGTCCCTTATACTTTTCCAAAAATTCAACACTCTCTTCACTGCTGAAAACGTATTCCTTTATTTTCTTATCCGTACCGTCCAGGGCGGACAATTCCTGATTATAATGGGGATTAGGGAGAAACCTTGTATCAATAACCATGTCTGCGCTTTCAGGCAGGCCGTATTTAAATCCAAAAGCCATAAGGTTAATAGTCATTTTCTCCGCTCCGTTTTTGCAGAGTATTTCCCGGAGCCGGGCTTTAAGATCCCATGGGCTAAGCTGTGATGTGTCTATTATAATATCGGCTTTTTCCTTGAGAGGTTCAATCTTTTCCGACTCCTTCTTTATTGTTTCGGATAAAACTTCATTCTGCATATCCGAACTTAAAGGATGGCGCCGGCGGGATTCGCTATAGCGCCTTATGATTGTTTTTTCATCCGCGCTCAGAAAAACAATGACATTTTCATATCCCATTTTTTCAGTTTTTTTCAGTTTTTTAAAGAGTGTTTCAATAAACTCTCCCGCACGAAGATCAATTCCCAGCGCTATGAGTTTATGTGAATAACCGGAAGACTTTATCAGCTTTAAAAACCTTGTGATAAGGGCAGGAGGCAGATTGTCAACACAAAATCCCCCGAAGTCTTCTATTGAATTTATCGCCACACTTTTACCCGCACCTGAAAGGCCGGTTATAACTGCTATTAAAGGATTTTTAGTCTCTTCGGTGCTCATCCTTAAAACTCTCTATAACTTCCCGGTCAAGCTGGCGCGCGGGAACTATACCCCGGCGGCGCAGATTCTGGTTCATAACAGCAACTTCAACAAGTATAGCAGTATTCCTGCCCGGAGCTACCGGTATCTCCACATACGCTACTTCAACCCCCAGAATTTCTTTTTTCTTCTCTTCAATACCAAGCCTCTCATAATTCTTTCCCGGCTGCCACTTTTCAAGTCCTACAATAAGATCAATTTTTGCAATATCTTTTACTGCCGCAATACCCATCAGTTCCCTTATGTCGATTATTCCTAAGCCTCTAAGCTCCATCCGGTTGGCTATCGGATATTTCCCCCTTGCAAGAAGCACATCCGAGCCGCGGCAGGAAACATCAACCACATCATCTCCCACCAGGCGATGGCCGCGCTTGAGAAGATCAATCGCGCACTCGCTTTTTCCGACATTGCTTTTCCCTTCTATAAGGACCCCGACACCGAAAACATCCATTACAGTACCCCTTACATCTGCCCGTGGTGCAAGAAGCTTTTCCAGTTCGCCTTCAAAAGCCCTTATAAAATTCCACTTGGATTCTCCCGAGCCCAAAACAGGAACTCCGTTTGCTTCCGCAAGATTTTTTATATCCTCAAAAAGTTCTATCCCATCCGTAAGAACCAATGCGGGAATAGGATGCGAAAAAAATTCAGAAAGGTTTTCAAGCATATCTCTTCCCCTAAGGGTTTTTAGAAACTTAACTCCCGCAGCGTCCAGGACCTGTATGCGATCAGGATTCATGTACTCTAAAAAGCCGGTGAGTTCCAGCCCCAAAATATTTACGCGGTTAAATCCTATTCTTTTATCTTTAACAAAACTGCCTGCAGCAAGAATACTAACTTCGGTTTTACGTTTAGCTTTTTCTATTACTTCATGCAGGCTTACCGTTTTCATACTTTTTTGACGATCCTGTATATATCCTTTGGGCGGGCGGCATTCATAATATCTTCCCTGTAATACTGGTCCCTCAGAAATAGTGAGATTGTAGAAAGGGCTTTTAAATGCTGATGCCTTTCTTCATCGGGTGTAAGCAGAAGAAAAGAAATATGAACGGGCCTTCCGTCAAGCGCATTAAATTCCACTCCTGCTGCGGAAATTCCCAATGCGCCTGTCATTTCAGTTACCGCGGAGGTCCGCACATGAGGAATGGCAACCCCTTCTCCTATGCCGGTTGAGCCGAGTATCTCTCTTTTCATAAGCTCATCAATTACTTCATCAGCCTTACCCGGATCCAGCTTCCCGGCATCTACAAGAACGCTTACCATTTCTTTAATGTGTTCTCTCTTTTTGCTTTCCTTCAGGTCTGTTTTAATGCAGTTTTTTCCAAGAAAATCCTTGATTCTCAATTTTCAGCCTCCTCTTTTTCTTTTATTGTTATCATACCGTATGAACCACCTTCCTTTTTATATACTATACTGAGATTTCCTGTCTCTTCATTGGCAAAAACCCAGAAACTTAAATCCCTGTCTCTCAGATATTTTACAGCATCCGGCACAGACTGCTCTGCTATTTCAACCTCTCTGGACTCAGTGATAAGCGGTGAAACGCCCTGATCCAAACCCTGCATTTCCTCCCAGGCCAGGTCAGCAACAACTGAATAGGGAAGGATGCGCCTGTGATTTTTCACTCTGTTCCTGTGCCTTCTGAGCTGCTTTATTATTTTATCCATAACCAGGTCTATTGCTCCGTACATATCTCCGGAAACAGATTTAGCGCTTACATCCTGCCCATCAGCATGAAGAACTATTTCTGCTATTTTCCTGTTTTTCTCTACATTGAGAATAATATGAGCGCTTGTTATTTTCCTTACATATTTTTTAGCTTTCATAAGTTTTTTTTCTGCATACTCCTTAAGAGCCGGAGTGAGATCGATATGCCTTGCTGTAATATTTACTTTCATTTAAATTCCCCTTTCTACATTCTGAATTTACTTCCTAGATATACTTTTCTTGCCGCAGGCGACTCGAGAAGTTCCTCTCTGCTGCCACTTAAAAGTATTTTTCCTTCGTACATTATGTAAGCCCTGTCTATTACCTGCAGCGTCTCCCTGACATTGTGGTCCGTTATAAGAATTCCTATTCCTTTATCTTTAAAACCGCTTATTATTTCCTGTATCTCGCTTACAGCTATCGGGTCGATTCCCACGAAAGGCTCATCGAGAAGCATCATATTAGGATTCTGTATAAGGGACCTGGCTATTTCAACCCGTCTTTTTTCCCCGCCGGACAGAAGAAACGCCTTCTGTTTTCTGAGTTTTTCAAGGCCGAGTGCTTTAAGAAGCTCTGTGCATTTTTTCTCTACGCTTTCTTTTCCGTCATGCACATTTTCAAGTATGGCCTTAAGGTTGTCTTCAACGCTCAGGTTCCTGAAAATAGACGGCTCCTGGGTAAGATAACCTATTCCCATAAGCGCCCGTTTGTACATGGGCAGTGAAGTGATCTCTTTATTATCCTTGAAAATATTTCCTGAATCCGGTTCAATCAGCCCGGCAATCATATTAAAAGTAGTTGTTTTTCCGGCGCCGTTAGGACCCAGAAGTCCGACTATTTCTCTTCTACTGACTTCTATGGAAACGCTGTCAACGACAGCTTTTCTCCTGTATTCTTTTCTTAAATCCTTACATTCCAGGGACATCGTAAAACTTTATCCTCGTAGCTGCATTTCCTCTCATTGAAACTTCTTCTCTTATCAGGCTGAATATTATTCTATCCCCCCTGTATTTAGTGTACGCCTGCTCCATATCACTGTATGCAACAGGGCTTTCTGTAAACGTAAAAATTTCTCTTTCCCTGTCATAAAGGGCAAGCCCGGCGGTAACCCTCACATTTCCCCTCAAAGCGACAACATTGCCTTCAAACCTGCCTTCCTGCCTGCCCTCACCGAAGCTGACTTCCGCGCTGTCGGCAAAAACAACAGTCGAAGTAGACGTTATGCCTGGCTGGTATATAACCTTTACATCCTGTTCTATATTCATATACCCTTTTCCCCGGTCGAAAACAAGCTTTTCACCCCAACCACTGAAATCCCAGGCCCCGCTGGAATAATAAAGCTCAACATTGCCTTCCGCCGTAACATGTTCTCCGTCCTGCGACATTATTGCTCGTTCGGCCGTAGCCGTCATTTCCGGCGAAGTAACTTTGACATTACCTGTAAATTCTATTATTTCGCCTCTGCGCAGTATCCTCATTGAATCACTGTCTATTTTTATTTCATCTGCACGCAGCAGAACCGGAAAAAAAAACAGCGCCGGGAAAACTAATATATAAAACTTTTTAATCAGCTTCAATATGCCTCAATTCTCCGCTTATCTTTTCAACAATATCTATTTCATTTAAATTCTTAGAGGCAACCATTCCCACTCCTCTAACTATCCCGTGCAGAGTATGGATTTCAACTTCCATATCGGTCGTAAAAACCTCCTCCACAGGATGCCAACGCACATCCGATGTAATTATTTTTCTGTCCTCTGAAATTATCTCCACCCGGCCCTGTGCGTCGAAAATTTCCGTAACACGATCATATTCTCCTTCATTTCCGACAAGTTCAGATACTGCCGCTTCCTCTTCAAAAAAATTCATTTTATAATCCCGGAATTTCACAAGTTCCCTGCCCGAATCCTTTATAAGCTCGGCGGAAGCTGCATTCAACTCCCATTTTTTATCGGGGCCATCCATTTCTATCAGGGTTATTCCCTCAATTGATTTATCCGGGCCTCCCGGGATCCCTGCACTGTCCGGCGCTTCAGTCGGAGAAGAACATCCGCAAAAAAACATCACTGAAAGAAGAAGAACAGAAAACCTCATGCCGGCTGCCTCTTCCATCGCCTGTGAAACCATATCCATTGAGCAGGATGTTTTCTTAAAAAGTCTTCAATAATCCTGCTGTGGGCTGCTGTAGCAGCAGCTCTGTCACTTACTTTATCCGCTTCAGCCATAATGCGGATACCGTGCCTTAAATCCTTCTTTCTGTATATAAATCCCGGCAGTATTACCGTATTCTTTATACCGGCAAACCTTGCCGCGCTTACCGGAGTATAACAGGGCATACCGAAAAAATCCACAAATACGCCTCCTCTTCTTGTATCCTGGTCTATAAGAATCCCCAATATACGTCCATTTTTCAGAGATTCAGCCATACGCCTTAAATTTCCTGCTCCCGAACGGTATAGAGTGTTTACCCCGCGCCGGGAACGAAAAAAAACAAGAACACCGTTCAGAAAAACATTCTTTATTACCCTGGCAGCAACATCAACGGAATAACCTTTCATTGAAAGACTGGCTCCCAGAAGTTCCCAGTTCCCTATATGGGCCGAAAGAAGAATTATTCCCTTTCCCTCTTCAAGCGCCCTATCAATATACTTCTTTCCCTTTATCTCAATCCTGCCCAGCCAGAAAGAACGGCTTCTAAAATTAAGCATGCACAATTCGGCAAGATTCATACCCATATTCCTAAAAACGTCATCCCGGATAGTCTTAAGTTCAACCGGAGATTTATCCGGAAACGCTTTTTTTAAATTTTGGCCTGCGATATTCCTGTAACGGTGAAACATAAAGCAGAACCAGAAACCCAGCGTTCTTCCGGCAAAAAGGGAGATTTTATACGGAAGAATAATAAAAAAAGCCGAAATAAAAAAAACAATGCACGACAACAGCAAGTTACGCGCCAGTTTAAACTCTTTTGTTTTACGAACCTTGGTCAAACTTCCTTACAATTTCCCCCCATTTACCTCTCTCTTTTAAAATTTTCTCAATTATTTCGCGGACAGCACCTCGCCCTCCGGGGCTTGTACTTATAAAATCCGCAATTTTTTTAATCTCCGGGGTTGCATCACGTGGAGCGCATGAACTGCCGCAGAATTTCATACAGGACATATCAACAAGGTCATCGCCTACGTACATTGCCCGGGCAGCCTCAATACCCGAAGAAGAAAGTATTTTACGTATCAATTTCAGCTTATCACTGACTCCCGTATAAACACCGTCCATTTTCAGTTCCCGGGCAGCTCTTTTCAGATGTTTTGACGGACGGGCCGTCACCCAGTATATTTTAATATCTTCAGATGATTTTTCTTTAAGGGCTTTAAGCGCAAGGCGGTCCCTGACATACATTATCCTGGGAGACTCTTTTCCTGACACATAAACCTCCCCGGAGGTGAGTACTCCGTCTACATCAAGGAATATTATTTTCACATTTTCAAACACGGCGCAGTTAAATACCTTCCCTTATGATATCCCTTTCATCAATTATTCCCAGAGGCTCTTCTTTTGAATTTACTACCGGCATATTGTCAAAATTTTTCTCCTGCATAATCTCCTTTGCCTCAATAGCAAGAGTCGCGGGACCGACAGAGGAAGGGTTTTCCGTCATAACCTCTTTTATATTCCGTGTCATTATGTTTTTTTCGTGCTGCTGGAGCCTCCTCCTTAAATCACCGTCTGTAAAATACCCGCAGAGGCGGCCGGAAGAATCGATGACGGATGCAGCACCTACACGGGATGCTGTCATCTTCAGAAGTGCGTCTTTAACCGTATCGGTTTCAGCCACTACAGGGTTAACCCCTGTACGCGATATTATATCTCCCACTGTGGTAAGAAGTTTTCTGCCAAGTGCCCCTCCCGGATGCAGGGATGCGAAATTTTCCGGATTGAATCCTTTTTTCTCCAACAGGGAAAGTGCAAGAGCATCGCCTACCGCAAGCATAACGGTAGTTGAAGTAGTAGGGACAAGGTTCATAGGACAGGCCTCCCGCTCTATTTCTATGTGTATCAGCTCCGCGCTGCTTCCCGCAAGAAGCGACGCGCAATTTCCGGTAAATGCGATTATCGGAACTTCAAGCCGTTTGAGGGCAGGAAGAACTGAAGCTATCTCCTCAGTTGAACCGCTCATGGAAAAGATAAGAACTATATCTTTTTTCCCGATAACTCCCAGATCCCCGTGGAGACTTTCACCCGCATGAAGAAAAAGAGCAGGCGTACCAGTAGAAGACAGGGTAGCAGCTATTTTTTTACCTATCAGCCCTGACTTGCCTACGCCCATTACAACTGCCTTTCCTTCACAGGACGCAATCATTTCCACTGCGTTCTCAAAGGATTTTCCTATTCTGCCGGACATTTTTTTTATTGCCCTCGCTTCCTGTTTTAAAACTTCTTTTGCTTTTTTAAGGCTCATAAAAATATTCTTATCACCAAATATCCCGCCGCCAGCACGGCATATACCGAGACCAGAAAAACCGCAGACCATTTCCAGGACGGCTGCCAGCTTTCGGCAGAAAGAGGTTCTCCACACCTTCTGCATAATTGAGCATTCTTTTTAAAGGGAGCTTTACATTTCGGACACTGCATTTACAAGTTCCTCAAATTCCCTGAAACTCAGCTGTGTATCCCGGTCACTTTTTGCCTCCGGGGGGCAGGGATGCAGTTCCGCATATATCCCGTCCGCTCCGGCGGCAATAGCCGCGCGGCAAAGCGGTATAGTAAATTTCCTGCTGCCCGAAGACCCTGCATCCTCTCCGGAAGGCGGTTTCTGCTGTGAATGGGTTACGTCAAAGAAAACCGCCCCGCCGGACTCCTTCATAATAACAATAGACCTCATATCCACTATAAGGTCATTGTAGCCGAAACTTGTTCCCCTTTCGGTAAAAATAATCCCGGAGCTACCGGCCCGGAGTGCTTTTTCTCCCTGAAGCTTCATAGACCCGGGACTCATAAACTGGCCTTTTTTTATATTAACCGGAAGCCCGGTTTTCCCGGCAGCCGAAATTAAATCCGTCTGACGGCACAGGAAAGCAGGGATCTGAAGACAGTCGGCTATTTCCGCAGCTGCTGCAGCTTCCTGACTGCAATGTATATCAACAAGTACGGGAAGAGAGAATTTTTCTTTAACTGCTGCTATCATTTCCAGCCCCTTCTTCATACCGGGTCCGCGGAAAGCGGAAGCTGAAGTTCTGTTCGCCTTGTCGTAGGATGCTTTAAAAACAAATTCATGCCCGCTTTTTGAAGCGATCTCGCTGATAAAACCGGCAGTCTTCTCAAGCATTGAAAAATCTTCAATTATGCAGGGTCCGGCAACAATGACTTTATTTTTGCCGCCGGCAGTCACATCCCCTATTTTAATCTTTTCCGGATATCTAACCATTATCTTTCATACTTAATATATATTTTTCCGCTTTCTTTAAATCCTCCGGCGTATCTATTCCCGGGGAATCGCTTATGCAGCGCATCATTTTTATTTCCCCCCCCTTTTCAAGAACTCTGAGCTGTTCCAGGCTTTCAGCTTTTTCAAGAGGCGTTGAACCGCTTCTACAGAAGTTTTCAAGAACCTCACGGCTCCAGACATATATTCCCAGGTGTTTTTTGTATGTTTCAGCCCCGTGGGGTATTAGTGACCTGGAGAAATAGATAGCATAGTCATTCTCATCCAGAACAACTTTTACAACGGAGGTGTCCGATGCCTGCTCTTTTCTTATTTCAGTATACCCGGAAACCAGCCCTTCTTCACTCATAAAAGACAGTTCTATAAGAGAATCCACAAATTCCGCATTAAAAAACGGCTCATCCCCCTGTATATTGACTACCACGTCAACATCACTGTAATACTTTGCAGCAACGTGAAAGACCCTCTCCGAACCGGAACCAAGATTAGAAGGCGTCATTATCGCCCGGCCGCCGAAACCTTCAACTTCTTTTTTTACTTCTACTGAATCTACGGCTACTGCCGTATCCACAACATTCTTAAGTTTTGCAGCCCTTTCGTATACCCTGTTTATCAGTGTTTTCCCGGATATGAGGGCCAGAGGCTTTTCTTTAAGCCGCCTTGAACCAAGGCGGGCAGGAATTATTGCTACCGCTTTCTTGTTCACAGGGGCATCTCTTTTTCTATTTCCTCAATTGTAACCTGGGCTGTTCCCAGCTTGCTGACAACAACCGCAGCCGCGCAATTTGCAAGCCTGGCAGCATCAGACATTGAAAGGCCGGCGACTATCCCGAGCGTAAATACACCCGCAACGGTATCACCTGCTCCGGTAACATCATATACTTCTCTTGCAGCGGTTTTAATATGACAGGGAGATTTTCCTTTTTCAAAAACACTCATGCCTTCTTCTCCGCGGGTAATTATAACTGTCCGGCACGCCAGCTTTTTTAAAAGTTTTTCTCCTGCGCTAATAAGCTGTTCCTTATTCTTAATTTCAGTTTTAAGGGCTTCACGAGCCTCTTTTGTATTCGGAGTAACTGCCGTCACCCCTTTGTATTCAAAAAAATGGCCTACCTGGGGATCTACTACAACGGGTATATCTCTGCGCGATGCGAGCTTCAATATTTTCTTTATGAACTTTTCCGTAACAAAGCCTTTGCCGTAATCTGAAATTATAACACCGTCTATTTCATTAAAATATGAAGATATACTTTCAATAATCTTATCGGAAACTTCCCCGGAAATTTCTCCTTCGGTTTCAAGGTCGGTACGCACTACCTGCTGATGTTCTGCAATAATCCTGGTTTTAACTATTGTAGGCCTGCCGGGGTCCTTTAATATACTGTCAGTATTGCACCCGGATTCTCGGAGCCTCTCCTGAAGCTTTCTGCCGTAATAATCATCCCCTGTTACGGAAGCAATGTAGACACAGGAACCCAGAGATGCAAGATTTAAAGCCACGTTTCCGGCTCCTCCGGGAACATTTTTCTCGGAATCAATTTTTATAACAGGAACCGGCGCCTCGGGAGAAATTCTTGAAACGCTACCTTTTATGAACTTATCAAGCATAAGGTCGCCGGCGACAAGAATCCGGTATTCTTTAAATTTATTCAGTATTCCTGGCGGGAACTGTGTTTTTTGATTCATTTTCAGCTTTCTTTATATGAGATATCCTCGTAGGCAGCATAATAACACCTAAAATCAACGGCATAACTACTATCCAGGGCTCAGCGCCGTAAACCATAAGAACCAGAGGAAAAAGGATATAACCGACTATTGCCTCTATATCAACAGGAGATGCAAATTCGGCTACGGGCTTTATCTTTGTACTGAGCCAACCCGTAAAAAGAGTAAAGACCAGCAGAAAAAAGGCAATCCGGAAGACCAATGACAGCATAACACCTACCGAGACCGCAAGCCCGTTCCCGCCTTTGAACCCAAGAAAAACAGGCCAGTTATGCCCTGCAACCAGCATACATGCTGCCGCAAGGGCCAGACTTCCAGAATACTCCCGGGCTGGACTTGTAAGAAGAGCCATAGGCAATGCCCCTTTTAAAACATCCAGAAAACCTGTTAAAAACCCGTATTTTGCTCCCAGGCAGCGGGCCACGTTCCTTGCTCCGGCATTACCGCTGCCGGCCTTTCTTATATCAACTCCCCCAGCAACCCTTGCTACTATATAGGCAAATGAAATAGAGCCTATAAGATATGCTGATATAAGTACGGCAAGATATTCAATCTGCATTCTTTAATACCTGTAAATAACTATATAACCCCATCCGGGCCATTGTCTTCTAATTGTATTTATTTGACGGCAAAAAAGCAAACAGGCGCAATTACCGGCTATCTCAACCTGGGAAGCTTTTTATCGGTAAGCAGAATTGTAACCGCACCGACTATTATCTCGCTTCTTCCCATAACAGGAATTCGTCTCTCGTCATCTGTCAGCCAAAGAAATATATCACCCTCGTGTTTAAAAATTCCTTCTCCTTCCAGAATTCTGGGTTGAACAAGGATTGTGTTAAATGTTCCGGCCGGAACGGTAATCCGCTCCCTTCCTATTACTTCCACTTCAAGAGGCCATACCGTTTTATCGCTTCCCACGTCAAATTCGTATATCTTTCCATCTTCAAGCTCCATTGTACGAAGAAAGTAAAAAGATGAAATAACATCCTGAACTCCCTCTGTTATTTCAAACATATGTCCGTCTTCGTAAGCCCTCCCGTATTCCTGATCGTATATTATAAGTCCGTCTTTGCTGTAGCCTCCTTCTCTTATAGTCCTTTCATAACGCACGGAATAGAGTTCACGGGCGTCTATATAAGACTCAATACGGTTGCGCACCCGGTAGAACGGGTCAAAGAACCTTGCGCTGCGGGCGGTATGCACTATCCGGAAAGTATCCCTGCCGGCAAGTTTAAAGTTTTCCCTGACTTCAAGAGTGGCAACACCTGCCCTGATAACGCCCCAACGGACGGAGAATGTAAGCTTTTCACCCACCGCAAAGGGCAAACGGCTTCTGCGCGGAGAATTATAAGCGGCGGCCGGCATAAATGCTGTTATAAAAAACAGGAAAGCCAGCAGCCTGTATTTAACTGATAACTTCATAAATTTTTTCCTTCCATTTTTTTTCTTCACTTATCTCTGTTTCCATTTTAGTATACCAGCATTCGAAAGGCTCAAAAGAAAGCAGCTTGACGGCGTCTTTTTCAGTTGTTATCAAATCCAGCCCGAGTGCTTTTGATCTTTCAACAATTTTTTTTATTTCGTTTTCTTTCCATCTATAGTGGTCTATTTTTTCTATTTTTTCAATTATATCCAGCCCGTACTGTTCAAGAAGGCTATGGAAGGATCTGTTATCCCCCACTGCGGAAAAACAGATTGCTTTTCTTCCTTCAAAAAATTCCGCCGGGCGTTCATCCTTATCAAATATTTTTCCGAAACTGCGCACTTTTTCCCGGGCATAAAAAATCCCGGACGAAGGAGCATAACACCTTATCCTGCCCTTGATTTCCTCCATGCGCCGGGCCGTAACATAATTGCATTTAGTTACAACGATTAAATCCGCACGCTTCAGGGCGGAAAGGGGTTCCCGAAGCCTCCCCGAAGGAAGAATTTTTCCGCCGCCAAAAGGAGAAAGCGCATTGATAAGGACTATCTCAAGGTCTCTTTCTATCTCCCAGCTTTGAAATCCGTCGTCAAGTATAACTGCCCCCGCGCCGTTTTCTGCTGCAAAGAGTGAGCCTCTGTACCTGTTTTTCGCGGCTATTACAAGAGCTCCCGGAAAATTTTTCTTAATAAGCAGCGGTTCGTCACCGGTATAGCGGTAACTGTCACGCAGACCGACTTTTTTCATGCGGAATGTTTTTCTTCCGTATCCTCTCGATACAACCGCAACAGGCGTGCGGAAACCGATATCTTTTATTATTTTCATTACTACGGGGGTCTTTCCTGTCCCCCCTACGGTTATATTACCCACACTTATAACCGGGATTCCCGAATGGCGGCTGCGGGTAAGCCTGCGATGAAGAGAAACTAAAATTCGATAAATAAAAGACAGCATTATTTTTTAATCATTCTCAAGAATGATTTTCCCGGCCTGCTGGATTGAAAGAACCTTATAATCCGGCTCTGCCTCTTTAAAGTCTCCTCTCCCTACGGCTATTGTTTTTAACCCTGCATTTTTGCCTGCAAGAACATCGCTCGTTTTGTCCCCTATAATATAACTCTGGGAAGTGCTTACCCTCAATTCATCTATTGCCCTCCGGAGCATTCCCGGTTCAGGTTTGCGGCAGGAGCACCCGTCGTCGGGATGGTGAGGGCAGTGATAGGTCCTGTCTATTATTACCCCTTCCTTAAAGAGGCGTTCCAGAAAATAATCCCTGAACTTAATATAATCCGCTTCGGAGTAATAGCCCCTTGCTATCCCTGACTGATTTGTAACTATTACCAGCAGGTACCCGGCTTTTCTGAGTTTTCTCAGAGTTTCAAATACTCCGGGCATGAACTCAAGTTCCTCCTTTTTAGAAACATACCCCTTATCAACATTAAGAGTGCCGTCCCTGTCAAGAAAAACTGTTTTCCAGCCCCTTTTGCGCGGCCTCCACATATCGTGCACCCAGTACCACTGCGCCGGGTCACGGCGGATTTTATCTTCCAGCCAGTAAAAATGGTTCTGTGTATTGATTAAATCTGCGCGCAGGGGGTCACCTTCCGTAATCATTTTAAAAGCAGGCCCGTAATAAACCTCTACGGATTCTCCCCGGGACCGGCTCCAGCACGGAATAATATCGGCTCCCGTTCTCCTTTGAAGAAGAGAAACCGTATGGGCCCCCCATACAGGACGGTTAAAAAACTGAAACGGCATCCCTTTTTTTATCCTCTGGTCAAAAAGAATATAGACGGTTTTATCATCGCGCAGCCTGGAAAGAACAGCCCGTATGCCGCCGCGATCGGAAAGCATTTCACCACCGAAGGCCTTTCTTAAACCGTCTACAAGTTTCTGGGAAGCAGGAGTATGTATTCTTTTGGCAACGGGAAATATTTCATACCCAGAAGCCACAACAGCCATCCCGGCTATTTCCCAGTTGCCCAGGTGGCAACCCAGCATTATTTTCGGGGAAGGACCCCCGAGTACTTCCATGCCGTGTGTTTTAACGCTGCACGAAACAGGGTTAAGGGCAAACCTTAAGAATTTCATCAGGTTGAGACCGTAATTTTCAAAAACCTTTCCCGCAGTTCTGTAACACCAGTTATAATCCTTTTCCGGGAAAGCTTCCCTTAGATTATCAATCGTTATACTCTTTCTTCCCGTCAGAATATAAAAGGCCTGCCTCCCCAGCAGCCGGCCTGCAAAATAGGAACTCTTTGCTGGAACATAACTGAAAACAAAGGCAAGAGTCTTAAAGACGGAATAGAGCACAATCTGCAAGAAGTTCATTTTATATGTTCCATTACAGCCAAGGCAAGACAGTCAGGACTTTTTATTGAACTTACTTTTATCATTTTTATCCATTCTTCATTCTCAAATTTTTTCTGAATGAAAGCCCAGGATTTTTCAAGCTGCCGGCCCGCTTTTGAATATCTTTTAAAAAAAGCACTGAATTCTCCTTCTCTTGCCGAAATTTTTAAATTTTCGTTCAATTACCCTTTTTGCGTTCACTTCAGGATCCAGTGAAATATATACAAGAATTGTCTTCAATTCCGCATAGGACGTCAGCACTGCTTTTAAATAATCCGTAAAAAGGCTGCCGGGATCGTATCTTATAAGTCTTCCTACAATTCCCCAGTCATGCAGTATGATTCCGCCATGCAGATGAAAACTCAACTTTAGGCCAAGAGCGTTGAATAAAAGAATCTGAAATGTATCAAATTTTTTCTTGTATGACGCGTTTATTTTTGAGACTATTCTTAAGCTGTAGTAGAGCACTTTTATCGCAAAAACAAAAAAACCGACTAGGCCCAAAAGATTCCCGGGCTTTACGGAAGATACGGGACCGGAATGACTCATTCTATGAAGCCGGCGGCGGTTTTCAACGCTGAAGCCCGCAGCTACCAGCAGCCGGGTCACTGCAGTGGCCAGAGTTGTCTTACCGCATCCGTGGGTTCCAAGAAACTCGATATAATATCGTGGCACCATTTATTTAAAATACGAAATATATCTTGTATCGATTTTATTCAACGCGGCCGTACTGGGTTACCAGCCGGCGTGTCCATCCTCCCTGTTTTGTTTTAACTCCCACTCCGGCGAGAGTCCAAAAAAGCATTGCGTTTACCGGGTTGAGAGGAACGGGGAGAAACATGGCGGATATCAAAACAGCTGTTACTGCAAGCACGCAACCGTAATGAATTTTTCTCCATATTTCTTTAGTAGAAAGAGGAACGGAGAAATACCTTTTAAAATAACTGTATATGAGAAAAATGAGTGCGGCAAACGAAAGAACCCCCCCCTCGGCAAAGACTTTGATGTACATTGAATCTGCGTTCAATCCATTGAACTGCCCGGGCCCGGAACCTACAAGGATTCTGGCAGGAGCATCACTGAAAGCATTTGTGACAGCCCTTACAGCGCCGGCATTAACGGACACCTGAGGAAGAAGAATAAAAATAACCACAAGGGAAATAAAAGAAAGAGCTGCTGACAGATATCTTTTTTTGCTTAACAGAAGGTATGCGGGTACGGCAAAGAGACCTGTCCATGCCCGGGAATAAAAAGTTAAAATAACACCGAAAAAGACTGTAAAAAGCCCCCATTGTTTTCTAAAAGCCCCGTATACGAAAAACAGAAGCATCATAAGCTGTACGGCAAACTGCTCCGGACGCCCTATCAGCCCTACCCCCTCGTATACGGGGTGGTCTCCTATGACGAAAGCCTCCCTAAGATGCGGAGGTGAGAACTTAACTATCTCTCCTATATTAAATTCCAGGTTAAAATTCATTCCTACAAGAGACTGAAGAATTGTGTATATTGCCACGCCTATGCCCGCCCAGGCAAGGAAACGGGTAAACTTATTAAGTTCCGCCTCATGGAACAGGTATACCGGGATAAAGAGAAATATTATGTACCAGAATTTCTCAATAAAATAAGATATTCCCTGCAGGGGCGAACTGCTGAAAAAAGAACTTACAATTCCGGCTGCCAGAAAAATTAAAATAGGCCTTTCCAGCCCCGTAGGTATGTATTTCAGGTTTCCCTTAAAAAACTGGATAAGAAATGCGATAAAAAGAAGGGTGAACCCTATATGCATTACATCCTGGGGAAAAGCTGCTCCCAGAGCCAGGATTATAATACCGAAGCTGAGAAAAAAAGTATATGTTTTTTTACTGTTTACGGTCATTTAATAAAATGATAGCAATATTTAAAAGCATTCACAAATACCGCGGCCGGCTAATTTTCATCTTCTTTATACATCTTATACATAAGTATCAGCGCAGTTGCAAAACCTATTATCATTCCGAATAATATATCAATAACGAAATGCCTCTCGGCTGTAACCCTGCTGATAGCGATAAGTCCTGAAAAAGCAAAACTTGCCGCTGTTATTGCCGGCGACGGGGAAAACATCCAGACAACGCCTGCGGAACTGAAGGCGTCAGAGGAATGACCCGAGGGAAAAGACATATAGGTTGTACGTCCGCTGAAAGGCTTTCTTTCCGGAACCTTACCTTCCTCTCTTAAACTGAAAGTCTCCCTGGGACGCGGTCGCCCCACTACCGCCTTAATTCCCTGGGTAATAACTCCTGAGGCCACAGCCTGGACAGCTATGTATATGAGGGCAACTTTCATATACCTTCTCTTCTTCATATTTTTCCTTCCCAAAAAACCGTAAAGAAGCATTAAAGTAAATATAAGGTGATAGAACCTGTTTCCGTATCTGCTTATGAACCGTGAATCCGACCTCAAAGTAGCATCTGCTCCGGAGGGAAATACCGCTTCGGTCTCTCTCGCAAAACTAACCATAGTCCCGGTAAGGTTATCGTCCCCGTACCTGACTGTAAAAAACAGCCCTGTAAAAGCGGCAACAGCCAGCACCATCATTCCGGTTTTAAACTTTTTACTGTATTTAATTGACTTTTCCATAATTACTCCCCACTACGCATACTCAATCAGTTATATACTACTATTTTTGAGAAAAGCTTCAAGAATCTGCCGGTTCTGTTTTTCCGGGAAGTTTTAAGGCGGCATCCTCTATAACTTTTTGAACGAAGTGATCAAAGGTCTGGCGGCTCTGCACATATACGCATCCCCTGCATGCTATCTCTCTGCGCTTGCGGGGGTTGTTCAGATAAAACCTTATTTTCTCAACAAGGTCTTCAAGGCTCCTGTAAACATCGAGATGCTCTCCTATTCCGTATAGGTTTTCCAGCCCCTTATTGTAGTTGGTCAGAAAAAAACCGCCGCAGGCCATAACAAGACGGTCCCGGTTGGAAGTAAACTGCCCCTGTGAGACGAGCTCTTCAAATGTCTTTATTTCACGTCCGTCATTAACCCCCAGAATTATATCGGCGCTGCTGCATATAATGCGGTATTTACCGGAACCGATACGTCCCCCTACACTACTGAACCGGGATCTGTCCCATTTGGGGCCCCAGACCTTGAGGTCAAAATTTTCCTGAACCTTTCTCAGTATCTCATCTCTTATGCCGCCCCGGGGTTTTCCTATAAAAGCAACCTGGCTTTTATACTTCCCGCCGCGCGGTTTAACAGGATAATGGACATCCCTGCTGCACCCTCTTACAAGGTACTCTGCCTCTATTCCGAAGCGTCTGTATTCTTCAATCTGAATGGCATTTGAAAGGTAGAAAAAATCACACCTGCGCCCTATTTCAACTGCCTTTTCCTTTACGGGAGAGTTATAATCATGGTAAAAACAGGATACAATTCCCTGTTTTGAGCATTCCTGAATCCATTCAACTTCGGCATCTGTGTTGTTGACAAGGGTAAGATGGGGCCTGTAAGAATTTATTACCCGGTATACATAGTTTTTGCCTATGCCTTTACCGGCAAGCTTACTTATCCTTGAATAGTTGAGCCATTTTACTTTTTCAACCAGACCGTGCCGGTTTAAGGCTTTAAGCAGGTTGACGGTGGCCTCGGTAGTTCTCTTGGATTTTGAAAAAAGAAGAATTTTCAGTCTCATATTTTATCTCCCCGCATCCGGAAGTGACTTCAGAATCTCAGACTCAGTATCAGCCGTGAACCTCACACCGCTGTAATCATTAAAGAAAGAAACTATTTTAATGCTCTGTCTGCCGGCAAGGGCTGACAATTTTTCAGTACTTGCCGTTTCCTGCCTCACTTTTTCCGGCAGCGGGCCGGTATCTCCTCTCCCCTGACGCGCTTTAATGAGGCTTTTCTCCTCCGCCTTGATCTCTATAAGAAGACGCGGTTTCGGCAAAACGGAGAGGACCTCTTCTATATAGCCGGTCTCCGCCTTCCCGAAAAGATGTTCAAGACAGAAAACAAAACCTCCCCCGTAGCAGATTATTTCATCCGGTTTCAGATACCGTTTTGAAAGCTGGTACCTTCCCGAAACGATTCTGAACCAGTACATAAAACTATCCGTTCCGGCAGGCAGGCTCTCAAGTAGAGCGGCGGTTTCCTTGTATTCATCAAGAAACTCCTCATGGGCCTTCAACTCAAGCAGGTTTCTTTTATGAAAGGTTTTCGAGATAATTCTTCCCGCCCTGCAGCTGAGTTCCGGGCTTTTAACTGCAAACCCCGGAAGGAACCGCCTTCCACACGCGGCAAAGGCAGCGCTGCGGGAACGCAAAGCCTTTACGGCGCTTTTGCTGTTAATTAATCCGCAAAGCGCGTCCCTGTACGCGGATTTTCCGGCTCCGCGCGGCGCAAGGAATTCATAATGTCCTGAAAAAGTCAATTTATATTCAAGCCTCCGGTCCGTCTCTCCCGGTATTCATAATATATTTTTGAAGGAGATATTTCAATAGAGGTTAAATTGTGTATTTTTTTAAATAATATATAATTAGTTTTAGTAACTGCAATGATAAACTCTATGAAAAATTTATTAAATAATATTTACAGGTACTCCCCGCTTCACAGGAAACGGCTTCGCTCCTGGCTGGTAGTGGCGGGTATTGTACTGGGAGTTCTGGGAAAAACCGCGCCGCAGCAGTTAAACTACAGCTTAGGGGTTTTTCTTATTCTGCCTGGAATTCTGCTTCACCTTGCCTGCAAGGCCCATCTTCACCAGAACAAGACAGTAACCCGTTCCGGGCCTTACAGATGGGTCCGCCATCCTTTCTATCTTGCAAACGCAATGATTGATTCAGGGCTCTGTATAATGATTGGAAGCAGGGAAGCGGCTGCTGCTTACGCATTCTTCTTCATTATTGCATACTTTCAAGCAATAAGAAGGGAAGAGCGCACCTTAATAAATCTATTCGGGGATGAATATATCAGATACCGCCGGGAAGTTCCGGCAGTTATTCCGTGGAAAATAAAAAAGCCGCACCGGGCAGTCAGGTCGGGCTTTTCACTTGAAAACCCCAACATAGCCAGAGGCAGGGAAGGAAGCAGGATACTGAGATATGTATCATACCCGTACCTGTTTGCCTCTGCATCTATGGTTGGAAACTACGGATTTAGAGAAATTGTTGAACTTTCTCACTGGGCTCTTATTCCCCCGGCTGCCTTCCTCAGCCTCTACTGGTTCGCGATAGCAGGAAAAAACTACATAAAAGGTAAAGATTCAATTATTGCATTACTCATGAACCGTTACCGGGTACGTACTCTTTTTGCTTTCGGCATTATAGCCTTTCTGATAATAACTGAAGGCTTGATCCCGGAAATAGAGGGCCCGGCGCACCTGCTGGGCACGCCGCTTGCAGCTTTTATATGCCTTGGAGGTTGTCTTAAAATTTTAATGGATTCTTCGTGTAAGGCCTGGTTCTCAACCCGCTTCCGGAGACTGTTTGAAATGGCTTTTCTTGTTGTAATGTGTTTCCTAAGCGGTCTTTTTTACATGATCGCGCCTGTAATCTTTGCTTACGTTCCGGCAGTGCTTTATGCAGGCAACAGGCAGAGTCCGGCACGCTCTCTGACTTCTCCTCTTGTAAAGATTGATCTGGTGAAAAAAACTTTCCAGAGGTATGCTGTTGTAAACGGCTTAGGATTTTTTATAGGAGCAATAGTCCTTTTCATTCAGGAAATATTCCATATACATATTTTCACAATTTATTCACTTCTTAAATTATAGTATTAATTTTTCATAACCTCCCTGTTGAAAATTACCTCTCTATTAAATATGATTGTCATATGAAACCCTTTAAAGTTTTTTTAATTGCGGGATACGGATTTACGGGATCCGGGGCCGTTCATGACCTTATGAAAGAATTTGAAGGACACCACTGCCTCAAAAGCGAGTTCCGTATACTTGGCGGACCTGACGGGTTGCTGGATCTTGAGAACGCACTTGTCGATTGCTGGTCCCCGTGGCGAAGTGACCTCGCTGTTAAAAGATTTAAAAAACTTGTCCATGTTCTGGGAAGAAAAAGAAAAGGACTTCTCGCCCTTCCGGGAAAAAACTTCAATGAGAAAGTAGCCGGGAATTTCTCTTATTTATCAGAAAACTTTATAAACGATATTGTATCCCTCAGGTACAGAGGGAAATGGAGCGGGCGCAAATGGGAGCTAAGTTCAATGGAGTGGATTCTCTACAGGCTGAGAAAAAACATTCTGGGAAAAAAACCCGATTTTCAGATAGATATTGCCGCACCGGGGGAAGAGTTTCTTACGCTTGCAAAAAAATACCTGGCCGGACTCCTTAGTGACAGTTTTAGAGACAGAAAAGAAAACACTGATGCGGTAATTCTTGACCTTGCGTCCTACCACTGCCGTCCTGACAGAATGCTCAACTATTTTGACAACGCGAAAATGGTCATTGTTGACAGAGACCCCAGAGACAATTTTGTTGAAGTAAAACGCAGTATTATGAAAAATGCGTCAGTTGAAGATTTTATATTATGGTACCGTTTAATGCGCAGCCAAAACAGTTACTATGAAAACGATAAAGTCCTTAAAATAAATTTTGAGGACATTGTCCTTAACTATGAAACTTCTTTAGATAAAATAATTTCGCATCTTGAAATCGACCCCGCAGTCCACAGGGAAAAAGGAAAATATTTTAAGCCGGATCTTTCAGAAGAAAACATAGGTTTATGGAGAAATTATGAAAGCCAGCCGATAGAAAAAATTTATTCCGAACTGAAAGAGTTCTGCCGCGACTGAATTTCCCGGACAACAATTCCGGCATTGCAGTGGGGGCTCTTCATTCCATCCACTCCAACGCAGGAGGCTTTAAATTTTTCAGCAAATTCCTTTTCTATATACGGTACGGGCCTATTGCGGTTTCTGATATCCCATTCTGATTTTTCTATTTTTTCGGCAGTAACCATAATTTTTTCAGGATTTTTCCGGCCGGCAAGACGCCTGGCAAGTTCCCGGGGCGGAATAGTTATTATGACAATCACTACTTCTGAATCCTTAAGCAGCAGCTTCAGATACTTAAGGCAATCTTTTCCGGGGGAAAGATTGATAGACTTGAAAACAGGCCCCTGGTCGTAAAGAGTCACATCGTTGCTGCATAGAAGCCTCCACTTCAGGCTGAAAGACTCTTTTAAAAAGAAACGGAAGCCTTTAAAGTTTTTCTCACCCATGCTGAGTGACATTTTTATGCAGTAATAGAGTATCCGGGTGAAGCATAAAGGTAAAAAAGCGAGAAACTTTGCAGCCTGTAAAGGGGAAGGGAATCCTCTTCCCGCAAATGGCATTCTGCCGGCTCCCCGGCGGCGGCCCCTCCGGGATTCGACGCTGTACCCCCTGCTATAAAGCTCTGTCATTGTCTGTTTGCATATAGTTGTCTTACCAGAACCGTGAGGACCTACAAACTCAACGTAAAAAGAAGGGTTCATTTCTTAAGCACTTCCCTGTATATATCCATATAGCGGCGGGCCATCTTATCCGGTGAAAATTTGCCGCGCACAGTTTCCTGTCCGGCCCTCCCCAGCTTCTCCCTTAATTCTGCGCTGCCTGCCAGAAGAGCGATTTTTTCAGCTGTTTCTCTGAACCCTTTTACGGGCACCATAAAACCATTTTCCTCATCCTCAATTATTTCAGAAATTCCTCCTATATCCGCGGCAACAACAGGCAAGCCTGATGCCATACCCTGGAGAATAACAGTACCAAGGCCTTCAAAATTAACATTATGGACCAAGATGTCCGTCTCTTTCAGAAACCGGCTCATATCCTCAACAAAACCTTTAACCTCAACTTTGCTTTCAATATTTTCCCTTCGTATAATCTTCTCTATTTTTACACGGTCGGGGCCTGACCCGGCAATAAAAAACTTAATATTTTTCAATTTTCTGTTTTTTGCAAGCAATACGGCGCTTTTAATGAAAGTTTCAAAGTCCTTGTGCCTGAGATCAAACGCTCCGGCCATAGCTACATTTATATCTGGCTTATTTTCATAGCAGCGATTATGTTCATATTTTGCAATATCAACCGATGAATAGACCATCTCTGTATTTTCATAACCGGTTTCTTTCATATAGTCCCGGATAAACTGCGATATTGCCACAATCACATCAGCCGATTTGTATTTAATCCTGTTTACAATAGCGCCGGAAACAGGAAGGTCAACTCTCCTGGTGCAGACTTTTCCTGTTTTAAGCCCTTTCAGCGCCCAGCTTCCGACACCGAGGGCCCTGGAAGTATGGTAATGAACAATTCCCGCAGAAAAAGACTGTACTGCTTTCCTGAATTCCAGCCCTGCCTTAACATCCATATCACAGCGGGCCCGGACAGAAAAAACATCTATCCCCGAATTTCTGCATTTCTCATAAAGAGGCGACCCGGAAGGAGAAACAAGCAACTGAGAAATATTATATTGTTTAAGTTCTTTTATAAGCAGAAATACCTGGTTCTGCCCGCCTCTCCAATCGGAGCCGGTATCGAAGTGAATAACAGAAAATTCAGTATTCAAATTCTTTAAACCTTCTTGAAAGGCTCTTTAATATTATTCTTTTTATTATTAAATGACCCGGGTAAGCTTCTTCAAAAGTTTTTACAACATCCGGGCTCATCGCCTTTTGCCACTGGCCTGACCTGATAAGAAGTATAATAGCAGAACGCATAAGTTTGTAGCAGTCTTTAAACCTGCCCCTGGTTTCCAGTCTTATCCGGTTTTTACCTACATCATCAAGGTCGCACCATAAGAGATCCCCATCCGCCACAAGTATGTTTTTAATATGAGTGTCTATATGGTATACCCCGCCCCTGTGCATGGCACTTACATCTTCAAGGGCCTTCTTAAGAATACTGTACTTCTCGGCAAAAGAAACTCCTGAAGAAGCGAAAACCTTTGCCATACTGGGAGCATCCTTATAGGGAGTTATGAAAAGACTCTGTTTTTTCACTCCTTTCTTTCTTTCAACGGCAAACCACGGGAAAGCCGTATCAAGCCCCGCCTCTCTTATCATTTCTATCTGAATAGCCTGTTTTCTGGCTTTTGAAGACTGGAAAAAAAATCCCCGAAACCTGTCCCTTAGGCGCGGAGACTGTTCATAGCTGAATTTTTTTACATGGTACCGATGCCCCGAGGGCGCTTCAAAAATAAAAACCCTCCGGCTTCCGCGTGATGTTATTTTCTCGGGCTTAAACGGCTCCGGAAAATCAAGGAAAGGAATAAAGGACTGCCAGTCAAGATTGTAGCCTTCAGGGTGGTATATTGTAACCGAAGGTTCGGGGGTTTCAGCGACAATATTTTTAATTGACGCATAATTGAATTTTTCAAGTCTTTCCGAAGTCCTTATATATACTTTTCTTTTTAATTTTTCGTAGCCGGGATAGTTTTTCTCACATATATCAAGTACCTCTTCCCTGATGCTGCTGCTCCAGTCCCCGGATGAAATCAGGGCAGCGATAGCAGAACGAAAAAGGTGTGCAAAATCAGAAAACCTGCCTTGAATTTCTAAAAACAGACGGGATTTTTTTGTTCTGTCAAGATCGCACCACAGAAGACTGCCATCATCAACAAGGATGTTCTGGGTATGAGCATCACCGTGAAATATACCGCTGGAGTGGAGCAGAAATATTTCTCTTATGGCTTTTCGGAAAAGTTCTATTTTTTGAGAATACTGAATTTTTTTCGACTGCAAACTGTGAAACAGCCGCGGACGCTCCGTAAACGGGGTAATAAAAAGGCTTTCCTTTTTCAATCCCTTTCTTCTCTCTACTGCAAAATAAGGAAAAACAGTTTTTATTCCCAGCTGATTAAGTTTTACCGAGTAAATCAATTGCCGTTTTGCCGCTGTTCTCTGGAAAAGAAAACCCCTGAACTTATCCCTGAAACGCGGAGAGATAAAATAGCTAAACTTTTTTATGTGGTATCTTTCCCCTCCGGTTTTAAAAATAAAAAGCCGGCGCTGGGCCCTGGGCTTCTTTCTAATGTCCGGCGAAGGCTCAGGATCTTCAAAAAAAGGAAGGAAACTTTCCCAGTTTATTTTATGTCCGGCGGGATGGTAGACTTTTAAACCTCGCTTTATTGTTTTTTTAACTATTTTTACTTTTCGCCGGTACATCTGTTTGAATTTTTAAATCTTATCCACGCTTCATAAAACCAAACCGAACTTAATATAAACATTAAGTGCTGAAAACCGAAATATTCAACCATACCGTTTATGAATATAGAACCAAAAGCGACACTTATAAAAGAAAGAGCATAAACTGAAGCTTCATTTCTCAACTTAACATATTTAAATGACTGTTTTATGAAAATAAAAAGCATAAGAAGGAAAAGAATCAGACCCGTTATTCCACCCTCCACAAGAACCTGCATAAAAACATTATGAGCATGCACTACTCTCCAGCTGCCAAAATCCGAAAAAACCCTGCGAAAACTTCTAAGGCCGTAACCGGTAAAAGGACGCTGCCTGACTGCTCTTATTATTGCAGGCCATATGGAATCCAGTCTACCAGTAAGAGTAACCCAGTCTCTTGATATAAATCTGGAAGTTATTGTCCTCCAAAACAGCATAAGAGTAACCACTGCGGACCCGCCCGCAATTATTGCTATCCGTTTTATCCTGTTTGTAAGTGAGAACTTGTTTGACAAAAAAACCATCATACCTGTAAAAAATATTAAAAGCGCAAAAACCATTCCAATAGTACCCCCACGGGAAAAAGTCAGAGGTATCCCTGCAAATGATAATACTATAAAAGCAGCAAGTATAATTTTCAGTTTTATGGAATTTACAAAAAGAAAAGTACTTATCGTTACCGGCAGTCCTATATTCCAGAATTTAGCAGTAATATTTTTATGTATGCCTAAAGCCCTTAAGTAACCAGCTTCCCTGCTTACGTCTTCTACTATACCGAGCAAAAGCGGAATATAGGAGGACATAACAATAAAAGTTAAAAAAAGCGGATATAATGACAGAACAAAAATTTTATCTCTTTTCCGACCGGAAAAACATAATATTTGTATTGAAAAAAACAGTGCAAGCCCCTTTAAACCATTACGCACAGAATTTAGAACATCAGGTATATCGGAATACATTAAGCTTGAAACAACCAGGGCAGCAAAAAATATCAATAAAGATAAAGATATTTTATTAAAAAACAAATTTTTAACGTTAACTTTTCTTGTCGCTAAAAGAAGTAAAAAAGCCAGATTTGCCCCAATATCCTGAGCGCCTGAACCCAGAGGTGAAGGAAAGAACATGCTTATATAAATCAAAATACCCGAATATATAAAGAAATCTATTACCGATTCTTTCCAGTTGATTTTACCTTTCACAGCAGTTTATTAATCTCCTTTTCTAACTCAATTGTTTTATTCTCTTTTATAAAGTTTTTCCTGACAGTTTCATAAAGATTGTTCCCGAGCATTCTTAAAAGTTGCGTATCTTTTTTCAATCGAATAACCTCTTCTGCTATTTCTTCAGGATTTAAGTAACGCGGAGACAAAATTCTTCTGCTTTTTGAGTCCACTACAGCTTCAGGCATTTTTTTTCTGACTTTTAAATCTTTTATCTCAACACTTGGAACGATTAAAACACCATTATACCCATCAGAAATAATATCCGGTATGCCGTCAATTTCAGAAGCTATCACTGCGCATTTTGCAGCGCCGGCTTCAAGTATTACATTTCCCAGAGGTTCCCTTAAGCTGGGGACGACTAAAACATCGGCTGCTTTTAAAAACGGGGCAGGATCCATCTGAGAACCCTTAAAAAACACCCTATCCTCAACTCCAAGTTGTAATATCAGTTTTTCAAGAACAACCTGTTCTTTTCCCGCCCCCACTATCCATAACTCAAAGTTATTATCAAGGTATTTCATCGCCTCCACAACTGAATTCACGCCTTTTACCCTGACTAAGCGGCCAAGATACATTATTATAAATTTATTCTTATCTTTTTTTACAGGTTTTGTTTTACCTATGTTTATAAATTTTTCTTTAGGAAGTCCATTGTGAATGACCTTTATTTTGTCTTTTTTAATCCCGAATTTTTTCTCAAGCATTAAGGCGCTGGCATTTGAATTAGCAATATACCCGTCAAAACTTTCAAGAAGATTTTGATGCATTTTAGATTTAAACCACGCCGCACCGTGCTCATAATATATACGGGGAGCTTTTATGTTTTTAAATACAGTATTCCATAATGAAGGAAACGACAACTGGCTATGGGAGATAACAATATCTATCTTCTTCCTTTTAAGCCATTTTTTTAAAAACACAGACCTTAAAAACCATGGGATCTTCAGGTGACCTAAATACTTCCAGTGCTTTATTGTTGCTGTGCTGCTTAAAGAGTTTCTGAATAACTCATTAATAGGTTTGCTTGTCACAAGTAAGCTATGTTTATGCTTCTGAGATGTCTTTATGAAATGAAAAGTTTCATATTCAAGTCCTGCAAGATTATGCATTGTAAGAATATGCAGGTAATGCATTATTTCAGCCTCTCCCCGGAAGTGTCAAGAGTTTCCTTAAAAATTCCAAGGTATCTTTCTGCAATTTTTTCCCAGCTCATTTGCCGGACCAGGTCGCGACGGGACTGCCTGAATTGATCATCTCGGGCAAGACTCATTTCCGAAGGTTTCACTCTTTCCGGGAAATCCCTGAAAGGAAAAGTCATACCTATCCGGTAATCGTCAATTATTTCGGAGGCCCCCGCATTCTGCGATACCATTACATAGCACCCCCTGGAAAGAGCCTCGGGCACCACAAGCCCGAACCCGTCAGACGCTGAAGGGAGAATAAGCACATCCGCCGCATCGTAATATTTAACAATATCCCCGGTCTCCCCCGCCCAGATTATTCTGCTGTTAAGCTCCGGAGAGCACCTGCGCCGGCGGCCGCGGCCTGCGACAATAAGTTTAATTCCGGGAGCCATTTTCAGAAACTCTATAACACGGCCAAGCCCTTTTCTTTCAAAATTATTGCCGGCAAAAAGATATACCGGCTCATCTTCAGAAAGGCAATATTTTTTGCGTATTTCATTCCTGTTTCTGAGTGCCATACCTTTGTCGTAATCTATAAAATCAAAACCATTGTAGACAACTTCAACCTTGCCGGGAGCAAGCGCAGGGTAAGCCTCGAGCAGATTCTTTTTAACATAGCGGGAGCAGGTTATAACTTTTTTAATCCCGGGGTTGGTATATGTTTTTTTCTCCAGGTATAGCGAAACCCTGTTTTTCAGGCTTAACTTTTTTTTCAATAAATAAAACCTACGCTTGACAGGATTTTTCATAGCCAGGCCTCGCGTCCTTATGTGAACCTTCTGCGGAAGGCCGCCCAGGCGGACAATCTCCCCTAAACCGCTTTTGCCGTTAGTGTAAGTTATATTTATATCAAGTTCTTTAATTTTTCCCAGAGCGCGGCGGGCAAAAAAAAGGTTGTCAAGGCCTACCTGCTTGCCTGGCACAGGGACTTTATGAATATTCAGCAGCGGATGCTCAAGGCTCTTATACCTGCTGCAGACAAGTTCTGTTCTGACTCCCATTTCAAGAAGCCTCTTTACCAGGTTCCATGCAACAACTTCTTTGCCTCCCCTTGAAGCGTCAAAGGTATGTATTACAAAACCAAGCTTAATTTTTTCCATTTTCTTCTGAAGGCGCGTTTTTGAGTTCCCAGAGCTTGGCATACTTAAGAAAAACATAGTAGGCGGTAGATACGGCTATTATAAAACCAGGCATTCCATCCCTGAAACCCTGTTTGAGAATAAACTTTTTAAAAAAAGCCATAGGCGGCCTAACTATCATATCAATCACAGAACCTTTCCTTTTTTTAAGGTATTCTTTTGAACTTATATCTGTAAAACTGTTGATTGCCTGAACGTTATGGGAAATATTTCGGTAAGTATAATGATAGAGGTCGCCTTCAAGCCGCTTCACCGGCCCGCGGGTTATAACTTTATCATGCGGATTAATTCCGCCCCAGCGGGCGCGGCTTTTACGGAAAACCCGCACTTTCCTGTCCGGATACCAGCCGCTGAACTTTATCCACCTTCCCAGGTAAAACGCACGGCGGCTGACCCGGTAAGCATCAGCGCTCGGCGAACGGAGCTCTTTTTTAATTTCAGAGGCAAGCCGGCTGCTGACGCGCTCATCAGCATCTATAGAAAGTATCCATTCGTTTGATGACTTACCTATAGCAAAATTTTTCTGCTGAACATGGCCGGGCCAGGGGTTCAAAAAAATTTTATCGGTATAATCCCTGCATATTTCAACTGTTTTATCGCTGCTGCCGCTGTCTACTACAACTATCTCGTCAACCCACTTTACGCTTTCCAGGGCATCCCGGATATTGCTTTCTTCATTAAATGTTATTATTGCCGCTGTAATTTTGTTCATTTTATTATATTAAATATTTTCTTCAGATTTTCCATATATGCCGCCGGCGAAAACCTGTCTTCAGCCAGCTTTCTTGCTTTTTCTGACATCCTGGACATAAGTTCCCGGTCGTTTAAAATCGCCGCTGCCTTCAAAGCAAGCTCCCTGCTGTCTCCTCTCGGATATATGAAAGCCGCGCCTGTGCCTCCAAGGAATTCCTCAAGGCACCCTACATCGGAAGATACTACAGGCCTGCCGCAGGCAAGCCATTCAAGTGCTGCGCGGCTTACGGCTTCCGAGCCCAGAGACGCTATTATTCCTACAACCGAATTTCTTATTAAATCATACAATTCTTTATCTACTAGCTCCCCCCTGTACCGGATCTCTTTTTCAACACCGAGAGCGCGTGCCTGGCTTTTCAGGCTTTCAAAACTGACCTTTACCTCCCTGCCGGCAAATACTGCTTTTACAGTGCCCGCCATTTTTTTAATTGCCGGAAGAGCTTCAATAAGCACCCCGTGTCCTTTTACCCTGTCAAGGCGGCCGATAATTGATATGACATTGCCGGCGGGTGGCGGAGAAAATCGGAACCTGTCGGTATCTACCACCGGAGGGATCACAATCACTTTTTCCGGACGGCAGCCGATTGACAAAAACCGCCCTCGTATTTTTTCAGTAGCGACAACAACAGCATCTCCCCAGAGATGCAGTATCCTGTTAAAAAAATTATTTTTAGGAGCTCCTTTTTCGGCTCGTGTTCTGACAAGAACTATTTTACTTCTGAAAAGTTTCATCACCGAGCCCATAAAGAAAGAACTGCCGGAATGGGATATAACCGCATCAAATTCATTCCTTGTTCTCAGCAACCGGATAATTCCCCGCAGTGTCTGAATAGAGCCCCGGCCGGGAAGCGGAATAACCTTAAACTCTTTTTCAAGGCGGCGGCTCAGCCTGGAAGGACTTACTGCGGCAAAAGTTATCCGCGCGCCGGATTTTTCCATATAATATCCCATATCACGGGCATAGGAACCAAGGCCGGAAAACCACGGGATGTTAACTATATGAAGTATTCTTTTTTTATCTTTTCCCATTTTTTTCTAATAGGCCCCCGGCTGCTCGGATAACATTTTCCGGGCTGATTTCTGTCATGCACTTAAAATGCTTTCTAGGGCATTTTCTGGGGCCGTGCAGGCTGCAGGGGCGGCATCCAAGCCGGCCGTTCTGTATGACCACGTGTTCTCCCCAGGGTGTAAACCCCAGTTCCGGGACTGTCGCCCCGTAAATAACAGCAACCCCGGTTCCGACAGCAGAGGCTATATGCATAACTCCGCAGTCATTTGAAACAAGAACATCAAGAAGCGAACAGGCCGCTATAAGATCTTTGACAGAAGTTTCACCGGTAAGATTTATTATATTTCTGCCTTCCCACTCTTCCCGAGCGCTGCCAAGTATGACAGCTGTATTTTCTTTTGAGAATTCCCGGACAATTTTCTTAAAATTCTCCGGCGGCCATTTTTTTGTCTGCCAGTTGCTCTGTGGCGCAATTCCGACAAGTTTCCCGGGGCCGTGAAGCTTTTCTCTCCATTCCCGGACTTTTTCCGTATCGGGTTTGAGGTTAAACTCCGCGGGAAACACTTCAAAACCGGCAGACCGCGCGAGTTCTAACTGACGTTCTACTTCGTGTCTGTTCCAGTCAAAGGGCACCTTCTCAGTTAAAAAAAATTTGGAACCTCCCCTTGTAAACCCCGTTCTTTTCTTTATGCCGGCAAGGTATGTCAGAAGTCCGCTGCGAAACGATCTCTGCGGAAGAAAGGCACTGCTGTAATTCCTCTTTTTCAGAGCGGAGGAAATCCTGATAATCCCCCTGATTCCCCTGTCTGAAGTTTTCTTGTCAAAAATAATTGTTTCAGAAACGCCGCGGCAGCTGTTGAAAATGTCTTCCAGTCCTTTTTTACATACGACATCGACTTTACTCCCGGCGCGATTCAAAGCGTTTACCAGGGGAAGTGTCAGCACGCAATCCCCCAGAAAGGCCGTCTGAACTACAAGGATTTTCTCACACATCAAACCCTGCAAACTTTTTAACCGCGTTAAAAACCTCGTAAGGCTCTATCCTTTTCATACAGGCTTTATCTTTAAATCTGCATTTATCCGAACCGTGAAGGCTGCATGGCCGGCACTCCATCTCTTTTTCCAGTATGCAGGTATTTGCCTCCCTCGGCTGAAACCCGAACTCTTTTACCGTAGGCCCGAATAACGAGACAACTTTTGCCCCTACTGCCCGGCCTATATGAAGGGGAGCCGAATCGGTTGTAACCGAAACTCTTGATTTTTTAAGTACTGCGGCCAGGGTCCTTACTGAAGTCCTGCCTGCAAGGTTTACTATATGCTTTTTTAGTATTCCCGAACCGTAAACTATACTCCGGCATATTTCCTCGTCGTTCTTATCTCCCGCAAGCACAACGTCAAGACCAAGATCTCGAACTATTTTTATAGTAAGCGAAGAATAATATTCTTCCATCCATTGCTTTGTTTTCCATTTGGCTCCCGGAGCAATTACTATATAGTTTTCTCTCTGCGTAAGCCGGCCAGCTCCCTCCTCTTCCCCGGCGGTCAGGTATATTTTGGGAAGAACATATTCCGTTTTAAGTCCCGCACCTTTAAGGGCTCCGAGATACCTTTCTATGACATCTTTATCCAATACAGGGTTTCTGATTCTCTTAAGAAGAAAAGCTCGCCTTGCGTAAGCCGCCTTATTGTAAGTATAACGGTTCCCCGCATTAATCAGAAGCTTAGTAAAATTTGACCTTAAGCTGTTATGAAGGTCAATAATATAATCATATTTCCTTAAAAGAGGCGGCCGGGTAAGTATTTCCGTAATATGAGTATTATTTTGAAAAACTTCGGTATATTGCGGCTTTGTAAGAAAACTGATATTTGCGCCGGGAATATTGCCGGCTATGCTCTCAACGGCGCTTGTTGCCAGGACAACATCGCCGAGTGAGGAATACCTGATTAAAAGAAAACTTTTTTCCATATTGTCTTACTTGCCTGTATAGCTTTTGAGTTTTTTTATATTTTCACCCTGTCCCATAACGATAATTTCATCGCCCGCGTCAATACGTGTTTGTGATGAAGGATTATATATAAAACGCTGGCCGTCGTTCTTTTTAATGGATATTACTATAAGCCCGGTTCTTTTGGGTATACGGGCTTCCTGGAGAGTCTTTCCCGCAAATTCAGATGATGCCCCGACAACAGCCGACTCGCATAAAACCTCTTTTTCTCCACCCGAGGTTACCAGGTCAAGAAACGAGACCACTGACGGGCGTGTAGCAACCGCCGTCATCCTTTTTCCACCTATCTGAGAAGGAGATATGACGTAATCCGCTCCCACTTTTTTGAGTTTGTAACGGGCCGGACGGTCAATAACCTCTGAAACTATAGTTAAATCAGGATTTGCTTCTCTTGCAGTTATTACAACAAACAGGTTTAGGCTGTCGGCTCCCAGGCAGCTTATAAGGGTGGAAGCTCTCTGCACCCCCGCTGACTCAAGGGCTTTAGTATCTTCGGCGTCGTCTATAAGATAAGGGAACTCCCCTATCTCCTTAGTAAGTTTATGTACCTTTTCCTGCGTGTTCTCAATGAGAACAAAGTCTGTTCTGGTTTCCACGAGGTTCCTGACCACTTCTTCACCGAGACGGCCCAGACCGCATACAATAATATGATTTCTTAACGATTTTATTTTTTTATCCATTTTTCTCCTGTTAAGGTACTCTCCCACTTCTCCTTCAAGTATCAAGGAAGTAAACATAGCCAGTGTGACAGTAATAACCGTTATACCACCTGCTACCAGAGCTATTGTAAACCACTGTCCCGCAGTTGAGAGTGCAACTACCTCCTTGAAACCAACTGTTGAAAGAGTAATAACTGCCATATAGAGTGCGTCAAGAAAAACAAGATTCTCTATCCGCATATATCCTAAAGTCCCGACAACGAGGACAGTAAGAATAAGAATTATAAATATTATTATTCTTTTGAATATCATTTCAGACGCCTATCTTTCCATAAATCTTTCAATCTCCCGGTTAAGTATACGGGCCTGAAGCCTTTTTTTATCGGCAGCCTTAAGATTTTTCACTCCGTCTTCTTCACGCCTGCCGCTGTCGTTGAGCCACTTCAGAAAAATATTATATAAATTAACCTCCCGATTTGCTACTTTTAGGCCGCCGTATTCTCTAAAATATTCAACTTCACCGGTAAAATTACGGTATGACGGACCAATTGCAACAGGTTTGCCCCAGGCAGCCGGCTCTATAATATTATGCCCCCCAGTAGAATCAAAAGTGCCGCCGATAAAAACCATCCATGAGAGTGAATATACAGAGGAGAGATGCCCCATAGCATCTACTATTATTGTTTCACCGGGATTTACCGGCTCTTTTTTATTGCTCCATAAAACATTATCAATCATATTCTTATCAAGAAGTTTTCTTACTGCTCCGGCGCGGTTTATATGCCTGGGAGCTATTATAAGTGAAACCTCCGGATGCCGGGCCCTCAGGCGCTGAATAACTTTTATTATTATCTCTTCTTCGCCCTCGTGAGTGCTACCTGCCGTTATCACAGGATGATCCGGAGATGTGAACCTGGGATCGGATAAATCAATGGAAGGTTTCTCGCCGAGATACTTAAGGTTGCCCAGTAGTTTAAGTGAGTTTTTAGCAGCCCCTACGCTGCGAAACCTTTCGTAGTTTTTTTCATCCCTGGCAAATATAACGTCAAATTCTGCAAGAAGCTCTCTCATAAGGGTGCCCAATTTTTTATATATCCCGTATTTTTCATCCGACATCCTCGCATTAAAAAGAGCCTTGGGAATAGCAGATGAAAAAACAAGAGCAGGCCATAGTTCCGTTTCCGCTATAAAAAGTTTTGAAGGACCGGCAATTTTAAGGAACCTTTTCCACATAAAAACCAGGTCCAGAGGCATAAGAACAGCGCAGCAGCCAGGGAAAAGCTTTACCGCCAGGTCTCTGCCGGTAGAGGTGGAAGTAGTTATCACTGCTTCTATGTTTCTGAATGCCGGAATTTTTGAAACAAGCTTTACTTCCCCGACACTGGAGGCATGAATCCAAACAGAACCTTTTACAGATTCCAGCGCCTTTTTTTCAGTCCCTGAATACAGGGCAAGACGCTGGTGAAGCGAGGTCCGGAAACTTTTTTTAAGAAACAACAGTATTACTCCTAAAGGCAAAATGGCGGCAAAAACAGCAATGTATAAAAGCTGATAAAAATAAAGATATTTCATATTTGTCTCAGTAGACGGGAGGCCCTTTCATCCTGCTCCTCTATAAGATGTTTTATTTTCAAAGCCTCCTTTTCTTCATCGGCATCTTCAGGTACATAATAGGGGCTTCCTACCGCTACCGCCGCTTTGCTGAAAGGGAGAGGAAGAACAAGCCGGTCCCAGCTTTTCATTATTTTTTTTCTGGCAGTGTCCCAGCTTATCGGCACTATCGGGCATCCGGATTTCCGGGCAAGATAGGGAACACCTTTTTTAACAACCCCCGGGGGGCCTTTCGGGCCATCAGGTGTTATTGCAACAACATCTCCTTTTTTGAGTGAACCCAGCATCTCCACCGCTGCGCGGCGCGCCTGGCCGGGTTTTGAAGCCGTTCCCCGTATACAGGAAAACCCGAGTGATTTAATGATTTTCCATATTATTTCCCCATCCCTTGAGGTAGAGAGAAGCACCTTCACTCCCCTTTTACGGTGCGAGTACGAAAGAAGAGCAAGACGGCTGTGCCAGAAGACGTAAACAAAAGGTGGTTCGGGTAATCTTTCTTCTCCGAAAATTGTAATTCGCGTTGTCAGTCCTGTAAACCTGATATAAAGATTCATTAAAACTGAAACCAGGAAAACAGACATTATCCGGATATTATATTTTCGGCAGCTTTTACCGCTTTTACGGCGTCTTTAGCGTAAAATGCTCCTATTCCGGCAGCAAATTTTTCAGTCACCGCGGCGCCGCCCACAAGAACGGGTATTTTAAGCTTTCTACTGTCCAGAATCCGTTTGACTTCTTTCATACTCTCCATTGTGGTAGTCATAAGAGCGGAAAGAGCAATGATATGAGCCCCTCGCTTTACGGCTTCATCAACTATTCTTGCAGAATCGACATCAACACCCATATCCACAACATTAAAAGAAGAATTTTTAAGAAGCAGGGTCACAAGATTTTTACCTATATCATGTATATCTCCCTTTACCGTAGCTATTACAATTGTTCCTTTTTTCTTTCTTTCGGAGCCGCCGGCTTTCATATATTTTTCTATTTCTTCTACAGCTGCCTCTGCGCTGCGCGCCGACTCGACAAGCTGCGGAAGGAAAAGCCGTTTTTCGGAGTATTCCTTTCCCACCCTGTCGAGTGCGGGAGCAATCTGTTTTTCTATTATTTCAATCGGATCCGTATCCCTGTCAGCCATCCGGGAAAGCCGGGAGGCTTCCTCTCTGCTTCCTTCAAAAACAGCCTGAGAAAGAAGATTGTCAAAGGAAAACTTTTCCGAACCGGGAGCAAAATACCCCGTATAGTTAAGAGCATTTGTATCCCTGCCGGAAAGAAGGGCCGATGCATGGAAAATATAAACCAGGTCTGCATCCATAGGGTCAGCTATCAGAGCCGAGGCTCCGCAGTAAACGGCAAGGGTACTTAACGCCTGGTTTAGAAGTGCCCGCTGAGGCATGCCGCCGGATACATTGCTTACACCGATAACGGTATTAGCAGAGATCTTTTCAATAGCCCTCAGTGTTTTATAAGCTGAAGAAGTATCAGAGGAAGCGGCAAGAACTACCGGATCGACAAGTATTTTTCCTTCTGGAATTTTTTCCTCGCGGGCCCTTTTAAGCAGTAGTTCCGCAATTTTCAGTTTGCCGCTTATGGCAGAAGGAACGCCTTTATCCGAAACGCAAAGAGCTATAAAAGGAAGGCCGTACTTCTTAACTATCGGGAAAAGAGCCTTCATTTTTTCCTTTTCCGCGGATATTGAGTTTAAAAGAAGTACCCCGGGATACCGCCTTACTGTCTTTTCTATCTCTGCGGCGTTATGTGAATCCAAAACAACCGGAAGAGAAACCCTCCTCTCAACAGCCATCACCGTTTCCAGAGTTCTTTCCTCATTACTTCCAAGGTTTACATCGAGAGCAAGAGCTCCGGCTTTTTTCTGCTTAAGTCCTTCGGCAACAACTTTCGCTTCCGAGGTAGCCAATTCCGGACGGGCTGTAAAATTAATTCTCTCTCCTATTATAACCGGGAACTCCCCGAATACGGTAAAAGAGGTCCGGGAAGTTATCGCTGCGGGAACGCTTTCCGGAGGGGAAGAAGGACAAATGTCTTTCATTATTTTTTTAAGTGAGGCTATGTGGTCCGGCGAAGTGCCGCAGCAGCCACCAATAAAAGACGCCCCGGCCTTTACAAGCTGCCGGCATTTGGATGCAAAATCAACCGGATTTTCAGGATATACCATAGTACCTTTTGAAACATCCGGGAGTCCGGCATTGGGCTGGGCCATCAAAGGTTTTTTAGTGTACCTTCTCATTTTTTTGACAACTCCGGCCAACCCTTCAGGTCCGAATGAGCAGTTTACCCCTATTACATCGGCGCCCAGCGCATCCATTGCTATAGCGGCAGCTTCGGCAGGTGTACCGGTAGATGTCCTGTCACCGGAAGAAAATGTCATAGACGCAAAAACCCTCGCATCCGGAACAGCTTCCCCTAACCCTATCAGAGCGGCTCTCATTTCCGATATGTCGTCAAAAGTCTCAATTATGAAAGTATCCACACCCGCGTCATAAAAAGTTCCGGCTGCCTTTTTAAAAATATTTACCGCTTCCTCAAAATCAAGAGTTCCTATAGGGGACACCATTTTTCCTGTAGGGCCTATGGAGCCTGCTATGGTTACTTTACATCCGGACTCCGCAACTGCTTTCCGGGCCAGTTTCACTCCCTCTGATATAAGTTTTTTATAGTCTTTTCTGTAAATTGCGGGATTGGCCGAGAAAGTATTCGTCTGAATTATATCAGCCCCGGACTGGATAAATTCAAGGTGTATTTTTTTTACGGCATCTGGATTTGTCAGGTTAGATAAGGCAGACGAATCCTTTCCGAGCTTTGCAAGCGAAGTACCCATACCTCCGTCTAAAAAAGTAATTTTTTGTTTTTTCATTGCTTAAACCAGGGCTGTATTGCTGCGACAGATTTACGGGGACACATTATTCCGGAAGAAGTATATTCTATTCCTATTTTTGATGTATCAAGCATAGTCAGTATTTTTTCCGTTACCCTTACATCCCAACCGCCGTAACCGGGAGAAATTCTCATTCCTGTATAGCATTCATCTTCGCCGGCCTGTTCGCTTATAAGTTTTGAAACAAAATTTACCGACTGTTCTGCGGCTTCGCTGCCGGCCGCATCAAGTATAAGAGCACGGGCAAGTTCTTTTTCCTTCAGTTTATCAATTTCTTTTTCTATTTTAATACCCGCGGTAGAAGCCATCAGCGTAACGGCTACAGAACCTGAAGAAATCTTTTCCGTTTTTTCCGAACCCCTGAGTATTTCGTTTTTAACCTTCTCAAAAATTTCCGAGTTGCGAGGCACTGTAAGGTATATTACACAGGGGTATATTAGTTCATAGGCTCTCTGAATTTCCTCTTGCATAAGGCTTTCGGTTTCCGGTGTGATTTCGCCGGAACCGGGGCTGTATTTGAGATGTCGGAGGATTTCTCTTTTCCTGAGTTTTATCTTAAGTCCCTTAATTTTCCTAAGGGAGACTGCCGCAGGAGTTTTTTTATTTTTTGTGCTGCCAGGCATAGACCAGAGGAGCCGCTACGAAAATTGAAGAATAAGTTCCGATTATTATGCCTGCGCAAAGAGCAACGGAAAACCCGTGCAGGACTTCCCCGCCCCTTAGAAGAAGAGCTATGACCACAGCAAGAGTTGTTCCGGATGTGATGACTGTTCTTGAAAGAGTCTCGTTTATGCTGAGGTTTATAACTTCAACCAGAGGTTTTTTATAGTGAAGTTTTATGTTTTCCCTTATCCTGTCATAAACTACAATAGAATCATTTACCGAATAACCTGCAAGAGTAAGCAGGGCAGCTACAACAACAAGATCTATTGTTATGCCCAGAAAAATGAGGAGTCCGAAAACAATTATCACATCATGGATAAGAGCAATAACAGCTGAAAGGCCCCAAACCCCTCCCCTGAAACGCCAGGCCACGTAAAGAATGATAGCTGCAAAAGCCAGTAAAAATGCCCACATAGCTCTCTCTCTCAGGTAGTCCCCCACGGCAGGCCCTACCATTTCAGTTCTCATGATCTCGGGATTTTCCGTTGAAAACGCAGCAGAAAGGGTTTTTCCGACATCGTCTGCCACAGCTGCGTCTTCTTCCTGGGGACTTATCCGTATTATAGCAGCTTCCGCATCACGGAATCTCTGCACGGACGGATGCTCGTATCCTGCCTGCGAAAGCGCCTCTCTTATCAGAAATTCAGAAGGAAGGCTGTCAAACCGGACATGTACTAATGTTCCCCCGGTAAAGTCTGTTCCCCAATTGGGCTTCCTAACGAAAAAAAGATAAAGGGAAGCAACAAGCAGTACCGCTGACATTATAAAAGCAGCTTTTCTTATTTTCAGAAAATTAATTGAAGTATTACGCAGAAGTCTCATATTTTTAGTTCCTTTATTTTTCTTTCACCGGCCAGGATATCAAAAACCGCCTTTGTTACTACCAGGGCCGTAAACATACTTGCCGAAATTCCTATAAAGAGCGTAACTGCAAAACCCTGAATCGGGCCGGTTCCGAACTGAAAAAGAAAAGCGGCTGCGACAAGAGTCGTTATATTGGCGTCAAGAATTGTAGAAGTTGCCTTCTTGTAACCTGCGTCTATAGCTACGCGGGGTGTTTTTCCTCCTTCAAGCTCTTCTCTTATTCTTTCAAAAATGAGAACATTGGCGTCAACCGCCATTCCGGTTATAAGAACAATTCCGGCAATTCCGGGCAAGGTTAAAGTAAACCCCAATCCGGGCAAAGCCATAATACCGAGCAGTATCAGTATGTTCATAATAAGGGCAATATCAGCAATCAGCCCCCCCATCCTGTAATATACGACCATAAAGAAAAGGACAAGTATGAAACCAAGAGCAAGAGCGGCAACACCTGCTCTTATGGAGTCCTCACCCAATCCCGGCCCTATTGTCCTGTTTTCTATAATCTCTACAGGAACGGGAAGAGCACCTGCCCTGAGAAGCATTGCAAGATCCCTTGCATCCTCCAGAGTAAAGGCGCCTTCTATTATTCCGCTTCCTCCCGGTATTCTTGATCGTATTACGGGTGCAGACTGAACTACACCGTCAAGCACTATGGCAAGGCGCCTGTCAATATTGGCTTCGGTAACCCTCTCAAATATTCTCCCTCCATCGGAGTCAAGATTAAAAGCAACGTGAGGCCGGCCGAAATCTCCGCCTGTACTTACCCTGGCGTCTTTCAGTGATGCGCCTGTAAGCTCCGGTTCTTCCCGCACAAGAAATCTCTCGCCGCGGCGGCCTTCAAGAACCAAATACCCCGGGGGGACTTCCTCATCTTCAAACGGGGGCGGTTCTTCGCTTACTATATGAAACTCAAGACGGGCGGTACGGCCAATAAGTTCTATAGCCCTTTCAGGATCATCAACACCGGGAAGCTGGACATCTATCCAGCGTTCTCCGCGGCGGACTATGTGAGGCTCCGCTACGCCGAACTGGTCTATCCGGTTGCGTATGATTTCAAGAGCCCGGTCAACCGCTTCTCTTGTTGAAATATCGTCCGGCGCCTGATCTATCTGCGCTTCCAGGGTAAGGTGCATTCCTCCCTGAAGGTCAAGGCCAAGATTAAGGGTCCTTTCAACAATGGGATCCCTCATCTGCATAAGCCTTTCCTGCTGCTCGTCGTCCATGGAATACCACCTGTAAGTCGGAAAGAGAGACCATATCGCCCCTACTACAACGACAAGTATTATTGTTATTTTCCACTGAAGAGATTTATTCATTTAAGATACCGTCCTTATTTTTGGGGCTGCTCACCCTCAGGGCTCTTCACGGCCGAAATCGACTGACGGGAGACAGTCACCCTTACCTCCGGAGCGATCTCAACCTCGATTTCTTTACCCCTGAGAGCGGTAACCCTGCCGTGAATTCCCCCCGAAGTTACGACTTCGTCTGATTTCTTCAGACTGTTAATCATTTCCTTATGCCTGACCATCTGCTTTTTCTGAGGCCTTATAAGAAGAAGATAAAAAACCGCAAAGATAAGTATAAGGGGCAGCAACCCGCCAATTGCCCCGCCTGCTGCACCTGCTTCGCCCTGCGGCGCCTGACCCATTGCATAAGCTATGTCTATCATTAATTTCCTCCGTTTTTATACACACTCAGGGCATTCTGCGTTTTTTCCCTCTCAGCTCCTTAGCCCACTTAAGCGCTCTGAGGGTGCTTACTTCACTGTCAATAAGGTGAGAAGCGTTCTCCAAGTCTATTATGGCCCTGTTTATAACCTCTTTAAAATCCCTGGCATTGGGATACATTTCTTCTATCTCAATAAGGCGGGACGCCATTTCTTTGAGGCGTAGATACATACATTTAAGTTCTTCCTCTTCGCTTAAGAAATTATCCTCCGTATTCTCTGAATATTTTCTCTTTGATTTCATTAAAACCGCCGTTAATTACCGCATACCTTATTTTGACTGTTAATTCTACCATAAAATGCAGATTATGTAAAGAATTGAGCATCATGGCCAGTATTTCGCCCCTTCTGTAGAGGTGATGGAGATATGCGCGTGTAAAATTTTTACATGTATAACAGGAACACTCCGGGTCTACGGGAGAAAAATCGTCCCTGAAGGGAGAGTTTCTTATAACAATCCTCCCCGAAGATGTGTAGAGCCACCCGCTCCGGCCATGCCGGGTCGGGATTACGCAGTCAAACATATCCACCCCGCTCTCCACTGCGCTCACTATGTCGGCAGGATCCCCTATTCCCATTACATACCTGGGCTTTTCCTCCGGCAGAAAAGGCACCGTAAAATCTATAGTATCCCTCACCTGTTTGCGGGGTTCCCCTACGCTTACCCCTCCTATCGCATAGCCGTCAAAATCTTTCCCGACAAGAGAGCCTGCGCATTTTTCCCTAAGGTCACGGAACATCCCTCCCTGTACTATAGCAAAAAGCATCTGATCCAGAGAGGTCGTCAGGGACTTTCTGCCAAGGCTGTCAAACTTTTCAAGGCTCTTGTCCGCCCAGTCTATTGTGCGCTTAAGAGCTCCTTCGGCTTCAACGCGCGAATGCGGAAAAGCTATGCACTCATCCAGGGGCATTATAATATCCGCCCCTATAATGCTCTGATTTTCAATTACATTCTCAGGAGTAAAAGATATCTTATCGCCGTTGAGAGGGGACCGGAATACTACTCCGGAAGATGAAACCCTGGCGATATCAGAAAGACTGAAAACCTGGTATCCGCCCGAATCTGTCAGCATAGGCCCGGCCCAGTTCATAAACTTATGGATACCGCCGGTTTTTTTTAGTATTTCCATGCCGGGGCTGATTGTAAGGTAGAAGTTGTTGGCAAGTACTACGGCGCAGCCGGTGCTTTCAACCATATCCGGAGTCAGAGCCTTAACCGTACCCTGCGTCCCCACGGCCATAAAGGCCGGGGTTTTAATTATGCCGTGTGGGGTCTTTATTTCACCGGCGCGGCCCCTGTTCTCCTTTGAAACAGATTTTACCTTAAACTTGCCGCTCATCGTCTATTATAAGCATCGCGTCTCCGTAAGATAGAAACCGGTAGTTTTTCTCAATTGCCAGGCGGTATATTTTTTCAACAGTTTCTCTGCCGGAGCCGGGTATCCTTTCATCTATATATGCTGAAACCAGCTCTATGAGGGGAGTTCCCGGAAGATGAAAATTAGTAAGAAACATACCCCTGGCCGTAAAACTGTAAGGGGGCTTTATGTAAAGGGATGTCTCACCCGAAGCCGCAGATATTTTTCCTTCCCGGACCGAACTTTCCAGAGCCCTCATTACAGTTGTTCCGCATACGACAAGGCCTGAAGAGGATTTTATTACCCCGGCGGATTTTTCACTTACGGAAAACATTTCAGGCGGCGGGTCCCTGTAACTCTCCATAAAAGTTCCGGGCCCGACATGAAGCGTAACGGGCACTATTTTAACGTCTTTCTTCTTTATCTTCCGGACAATTTCATCTGTGAAGTGCAGAGATGCCGTTGCCGAAGCGACCGAACCTTCTCGGCGGGAAAACATACTGCGGTAATCCTTTTCATCGCTGGTGCTTACATCACGCTCTGCAGTTATATAAGGTGGAAGAGGAACATATCCGTAATCAAGTATATTATCCGGAGCATTTAAAAAAAAGCTTCCGCCTTCATCCTTTCTAATTATACTGACAGATGTATTACTGCCTGAAGGCGACGCTATCTCAATAGTCATTCCTTCTGAAAGTCTGGATGCGGGTTTTCCCAGGGCTTTCCAGCACTCTTTCTTTTTTTCTATAAGAAGGAACTCTGTCTTTCCGCCGGTTTTTCTTTTTCCTCTGATTCTTGCGTTAATTACTCGTGAATCGTTAACGGCCATCACATAGGACGGTTTAAAATATTCAACAATATCTCTGAATATAACGTGTTCTGTCTTCAGCGAAGGGATCCGGAGTACCAGAAGTTTTGAGCTGCAGCGTGGACTTGCCGGGCGCAGAGCTATGTTTTTATCGGGTATTCTAAGTCCTTCTTTCATTTCAGGAAAAAGTTAGGAGGAACCTAGTAGCTCCACCTTCTCACTTCAGTACCGGGCATATAGTAGCTGAGTATCTCCCTGAAATTTTTACCCTCAAGAGCCTGGCCCCTTGCCCCCCACTGGCACATTCCCACACCGTGGCCCCAGCCTCTGCCGTAAAACCGGTAAGGCCCCTCCGAGATGCCTATTGTAAAGAGCGCGCTCTTTAAAATATTAGGGCCTACTGTCATCCTGAAAGCGTGACCGGTAACTTCAAGTTCGCCGCCGGCGTGTGAAATTTTCATAGCGTCAACTCTTCCCGAACCGGTGCGTGAAAGAAGCTTAATAGTTTCAATCTCCCTGATACCGTGCCGGGAAAGATGGGCCTCAATATCCTGAGGGGAAAGATCCAGATACCAGCGCGCCCTGGGTGAATCGGAACAAAAAGGACAGTATACACCCTTGAAATAAGGTATGTCGGAACCCCAGACTTTCTGAATATCTTCGGTATGCCCTCCGCAGCAGGAGTGAAAATAACTTCTTGCAAGATTCCCCTTATAAACAATCACTTTCCCTCTTGTTTCATTTACAGCCCTGTTGCTGCGCGGATCTTCAACCTCCATTCCGGCATATACCTGAGAGTAAATATCCGCGGTCAGATCGTATCCTCTGCTACCGTATTTTCCGAGGTTGTTTACGGCGTAGGTCCTGGCGGCTATGGCCTGAGCCTTTACAGACTCCATAGGCCACCGGGGAGATATTTCCATAGGCAGGACGCCCTTAAGGTAATCTTCAATATTTATTTCATTGACCGCGGTAAGAGTTCCTTCTGAATTCAGTATAATGATTGACCCCCGGTACCTTCTTCCATTTATCCTTAAAAATTCCCTGCTGTCCCGTGAAGATATCTGTATTTTCCGGCCGGCCTTTTTTCTGTCGCCTATCATTATATCTTCGCCAACCGGAGTAATAACAAAATTTACTTCAGGTTCAAACCTTGTTCTTCTGCCGGAACCCGTGTCGTAAACTGTGAAGGAAGAACTGCACTTTAAATGGATTCTTGTCTGATCTGTAAGGAAAGCAACTCTAAGGGTATCTGCGGGAAGGCGGCGGCCGGCGCCTGAAGCGAAATCAAAAAGAAGAAGGCATAAAAAAACAGCCAAAAGCGCCTTCAGGAACCGATTTTTCATTTAATTTCCGTCATTGAATAGAACTACAGCTGCAGAAATTATATCTGTCCACTGTTCCGTTTCAAGATCCCTGACCGGAATGTAAGAATATGACCTCGTTTCTTCTCTTCCCTCTACTGACGACCCTCCTACGGGGCCAAGCCAGACTAAAGGACGTACTGCCAGAAAAGAAACAGTCCCGGTTTCCGAAAGAAATTCTCCGAGAAACGGCCCGGCAGCTGAAGCAAACATCCCGACGTCAGCATAGTATACCGATGAGTATCTTGAAGGAATATGCTTTTCTGTCTCCTTCCAAAAACTACTCTGCTTCAGGCTTTTATCTTTTCCTGCAGCAACCCCGGCGGTTTTTTCAAAAAGGTCTCTTGAGGAAGCTATTACAATAAACTCTTTCCGTCCGGATTTAAGACGCCCCATTGAAATATCGAGCCTGGTAAAAAGCAGACTGAGGCGCCCGTATTCATAATCAAAACTATCCGATGAAGCACTTCTTAAAGAAACCCCAAGCGCCCTTTCTATAAAATCCCTTGCCTCCCGGTAGGCGCCGGGCATGCTTTCGGCAATAATAACAATACCCGGAAAAGCTGACGGAATACGTGAAGGAGTAAGGGCTATTGCCCCCTCCCTCCCGAGCACTGAAACCGCTTTGCCGAATTCATCCGATAAAGCAGGATCTATTATGCTTCGGTGAAAAAGGTTGCGCCCGGCTTCCGCAAAATCAATATCGGTAAAGGCCTGCGCAAATACAGCTTCTTCCGTAATAAGACCCAGCGCATCTGAGCGGCCACGTGGAGTCCGTTCCCGGGAGACAGGTTTATACGAAGTAACTTTAATACCCCTGTCAAAATAAAACTCCCGGTAAGCGTCAGTGCCTGAATCCTCGTTAACAAGCAGGGATTCCCGGCCCAGGAGCATCGCGGCGGCATATTTAAAATTATCTCCGGAAGTAAATATGAATCCACTGCGGCGGCGGGAAATTCTACCTTCAACCCATCCGTAGACGCAGTTAAAACTCTCTTGCGGACCGGAACCGTTTTTAAGCTTGATTGATTTTTGAATAAGATCCATAGAGTTTGAAGCCAGAAAAACTCTTCCGGAAACAGCATAAAATACGTCCCCGGACTGATATACTCCTGTTTCCCCGTGCTGTTTTATTTCACTGTATTCACTGCTTAAATGCCGGTGAATCCCTCGCATTACGCGGCCCGGACCGCGCAGACGGGAAATAAGAAGGTAAAAGGAATCTCCTTCCGGAGATGCATATACTGCTGCGGCTGCGCTGCGGCCGATTGAACCGAGAATAATTTTTTCCCGGGAATCGCCGGAATAAAATCCTTTTTGCTCAAGCGCCGAAAAGAAGTTCGTCCTTTTCAGATCAGACCATACTCCGCCGGGATTAGTTATTCCTGCAGCCAGGCTCAGGGGGGCTTCGTCACCGGCATATGAAGGGATATAGGAAAGAAGAGGCTCTCCCGCCGGGCCAAGTCCGAACCTGTATTTTATTCCCCATACCAACATGAGAAAAACAATTACGGCAGCAGCTGCCGCAAGGATTCTCTTTGTAGATTTTTTCATCATTATATACATATTTACCTGACCGTATTATTTAATATTATACCTCGGCTTATTAATCTTTAAGCTGCTTAATAAGCTGCGGAACAACTTCAAAAAGATCCCCGACTATACCATAACTGGCTATATCAAAAATAGGAGCGTTTTCATCCTTATTTATTGCTATTATGGTATCCGAAGAATTCATACCTACCTGGTGCTGAATAGCTCCTGATATGCCGACTGCCACATATATTTTGGGAGCCACGGTTCTTCCGGTCTGGCCCACCTGGTGGGAGTACGGGATCCATCCCGCATCAACTGCGGCCCTGGATGACCCTACTGCGCCTCCCAGCGCGTCGGCAAGATCTTTTATAAGATTAAAATTTTCCGGTTTACCCATTCCTCTTCCCCCCGAAACTATAATATCTGCATCGGCAAGATTTACTTGCTGTGTTTCGTCTTTTATAAACTCAACCACTCTGGAAAGCGAGGTGAATTTTCCAGGGTATTTCTCCTCAACAATTTCACCTTTGCGGCTCCCGTCAGAAGGAATAGGCTTAAAAACCTTATGGCGCACAGTAGCCATCTGGGGCCTGTGGTGCTCGGTAAAAATAGTTGCCATTATGTTGCCGCCAAAGGCCGGGCGGGTCTGGTGAAGAAGCCCGCTTGAGCTATCTACATCAAGTTCTGTGCAGTCGGCAGTCAACCCTGTCACTATCCTTGCAGCCAGCCTGGAAGCAAAAGCCCTTCCTATTGTAGTGGCTCCCATTAAAACTGTTTCAGGCTTATACTTTTCTATCAGATACTGCATAGCGGCGGTATACGGCTCGTCAAGGAAATCTTTAAGCATCCCATCTTCCATAACATAGACCGTATCGGCGCCGTGGGATATAAGCTCACCGGCTTTTCCTTTTACTCCGTCTCCCAGCAGCACTGCGGCAAGGGAACAGCCTCTCTTATCGGCAAGCTGGCGGCCTTTCCCTAATAGCTCCAAACCAACTTCCTCTATTTCGCCGTTTTTCTGCTCGGCAAAGACCCAGATATTCTTATATTCATCCAGAGCTACCCTGGGCTTTTTTTCTTCTTTGGTTATTTCTATGGCATCAAACGGGCATTCAGGCTCGCAGGCCCCACAGAGATTGCAGCCTTCATTTATAAAAGCTATTTTTTTGAACCTGGGATGGGGTTGTCCCGTTTCCTCTCTTGATTTCATTTCTATGACATCAAAAGGACACGCCTGTACACATTTCGTACAACCCGAACACTTATCTGAAATTATTTTAATAGGCATTATACTATCTTCTTTTCCTTAAGAGCTTCTATCAGTTTGCCGGCAGACTCGGCGGGCTCACCCTTGAAAATTACTCCTTTTTCCCTCCTGGGGGGAGCAAATATCTTATCAACCCACGTGGGTGAACCCATCTGTCCTATATTGTTGACTTCGCAAGCGATGTCGGCCGCGGTCCATTTTTCTATTTCGGCCTTTCGGGCATTCATCTTGCCCCGGAGTGAAGGCATACGCGGTTCGTTTATTTCCTTCACAACCGTAATAAGCGCCGGCAGAGGCACATCTATTATATGATAGCCTCCCTCCATCATCCTGTGGACCCTCATTTTATTTTCGTCTATTTCTTCAATCTTCCTGACATATGTTATACAGGGAATTCCCATAAACTCGGCTATCCCCGGCCCTACCTGGGCCGTATCCCCGTCTATGGCCTGTTTCCCGCATATAACAAGGTCTACATCTTTCAGTTTCTTTATTCCCCTGGCCAGTGTATAGGCTGTAGCCCAGGTATCGGAACCGGCAAAATTCCGGTCAGTAAGAAGCACCCCCTTGTCAGCTCCAAGAGCTACCGCCTGACGAAGAGATTCCTCTGCCTGCGGCGGGCCCATTGAAAGAGCCGTAACCTCACCGTTGAGTTTCTCTTTTATCCTGATACCCTCTTCTATAGCATAGGTATCAAACGGATTTATTATAGACTCAACCCCTTCCCTAATAAGGGTATTGGTTTCGGGATTTATTTTTACCTCTGTAGTATCCGGGACCTGTTTTATGCAGACTACTATATTCATTTTATTTTTTTCTTTGTTGATTCTTTAATTACTTCCAGCCCTATTACATCTCTCTGGATCTGGTTGGTTCCTTCATATATCTGCGTAATCTTGGCGTCACGCATGAATTTCTCGGCAGGGTATTCTTTCATATATCCGTAGCCCCCAAATATCTGTACAGCATCGGTAGTAACTTCCATCGCCACATCCGATGCAAAAAGCTTGGCCATTGCGCTTAGCTTGGAGACATCCTTCATACCACTGTCAACTGCAGATGCAGCCTTGTAAACCAGAGACCTGGCTGCTTCTATCTTTGTGGCCATATCGGCTATCATATGCCTAACGGCCTGGAATGAAGATATCGGCTGGCCAAACTGTATTCTCTGCCTTGCATAGTCAACGGCCTCATCCAGGGCGCCCTGCGCCGTGCCTACCGCCTGGGCCCCTATCCCGGGCCTGGAGCTGTCAAAGGTCTTCATAGCAACTATAAACCCCATCCCCTCTTTTCTTATTACATTTTCAGCAGGAACGCGGCAGTTTTCAAAAACAAGCTCACGGGTTACGGAAGCCCTTATCCCCAGCTTATCTTCCTTCTTCCCGAAATCAAATCCTTCAGTTCCTTTCTCAACTATAAATACTGAAGCCCCGCGCGCGCCCTTGCTTTTATCTGTCATAGCAAGGATAGAATATATCTCAGCTACGCCGCCGTTTGTTATGAAAATCTTGTTGCCGTTGAGGATATAGCTGTCTCCGTCTTTTTCGGCAGTGGTCTGAAGCGCTCCCGCGTCACTGCCGGCGTTAGGTTCGGTGAGGCCGAATGCAGCCAGTTTTTCACCTGAAGCAATCTGCGGCAGGTATTTCTTTTTCTGTTCCTCGCTTCCAAAAAGAAGTATCGGATAGGCTCCAAGAGCGCTTGCCGCGTAACTTACCGCAACAGCGGGACAGACTTTTGAAAGTTCCTCAGTAATAAGGCAAAGTTCAAAGCAGCCGCCTCCCAGCCCTCCGTACTGCTCGGGAACAAAAACCGCAAAAAGGTCGCTTTCCGCAAGGACTTTCATTATCTCTGCCGGAAACTCTCCTTTTTCGTCAAGTTCCGCGCGAACAGGTTTCACTTTTTCCTGCGCTATCTGGCGGGCGAGATCCCGCATCATTTTCTGGTCTTCAGTTAACTGCCATTCATTCATCTTTTTTATCCTCCTGGTTTAATTTTTCGGCGGCTTCTTTTGCCGCCTCCTGCTGGGCTGCTTTTTTTGTAGAGCCGCTGCCCGTTCCCATTATTTTTCCGTCAATCTTCACTATAACCTTAAATACTTTTTGTCCGGGCGGGCCATCGTGAGACAGTGTTTCATACTCTGGGAGCTCTCCTGTCCTGCCCACCGTAACCTCCTGCAAAGCGGACTTAAAATCCATTATGGGGCGAAAATCCCGGTCTTTCAAATTCTTTTCTATAAAAGCGGCGGTTTTTTTAAAGCCTTTATCCAGAAACATCGCCCCGAAAACCGCCTCAAGAGCGTTAACAGCTATCCTGTTCCGTCCTCTCTCAGAGTTTTTTTTCGTCTGCATCCCCAGCGAAATATATTCTTCAAGATCTATTTTTTCCGCCCATTCCCGGAGTGATTCCCCTGAAACAAGCTTAGCCCTTATTTTTGTGAGTTCCCCCTCGTCTTTTCCGGGAAATTTTTTGAAAAGCATCCGGCTTACGGCAGCATTAAGAATACTGTCCCCCAGGAACTCCAGTCTTTCGTTATCCTTCTCTATGTTGTGCTGGGACGAATACGATCTGTGCAGTAGGGCCCTCTCCAGCAATGATTTATCCGAAAATTTAAAACCAAGTTTTTTCTCAAGTTCGCGGACAGCTTTTGAATTTTTTCTTTCTCTCATAAAACTAAATGATTCCGGCGTATCCGGAAATACCTGCCTTTTATGGAGAAGGAAAGTTTTCTTGAATCACTTAAACTCCGAGAACAGAAGAGTAGCGTTGTGCCCTCCGAAACCCAGTGAATTTGTAAGAGCGGCGCGGACTTTATGCTCTCGCGCCTCATTGGGAACATAATCAAGATCACATTCGGGATCAGGATTCTCGTAATTTATAGTAGGATGAACTATTCCTTCCTTTATTGATTTTATAAGGGCGATTGATTCTACAGCGCCTGCAGCCCCGAGAAGGTGGCCTGTCATTGACTTAGTTGAAGAAACGGGTATTTCCAGGGCCCTTTCACCGAGCACTTTTTTTATAACCATTGTTTCTATTTTATCGTTCAGCTCCGTTGATGTCCCGTGAGCGTTGATATAATCTATTTCGGAAATATCAAGTTCCGCATCCCTTATCGCCGCTTTCATTGCAGCTATGCCTCCGGCTCCTTCAGGATGTGGCGCAGTCATATGATAGGCATCGGCGGTGGCTCCGTAGCCCCTGACCTCGGCCAGTATCTCGGCTCCGCGTTTTTTTGCATGTTCAAGCTCTTCAAGAACAAGAAACCCCGCACCCTCTCCCATAACAAATCCGTCCCTCTGGGCGTCAAAAGGCCGCGACGCTTTCTGTGGCTCATCATTCCGTTTTGAAAGGGCTTTCGCCGAACAGAAACCCGCAAGCCCGAGCTGGGTTACAGAAGCCTCGCTTCCGCCGGTTATTATTACATCAGCGTCACCGTACTGTATCATGCGCATAGCATCCCCGATCGCGTGGGCGCTGGAGGCGCAGGCGCTGACTACCCCGTAATTCGGACCCATAAACCCGTACTGCATAGCGACTTCACCGGCGACCATATCAATTATCATTCCGGGAATAAGAAAAGGGCTTACTCTCCTGGGCCCTCTCTCTATCAGCTTGGTTTTTTCCTGTTCTATTAACTGAAGGCCGCCTATACCGCTGCCCACAACTACTCCCATACGGAAGGGGTCTTCTTTTTCCGTTTCAATACCGCTCGTCTGAAAAGCCTCCCGACAAGCAGCCAGGGCATAGAGAATAAATATATCAAGCCGCTTGGCTTTTTTCGGGTCTATTCCGAAATTCTCCGGATTAAAGTCCTTTATCTCGGCCGCAATTGTAGTCGAATATTCCGATGCGTCAAATTTCGTAATCTGCCCTACACCGTTTTTCCCCTCAATAAGTGAATTCCAGAATTCCCTGATATCGGAACCTATCGGCGTAAGCACTCCCGTACCGGTTATGACAACTCTCCTTTTAGTCATTTTATATTCTCCGTTTTCTGTATTTCAAAAACCCTGTTCCGGGATAAACCTGCCCGGAACACATACTAAAGGGTTTCTGTAAAACAGTAATTAGCTGCCTATTTTTCCTTTTATATAATCGATGGCTTTTCCGACTGTGTCCAGTTTTTCCGCTTCTTCATCCGGAATTTCCTGGTCAAATTCCTCTTCGAGCCTCATAACTATCTCTACGGTATCAAGAGAATCAGCACCGAGGTCATTTAAAAATGACGCCTCTTCGGTCACTTCACTCTGATCAACACCGAGCTCTTCCGCGATAATTTCCTTTACTCTTTCTTCTACTGATGACATTTTTGTTCCTCCTTACTCCCTTTACTTTAAATTTACATTACCATCCCGCCGTCAAGTATTATTACCTGTCCCGTTATGTATGATGAATTTTCAAGGGCCAGGAATTCAACCGCAGCAGCTACTTCCTCTCCCGTACCCATTCTTTTCATAGGTATATTCCTCAAAAACTCTTCCTTAACCTTATCAGGAAGATCTGAAGTCATTCTTGTTTCTATGAAACCCGGCGCTATAGCGTTTACCCTTATTCCCCGAGTCGCCGATTCCTTTGCCGCTGTTTTTGTAAGAGCTATCACCCCGGCTTTTGATGCCGAATAGTTGGCCTGACCCGGATTCCCTATAATACCTACTATTGAAGCGATATTAACTATGGAACCGCTTTTGTTTCTCATCATTGATTTTTTAAGAACAGCGCCCATAAAATTAAAGACACCCTTAAGGTTAATCCCAATTACGCGGTCCCAGTCATTTTCTTTCATTCTCATCATGAGCGCATCGGCGGTTATTCCGGCATTGTTGATAAGTATATCTATTTTGCCGTTATTTTCAATAATTTTATCTACTGTTTCGTTCACCTGTTCAGAATCACTTACATCGCATACATGATAAGTCCCTTCCAGTTCGGAAGCTGCAGATGAGGCTTTTTCCTCATCGACATCTATTATGACAATATCGCAGCCGGCTTTTTTCAGCCTTTCGGAAATCGCTTTTCCTATCCCCATAGCCCCGCCGGTTACGACGGCTGTTTTTTTATCACTCATTGCTGAATCTCCCTCTCTATATCCTGCGGCCGGGATATATTTTTCACCTGTAATCCCCTGTCAATTCTTCTAAGCAGTCCTTTAAGCACATTGCCGGGCCCGGCTTCAAAAAATAAAGCTTCCGGGAAATCCTTCTTTATGTTTTCAATAGTATCTATCCACTTGACCGGAGAGTTAACCTGCCTTGCAAGAGCCTCGCGGACCTGACCGGCATCTTCCATACGGACGCCGCTGTAATTGACATAAAAAGGTATCTGCGGATCGGAGATTTCCGCAGCCATTATAATCTCTTTCATTTCAAGAGCGGCATCATTCATCAGCGAGGAATGAAATGCCCCGCTTACTTCAAGCTCAACAGCCATCTTTGCTTTTTCTCCAACAGCTTTCAGAACGTCCTGAAATATCTTTTTTTCCGCGCTGAGAACAAGTTGGCCGGGGCAGTTATAGTTAACTATTTCCGCTACCCCGTCAAACGAATCCAGTATACCCGAAAGTTCCTGCTCTTCAGCCCCTATGGCAGCTATCATTCCTCCGGGTTTCAGGGAGGATTCCTTCTCAAAGATACGGGCCCTTTCCTTTACAAGTTTAAGGCCGGTCTGCCAGTTTACTGCCCCGGATGCCGCCGCCGCTGCGTATTCTCCCAGGCTGTGCCCCGCGCAGGCGGCCGGGGTTATTCCTGCCTCAATAAGGGCATTCAGTATAATGATTTCAGTTATGTAAACTGCCGGCTGGGTAACCGCTGTCTGCCTGAGTTTCTCTTCAGGACCTTCAAATACAGTATTCTTCAGATCGGTTCCGAGTATCTCTCCGGCCTCTTCCCAGATACGCCGGGAGGTATCGCCGGTTTCGTAAAATTCCTTCCCCATCCCGGCCTTCTGGCTTCCCTGACCGGGGAATATAAAACATTTTTCACTCATTACAGCCTCACTGTAGCCGCGCCCCAGGTAAGCCCTCCCCCGAAGGCAACAAGCTGGATTATATCTCCTTCGGAAGCAAGGCCTTTTCTTATAATCTCATCAAGCCCCACCGCGGTTGTGGCGGCTGACATATTACCGTACCCGACTATATTAACGTAAATCTTTTCCATATCAAGCTCAAGTTTTTTTGCAAGCGCCTTTATTATCCTGAGGTTTGCCTGATGGGGGACAATAATTTTTATGTCTTCTATCCCCAGTCCTGCTTTCTGAAGGGATGCCCGAGAACCTTCAGCCATTTTCTGTACTGCTATTTTAAAAACCTTGTTTCCTTCCATCCGCATATAATGCAGCCGGCCGTCAACAGTTTCGCGTGAAGCCGGCCTCAGAGACCCTCCTGCCGGCAAACTGAGTAGATCCCAGTAGGCTCCCGAAGCTCCCAGGTGAGTTGAAAGTATCCCTGTTTCGCCTTCTGCGCACGAAAGAACGGCAGCTCCCGCCCCGTCCCCGAAAAGCACACAGGTGGAACGGTCCTGCCAGTCTGTTATTCGGGAAAGTATCTCACTGGCAACTACAAGCGCATTGTTGTAGTTTCCGGTAGACAGCATTCCTTCAGCGACGGAAAGGGCAGTTATAAACCCGGTGCAGGCCGCTTCAACGTCAAAGGCCGCCGCTTCTTCTATTCCAAGTTTCTCCTGTATGAGGCAGGCTGTAGCAGGAAAAACCATATCGGGAGTAATGGTTGCGCATATTATAAGGTCTATTTCCTGAGCATCCACACCTGCTGCCTTTATGGCTTTTTCCGCCGCGCGGCAGCCAAGGTCGCTTGCCGCTTCACCCTCTGCAGCAATTCGCCTTTCTTTTATACCGGTCCTTTTGGTTATCCACTCATCCGAGGTTTCAACCATTTTCTCAAGATCCCTATTGGTCAGAATTTTTTCGGGCAGACAGGAACCCGTTCCGGTGATCTTTACTTTTTTCATCCCAGCTTTTCCTCTATATGCTTATTCAAGTCCTGTTCAACAGCCTCTGCCGCAGCGTTAATGGCGTTCCTTATAGCCAGGGAATTGGAAGAGCCGTGGCATATTATACAGGTACCGTTAACACCCAGCAGCGGCGCACCGCCTACCTCTTCGTATAAAACCTCTTTCTTAACGCTGTTAAAGGCTCCCTTAAGTATCCTGGCTCCTGCTTTTCTAAAAAGTCCTTTATGGAGCTCGCTCTTCAGTTTTTCAAAAAGAAGCCGGGCGGCGTTCTCTCCAAACTTGAGAACGACATTGCCTACAAAACCGTCGCATACCACAACATCGGCAACACCTTTTATTATATCCCCCCCCTCTATGTTGCCTATGAAGTTCATGTCGCTTTCCATTAAAAGCCCGTAGGCAGTTCTGGTAAGTGTGTTTCCTTTTCCTTCCTCATGACCCATACTGAGAAGGCCTATGCGGGGGATTCTTTTTTTAAAGACATATTTAACATAGCACTCCCCCATAGCCGCAAACTGAAAGAGGTGCCGGGGCTTGCATTCGGCATTTGCTCCGACATCAACAATAATACAGGGGTCCTTAACCGTAGGAAAAACCGTAGCTATTGCAGGCCTTTTTACTCCCTTGAGCCGGCCCAGATTCATTACTGCCGCCGTCATCATTGCTCCCGAATTGCCTGCAGAGATAAAGGCGTCTGCCCTTCCTTCTTTAAGAAGCTTAATGCCCACAGAAATTGAAGAATCTGGTTTAAGGCGTGTAGCTGCTGTCGGAGCATCATCCATCTCAACAACCTGGGTCGCGTGCTCTATCTCAATTGGAAGAGTTGAAGCCCCGTGAAGTGAAAGTGCTTCTTTTATTTCATCTTTGCGGCCGACAAGTATTATTTCAACTTTCTGTTTCCCCGCCGCGCTGCCCGGCCCGCCGGGCCGGAGCGCTTCAACAGCCCCTTCTATATTAATTGAGGGGGCTTTGTCTCCCCCCAGGGCATCTACAGCTATTCTCAAAGTCATAATATTTAATTTTTCTGAGGTTTTTTAGTCCTCTTTTTTTATTATTTCCTTATCTCCGTAAAAGCCGCAGCCGGAACATACCCTGTGAGGTATTTTTGCCTGACCGCACCTGGGACAGAACCCGCAGCTGGAGAGCTTTATTTTTTTGCCGGCAAGTTTCTTCCTTTTCCTTGCCTTTGAATGTCTTCGTTTTGGTACTGCCATTTTATTTCACCTTCCTATTCTTTAATATACTTGAAATTGTCCAGATTAATTTATCTTACTACCAATTTACGCGGCGAATGTCAAATTTTTCAGTAGGGTTTATGCGGGACTTTGTCGAGCCAGTAGTAGAGTGAATCCTTAAAAATTATAAAAAGTACATATATCAAAGCCAGTATCAATAGTATTGTAATAAGTATCTTAAAAATGGACTTTTTACCTATTACCGGTGTATAGAAATCTCTCCCGCAGGCGCGGCAGTACTGGCTTTTTGAAGCGTCCCCTTTCCTGCCGCAGCCCGGGCAAACTACCGGCAGAGAAAGCTGTCTTGCGCTCTCTTCTTTTTTAGTTTTATTTCTTTTCTTATTCATTGCATCTTATCCGCTATCTTCCTCTTTCACGGGAGGCTCAGGAGCTTCAGATATGCCCAGCCTGAGCGCGCAGCTCAGGCAGCGGCCTGCCTCTTCCAGGGCCTCTTTTTCCGGGAGCCCCTTTTCCACAGCGCAGAAACTTGCGGTCCGCTTTTTCCCGTCAAGAAGAGGCATTTCAGCCCTCGCCCTGAAGGCAAACCCTTCTTCCCTTCCCAGGCAGGGCATCTCTGTCTCGTCCCGAGCAAGCTTCTGGTCAATATCCCCGCTGCCTCCTAAATACCTGTCTATTGAAGAAGCGGCTTTTCTTCCGTCCCGTATGGCTTTAATTACCGAGGCCGGGCCGCTTACCGCATCGCCGCCTGCAAATACCCCTTCCATTGAAGACTTCATCGTACCACCGTCAACTTCAATTCCTCCCCAGTCATTCTTAAGAGACGCACAACCGCCGGGCACGGAGGGTTTCTGTCCTATTGCCATTGCCAGACGGTCTGCCTCAAAAACATACTCGCTGCCCTCTATTGGTACAGGACGCCTTCTCCCCCCGGAATCGGGCTTGCCGAGTTTCATCTTTATGCATTCAATTTTAAGATTTTCTCCGGAAGATGCGATTTTAACCGGGGCTGTAAGGAAGCGGATTTCCACACCTTCCTTCAGGGCATCTTCAACTTCCTCCTCCAGAGCGGGCATTTCCTCCCTGGTGCGCCTGTAGAGTATTACCGCCTTCTCCGCGCCCGATCTCAAAGCGCTGCGGGCAACATCTATAGCAACATTGCCGCCTCCTACAACTGCAACCTTTCCTTTAAGCCCGGTATCTTTTTTTGAGGAGATATCACCCAGAACTCCTATTCCCTGAAGCACGCGGGTATCATCTTCCCCTTCAATTCCCATCGTCATAGTTTCAGATGCGCCGGTTGCCAGAAAGACTGCGCTGAAACCTTCTTTAAAAAGTTCTTCCAGGTTTTCAATTTTAATGCCGGTTTTTATCTTAACCCCGAAACTCACAATATCTTTAATTTCCCTATCCAGAACGTCCCGGGGCAAACGGTAAGCGGGTATCCCGGTGCGCATCATTCCTCCCGGGCTGGAACCTGCCTCAAAGACCGTAACAGAATGACCCAGCCTGTTTAGAAACCAGGCGGCAGTCAATCCGGCCGGGCCGGCTCCGACTACAGCGATTTTTTTGCCGGTATCCGGAAGTATCTTAATTTTATCTCGCCACCTATCTGACCCTTTCTCGGCTGCGAATCTTTTCAGGGACCTGATTGCTATTGCTTCATTAATATCGTTCCGGCGGCACTCCTCTTCGCAGGGATGGTCGCATACGTGTCCCAGGACTTCCGGAAAGGGAACTGTCTCCCTTACCACTTCCAGAGCCTCGCGGTATTTTCCCAGGGCAATCAGCTTTACATACCTTGCCGCATCTATTTTTGCCGGGCAGTTGTTTGTGCAGGGAACCAGTGTTTTTTCCCTGCAGGAGGGATCGGGTTTTCTTTTATCTTCAAGCGCTCCGGACGGGCATACTTCAACACATGCCTCGCAGAATTTACAGGCTGAATCTGCCAGCGGCATCCCGTAAGCTGTCTCTACGGTAGTATCTATTCCCCTTCCCGAAAAGCCGAGCACTCCCGTCTTTCTTATATCGCGGCACATCCTGACGCATCTGCCGCAGAGTATGCACCTGTTCATATCTCTTATAAAGAGAGGATCCTCCGTTTTAACGGGTATGTTTTTTGGCTTACGGCTGTAATTTTCAAGAATATTTTTTATTCCCGTCCAGCGGGCAACTTTGTAAAGCTGGGAAGTCTCATCTATATCCTCCGGAAGCTCGCTGAGTGTAAGCCAGAGGATATTCTCCCTCATTTTTCTGATTTCATCGTTATTTGTTGTGACCTCCATCCCCTCCCGGACTTTTACAGTACAGGAAGTCACTACTCCCCTGCCGCCCTTTATACTTACAATACAGAGGCGGCATGCCCCTGCTGGGGGTATATCGGGGTGATAGCACAGGTTGGGTATATAAATACCGGCCTGCAAGGCTGCTTCCAGAACTGTGGCGGAAGGATGGGCCTTTATTTCTTTGCCGTCTATCTTTAAATTAATCATTCTATTGCCTTGAAAGGGCACTCTACTATACAGGCCCGGCACTTAATGCATTTATCTTTATCTATCCGGGCAAACTCTTTCTTTCTCCAGGAAATAGCATCCGAAGGGCATACAGGCAGACATTTGCCGCATTTTTTACACAATTCCTCGTTGACTTCAAAATTTAAAAGGTCTATACATACCAGGGAAGGACAACTGCGGCGGTCTATATGAGCCCTGTACTCATCGTCAAAATACCTGAGGGTAGTCAGCACAGGACTCGGCGCGGTATTCCCCAATCCACAGAGAGCGGTATTCTTTATTGTATTTCCCATATCCCGGAGAAAATCGATATGGCTGTCAGTTCCTTTTCCGTATGTGATGAGTTCCACAACCTCCTGCATTCTTTTCAGCCCCACCCGGCAGGGGACACACTTGCCGCAGGATTCGGCTACGGTAAAATCAAGAAAAAATTTCGCTATATCAACCATACAGCTTCCGGTATCCATAACTATCATACCTCCGGACCCCATTATAGCGCCGGTGGCGTTGAGTGACTCGTAATCAATAGACGTATCCAGCAGATCCTCCGGCAGGCATCCGCCGGAAGGCCCGCCTATCTGAACTCCTTTAAACTCTGATTTTCTTTCAGCCATCCCCCCCCCGGGCCCGAATATGAGATCCCTTAGCGTAGTGCCCATCGGAACCTCCACTAACCCTGTGTTCTTTACCTTTCCTGCAAGGGCGAAAACCTTCGTGCCTTTACTATCCCCGCTTCCCATTGAAGAGAACCACTTCGCCCCGTTAAGTATTATATGCCTCACATTGGCAAGTGTTTCTACATTGTTAATAAGTGTGGGTTTTCCCCAGAGCCCTTCAACAGCGGGAAAAGGAGGCCGTGGAACGGGCATTCCCCGCCTGCCTTCAATTGAAGCAAGGAGCGCTGTCTCTTCTCCGCATACAAAAGCACCGGCTCCCTCTTTTATATTGAGCCGGAACGAAAACCCGCTGCTAAGTATGTTATCTCCAAGGAAACCTTCTTTCTCAGCCAGGGATATGGCTTTTTTAAGCTTTTTAATGGCAAGCGGGTATTCAGCCCTGCAGTAGATGAAACCCTCACCGGCGCCGGCAGCGTACCCTGCAATTGCCATTCCTTCTATAACAGAATGGGGATCGCCTTCAAGAATACTACGGTCCATAAAGGCACCCGGGTCACCCTCGTCAGCGTTACAGACTACATATTTTTCACTGCCGGACGCATTGCGAGTAAATTCCCATTTAAGGCCGGCGAGAAACCCGGCTCCGCCGCGTCCTCTAAGACCGGAATCTTTAATTTCTTCGATGACTTCTTCAGGTGAAGAATCAAGAGCTTTTTTAAGCGCTGCGTACCCCTGCCTTTCTATATATTCATCTATTTTATCAGGATCTATTTCTCCACAGTTTGACAGCACTATACGTGTCTGTTTCTCAAAGAAGTTCTTGTAATCATCTCCGGCAAGACGCTCATTGAAGAGACCCCCGCCTACCAGATGGCTCTCTGCAATACCTGAAACATCCTCAGGAGAAACATATTCATAACTTACCCTGCCGCGGCTGTCCATTATATCCACCAGAACATCCCTGAAAAGCCCGCGGTCCCCTACACTGACAATTTCCCAATCGCTTTCAATTCCCCGGTTTCTCAGTTCTTCCTCAAACCTGCTTCTCACCTTTCCGCAACCGGCCGAAACACCGCTTGTCCCGGAGCATATAAGTATTCTGTTTTTTTTGTTTTCCGACATTATTTAGTCTTTTGACCGGTACTCTTCTACAAGCTTTCTAAGGTTGCCTATGCTGCACCTGCCGTGAAAATCCTCGTCAATCATTACAACAGGCGCCATACCGCAGCAGCCCAGGCAGGCCACTCTCTCAAGAAAAAACATACCGTCATCCGTAGACTCTCCATCTTCAATACCCAGTTCATCAGAAAGAAACTCCAGGATTTCTCTCCCCCCCATAACGTGACAGGCGGTACCCTGGCATACCCTTATGATATGTTTTCCCCGGGGCTCCATATAGAACTGGGAGTAGAAAGTTAATATCCCGTAAATTTCAGAAGGGTATATATCCAGTTCACGGGCCACCATACCGCAGGCCTCCTGCGGAACATAACCGAAAACCGACTGGATATCTTGCAGAAGAGGAATAAGAAACCCCTTTTTCGAGCGGTATTTCTCAATTAGTTTACTAACTTCAGAGTTGTCTTTTTCTGAAAATATTTTTCCGGAAGGCGACGATGCGCAGTTCTCACACATTCTTCAACTCTCCTATGATCCTCAGTGTTTCTCTGGCTATCATAAACTCTTCGTCCGTAGGAAGAGTCATTACAGTAACTTTTGAATCCGCTGCCGAGATAATTCCTTCAGTGCCGGTGTACTTCTCGTTTCTCTTTCTGTCAAGATCTATCCCCAGGTATTCCATTTCCGAACATACCATATCCCTAAGTTCAACGGAATTTTCTCCTATGCCGGCAGTAAAAACCAGAACATCCAGTCCGTTCATCGCCGCGGCATAGGACCCGATATATTTTTTAATGCGGTATGCAAAAATATCAATTGCAAGCTGGCTTCTGTCGTGGCCTTCTTTGGCCTGTTCAAGTATCTCCCTGAAATCCCTTGAAACGCCAGATATACCAAAAAGCCCCGAATGCCTGTTTATTATAACGCTCATCTCGTGAGCCGAAAACGCTTCCTTGTTCATAAGGTATAGAAGCACAGCAGGATCTATATCCCCGCAGCGGGTCCCCATTACAAGTCCCGAAAGAGGAGTAAAACCCATAGACGTGTCTATTGACTTTCCTTCTTTTACCGCGCAGGCGCTGGCCCCGTTTCCAAGATGGCATGATATTATCTTCAGTTTTTCCAGGGGTTTACCCAGCATTTCGGCGGCTCGCGAAGCCACATACTGGTGCGAAGTTCCGTGAAATCCGTATTTACGGATTCCGTACTTGGAATAGGCTTCATAGGGCAGCGCATATATATAAGTATGCCGCGGAATAGTCTGGTGAAAGGCAGTATCAAATACTGCTACCTGGTGATGATCCGGAATCAGTTTTTCACATGCCTCTATCCCGGTAAGATTATGAGGATTATGCAGCGGAGCCAGGTCTATGCAGTCCTTTATGTCCTGCTTCACCTCTCCGGTAATATAAGCTGACTCTATATGTTTTTCCCCACCGTGAACCACGCGGTGGCCTATACCATAAATATCTTTTATGTCTTCTATAACACCTATTTCATCATCCATCAGAAGATTCATAATGAATTCTATGGCTTCGCGGTGTCTGGGAATGCTTTTAGAGGTTTTAATATCACTGTATCCGTCACCGCATCGGTAATGATGGTGTATTACCGCATCTTCCATTCCCACTCTTTCAATAAACCCGCTTGCAACGATACCGGAATTATCCATATCCATCAGTTCGTACTTCACGGAAGAGCTGCCGCAGTTAAGGATAAGTATATTCTTTTTCATTTAGTGTTGTATTCCTTTGGCTCCCGTTTGTATATACCTGCTCCCGAAGGAAAGAAAAATTCTATTTCCCTTAAAGCGCTCTGTGGAGAATCGGAGCCGTGAACTACGTTATACCTGCCGTCACTGGCCCATCTTTGCCTTATTGTCCCTTCTTCTGCCTCTGCAGGATCGGTACTGCCTATTATTTCCCGCGACCTTTCAATAATATTTTTACCTCCTAAAACCATAGCAAGGCAGGGATTAGAAGACATAAATTCAGTCAGGGGCACATAAAAAGGCTTTTCCCTGTGTTCAATATAAAACTCACCGGCTTCTTCCGGAGTCATCTTTACAAGTTTTGCTCCCAGAATCTCAACCCCTTCCTCTTCAAACTGTTTTATAATTTCCCCTGCTACCTTCTTCATAAGAGCGTCAGGTTTTATTATTACAAGTGTTTTATCCAAATCTCCCTCCTAAAATTTTAAATTCTCAAATATATTATTTCCCGAAGGATCTATCCCCACAACTACAGGAAAATTCTTTATTTCCGCCCTGTAAACCGCCTGTGGCCCCAGATCATCGAAAGCGATTACTGAAGCTTTCAGCACCCTGCTTCCGTATAGAGCTCCGCAGCCGCCGAAAGCCGAAAAATAAACTGCGCCGGCATCCTTTATAGAGCGACGTACTACTTCATTCCTCGGCCCCTTCCCTATAGTGGCCGCCAATCCTCTGAAGTATAGTCCGGCAGTCCATTTATCCATACGCGCGGATGTCGTTGGCCCGCAGGATCCCATGGGGAACCCTTCAGACGCCGGAGTGGGCCCGCAGTAATATACCGCATTATTTTTCAGTTCAAAAGGCCATTCAGCCCTGCCTTCCGCAACCAGTCTGTGAACCCTGTCCCTAGCCGTATATATAACGCCGCTTAAAAGCACTTCGTCCCCGGCCTTCAGATTTTTAAGGCTCTCCGGTGAACTTACGGGAAACTCAATCTGTTTCAATCTTAAATACACTTACCCTGTTGCACCAGCATCCGACATGGACACAGAGCGGAAGCCCCGCTATATGCGCCGGCATTCTTTTTATCTTTATGCCTATTGCGGTAAACCTTCCGCCCATTCCGCCGGCACCCGTGCCTGTAAGATTGATTCCGTCAAGTATCTCCTTCTCCAGTCCGGAAGGAGAAAAATCTATTTCAGTCAGGGCCTTCGCCGAAAGTTCAACGGCAGAAGAAGCCGTTCCCCCGAGCCCTACTCCTATAACATAAGGAGGGCAGGGGCGCGCTGAAGCTTTAGCGGTTTCTTCAATTACGGCTTCTTTTACATCCGCGTCAGATGCGCCCGGAGGCAGGCTTCGCAGAAACGTGTAGTTCTCGCTTCCAAAACCGCGCGGAGTTATAATTGCCTCAACCGCTGCGCCGCCGCAGAAAGAAATATGAACCGCTCCCGCTATTTCCGGATCCATAGACCTTCGCAGTCCGCCTTTTTCATGGGCTTCTTTAAGGGCCGCGGAAACCGCGCGGCTGAAATCTATACCTTTCACGGAGGCGTCTTTACCGATATTGAGCCATATCTCAAAAACACCGGTATCCTGGCATACCGGTACCCGTGAAGCGGAAGCTATACGGCAGTTTTCGACTATCTTTTCAAGAACCTTTTTTTCAAGGCCTTCCGCTTCTGCGGCTGCCTTTTCAATCGCGTCTTTTAATGACCCGGGAACAACTCTTGTTGAATTTATTATCTCTTCCGAAAGTTTTCCTGAGAAAGTTTCTTCATTCATTTAGCTTTTCACATATGGCGTCGGCCATACGGCTTGTGCCGGCAGAATCCGGGTCTTCCCTGTCCGCCTTAAGGTCGTAGGTAACATCTTTTCCTTCTTTTATTACCTCCGCAATCGCGTTTTCCAGCCTTTCGGCAGCATCCGACTCACCGATATAACGCAGCATCATAACCGCTGAAAGTATGGTTGCCGTAGGATTGACCTTATCCATACCCCTGTATTTAGGAGCCGAACCGTGGGTCGGTTCAAAAACTGCGCAGTCCTCACCTACATTGGCTCCCGGAGCCAGGCCCAACCCCCCGACCAGCGCCGCGCCAAGGTCGGATATTATGTCACCGTAAAGATTGGGAAGAACAATCACGTCATAAAGGTGAGGCTTCTGTACCAGCTGCATAGCCATATTATCAACTATCCTGTCTTCAAACTCAATATCACCATAATTTTTGGCAACATCCCTGGCAACCTCCAGGAAAAGCCCGTCTGTATGTTTCATTATATTTGCTTTATGTACTGCGGTAACTTTTTTCCTGCCGTATTTCTCGGCATGCCTGAAAGCATAATCAACTATTCTCCTGGACCCTTCAACCGATATTGGTTTTATGCTGAATCCGGAATCATCCCTGACGGTTATATCTCTTTCCTTCAGAAATTCTTTAAAATCCGATGCGGACCGGGAGTCTTTCTCAAACTCTATCCCGGCATATAGGTCCTCGGTATTTTCCCTAACGACCACAAGGTCTACGTCTTCGTAAGGAGCTCTCACCCCGGGATAATACTTACATGGGCGCACACAGGCGTAGAGGTCAAGTTTTTTCCGTATGGCCACATTGACGCTCCTGAACCCTGTCCCTACCGGAGTAGTAATCGGGCCTTTAATCGCAACCCTGTTTTTCCTTATGGATTCTATAACCCCTTCCGGAAGCGGGGTACCGAACTTATCCATCACATCAGCTCCGGCTTCGGCAATTTCCCAGTTTATATCCACACCGCAAGCATCAACGCACTTACGAGCGGCTGCGGAAACTTCCGGACCGGTCCCGTCACCCGGTATAAGCGTAATATTGTGTCTGCCCAACTTACAGCCCCTTTCTCACATACTCCTTAAGGCCGCCTGCCTCAAGGATATCCTTCATAACTCCTGTCAGAGGGGTGGCTGTCAATTCTGTGTTTTTGCTCAGGTTTTTGACTTTACCGCTCTCGGCGTCTATAAGAAGTTCATCGCCGCTCTCCATACCGGAAGTATCAAGCTCCATTACAGGAAGGCCGATATTAACGGCATTCCTGAAAAAAATTCTTGCAAAACTTCCGGCAAGCACCGCGCCGACACCGCTCTCTTTTATTATTAGCGGCGCATGTTCACGCGATGACCCGCACCCGAAATTTTCACCGGCAACAACAAAATCGCCCGGCTGAACCTTCTTGATAAATTCCGGATCCGCATCCTCCAGCGTGTGTCCGGCAAGCTTCTTTATATCCGATCTGAGGTGAAAATATTTCCCGGGACATATAAGGTCCGTTGAAATATTATTCCCGAACTTATGTACTTTTCCTTTTAACTGCTTTTTCACTTTACTACTCCGATACTATTTTTTTAATTACCCGGCATTTAAAGGTGAAACAATTTTTCCTTCAAGCGCGGAAGCGGCTGCCGCCTGGGGCGAAGCAAGGTAAATGTCACTTTCCGGGCATCCCATCCTTCCTTTAAAATTCCTATTGGCTGTTGAAAGGCAAACTTCGCCTTTACCCATAACGCCTCCCTGTATGCCAACGCAGGGGCCGCATCCCGGAGTCACTATGAAACCACCGCTTTCGGTAAAAATCCTTATGAGCCCTTTCTCCAGTGCATCCATAAAAACTTTCTCTGACGCCGGACATACCGCAAAGCGTACTGAAGGATTTATTTTCTTTCCTTCAAGAATCCTTGCAGCTGCCTCAAGGTCCTCAATACGTCCTCCCGTACAGGTCCCGATAAAGACCTGGTCAACTTTTATATTCTCCTTTTCAAGATCATCCAGTTTTTTAATATTGTCAACAGAGTGGGGAGCTGCGGCTACCGGCTCCAGGTTATCCAGATCAATAGTAATTTCGCTCTCATATTCAGCCTCTTCGTCAGCCCTGAGCCTTTCGAAATCAACCTTGCATCCCCTCTCACGCTCAATATATTCGGAGACCCTGTCATCAGCGGGCATCACCCCGTTTTTGGCGCCGGCCTCTATGACCATATTACAGACTGTCAGCCTGCTTTCAACAGAAAGATTTTCAACCCCTTCTCCCGTAAACTCAAGAGCCCTGTAAGTGGCTCCCGAAGCAGATATTCGGCCTATGAGAGTCAGTATGAGGTCTTTTGCCGAAACTCTTTCGGGAAGCTTTCCGGTAAGGGTAACTTTTATAGACGGCGGCACCTTGAGCCAGAGTTTTCCCGTAGCCATTGCAAACGCTATATCCGTAGATCCGAACCCTGAAGCAAAGGCCCCGATTCCTCCAGCGGTACAAGTATGTGAATCCGCGCCTACTATGAGTTCTCCGGGCAGGGCGTACTGCTCGGCCACAATCTGGTGGCATATTCCTTTGCCCACATCGGAAAGAACCGCGCCCGTTGAAGAAGTAAAATCCCTGAGCACCTTATGCGCGTCTGAAAGCTCCGATTTTGAAGAAGGCGACGCATGGTCAAGAAAGAAATACTTTCTCTCCGGGCGGTTAAGCCCCTTCCCCATCTCTTTTATGACCTTGACAGTCAACGGCCCCGTACCGTCCTGGACAAAAGCCCTGTCAACATCAGCAAACACTATATCTCCGGCTTTAACTTTCCTGCCGGCATGGTTTGATATTATTTTTTCCGTAAGAGTCTGTTTCATTTTTTACCGTCCGAATCCGAAATTCCGATTTCCTCCAGCCTTTTGCAAAGCTTATCCGCAGCTTCCTTTAAAAGCTTCAGGTCGCCTTCGGAAATATCGCTTTTAACCAGTTTTTTTACCCCTTCCCTGCCAATTTTTGCTTCAAGCCCTATATATACCTCCGGCAGGTCCCAAAGTCCCGATGCCAGAACGCATGCCGGCATCACGCGGCCGGTATCATTGAATACGGCATCCAGCATTTCCGCGGCAGCAGCAGCCGGAGCGAAATGCGCGCTGCCGCTTTTAAGAAGAGAAACTATTTCTTTTCCCCCGGCCGCGGTCTTTTCCTTTACCCTGAGAGAAGCTTTTTCTCCCACAATTTCCTCCAGGGACTTTCCGGCAGCGCGTGCCCCGTCAAGAGGTATCATTGATTCACCGTGAGGGCCTATAACCACTCCCTCGGCTTCATCCGGCGCGCATCCGGCAGCTTCCGCTATAAAGTAGCGGTACCTGGCGCTGTCAAGCATACCCCCCATCCCCATCACTCTCGAAGAATTAAATCCCGTAGCCTTCCAGGCTGCATAAGTCATTATGTCCAGGGGATTTGTAATAACTATAACTATGGCGCCGGGAGCGTATTGTTTAATATTTGAGCATACTCTGTCAATTATTGAATAATTTATATTAAAGAGGTCTTCCCTGGTCATTCCCGGTTTTCGCGGGGATCCGGCTGTTATTACCACTGCCGACGACCCTTCCATAATAGCGTAATCTTCTGAACCCTCAACGGTTCCGGGAAAACCCCATACGGGCTGGGACTGCATTATATCCATAGCCTTGCCCCGGGCAACTCCTTCGGCAGTATCTATAAGCGCAATCTGCCGGTACCTCTTAAGAGCCAGCACAAAGGCCAGCTGCCCGCCTACCGCACCTGCCCCTATTACTGCAACCTTCATAGCTTTACAAGGTCCTCAAAACTTATATCTATACCGGCTACGCCCAGTATACGGTCTGACTCATCCCTGACTGGAGCCGAAACAGTTATGCAGAGCCGCCCCGTCATTTTTGAGATATAGAAATCAGAGACAAAAGGCATACCGCTTTCAATAGCCTGGTTAAACCACTGGCGATCAGAATAAATGACACCTACGTCTTTCTTCTCATATTCACTCTTATACCTGGGATTTATGATATTCCTGGTCACCTTGACACCTTTGCGGTCTACTATATAGACAAACTGGATGAAATTATGCTCCTTGCGGATTTCTTCCATAGCCTTTTCCATCCTCTCAGTATCCATACTCCGGATTTCATCATTTTCAGAGAGGTCCTCAACCAGGTGCTCGGCAAGGCGGGCCGCTTTCTTTTTGAGATGCTCGAACTCCGAGGCAAAATAATCGGGAAAATATTCCTTTGTAAGGTGTTCCATTTCCTCGTTTGCCATTGCCGTCGTTCTCCCTTCCTTGTACTTTTTTAGAATCAATTCATATATCTTTCCGACTCTTTCATCGCTTTTATCTATTCTCTCGTCGTCTTTGAGCTCCATAAAATTATTTATCCAGAAAGCTATTCCGGCTGTTCCTGACTTATCGGAGATGGCAACATTCATAGGACGGTCAAGTATCGCCGCAGTATCAAATATATTGTATATCTCCTCGTTCTTTATCAGCCCGTCAGCGTGAATCCCCGCCCTGGTCGTATTAAATTCGCTTCCGACAAAAGGAAAGGAAGGAGGTATCTCCTCGTCAAGTTCTTCACGGAAATAGTCAGCCATTTCAGTTATTACTTTTGGATTGAGCCCATCTGAAGTCTTCATAAGGCTCATATAGTCAACAACCAGCGCCTCTATTGGCGGGTTACCGGTTCTTTCACCGTATCCCAGAAGAGTTCCGTTAACGCCGGAAGCTCCGTAAAGCCAGGCGCAGAATCCGCATACAACTACCTTATGGAAGTCGTTATGACCGTGCCATTCAAGATGTTCCGAAGGTACGCCTCCTTCTTTTCTAAGCTTCTCAATAATTTTAGGAACCGAACGCGGAAGCGTTGCCTGCGGATGAGGCACACCGTAACCGAGTGTATCACAGGCCCTGACCTTTACGGGCAGCCCGCTCTGTCTGGAACGTTCCATCAGTTTTCTTACAAACGGAATGACAAACCCGTAAAAATCGGCCCGGGTTATATCCTCAAGGTGGCAGCGGGGGATTATTTCGTTTTCGAGTGCAGCATCCACAACCCTGAGGTATTTATCCATTGCAGTTTTCCTATCAGTTTTAAGCTTCAGTAAAATATGGTAATCGGAAGCAGAAGTAAGGATTCCCGTTTCCTTAAGCCCCATCTTTTTTACCAGTTGAAAATCCTGTTCAACAGCTCTTATCCAACCTGTTATCTTAGGAAACTCAAAACCTTTTTCCTGACACCTGCGGACCGCCTCGCGGTCCTTGTTACTGTAAAGAAAAAACTCACTAAACCTTATGAGCCCTTTTTCCCCGCCAAGACGGTGCATGAAAGTAAAGAGATCGACTATCTGCTTAACGGTATACGGGGCCCTTGCCTGCTGTCCGTCCCTGAAAGTTGTATCGGTAATCCAAATCTCTCCGGGCATATCCATAGCTGCCAACTCATCCTCAAATGTAATATAAGGAACCTGTGAATAGGGAAATATTTCCCTGAACAGGTTCATTTCTTTTTTATTTTCTTTATCGTTCATTTTCTTTTCTCCATTTTATTAAGTTCTGCATTATATAAATCATTAAGCTTTTCTGACATTCTTCCTATATCAAACTCGTCTTTCAGGCGCCGGCGCGCTTCTGCGGCTATACTTTTTCTAAGATCATCGTCTTCAAGAAGCTTATAGGCTTTTTCCGCAAGAACCCTGTAATCTCCGGGCGGAGCAAGAAACCCGTTTATACCGTCAATAATTATATCGCTTGCCCCGTCGACTTCCGTAGCGACAACCGGTACACCGCCAGCCATTGCTTCAGGGAAAACCCGCGGCAGACCTTCGAAATAAGCAGTATGGAGCATAACATCCATAGCGGGCAGGACTTTTTCCGCGCCGTCAACCCAACCGGTAAGTATAAACTTTCTTTCAAGCCCCAGATCACATATTAAATTTTCGATTCTGTCCCGCAGAATTCCGTCACCTGCCAGGAGAAACCTGTATTCTCCTTTCCTGTCAAGTTCAGCGCAGGCCTTTACAAAAATCTCAAGTCCCTTCTGCGGTTTGAAACAGGAAATATTTCCGACTACTTTTTCAGCGGAATTGATTCCCAGATTGTTTCTGATATTAGCAAATTCTTCCGGTTTTTCAAATTTTTTAATATTAATGCCGCTGCGGACAACAGCATATTGGTTCTTTTTACCTATCTTTTCGGAAAGAGCCTTGCGAATGTTATCCCGGGCAACGGTGATAAGAATATCAGAAACAGGTGCTGTAATCCTCTCAAGAAAAACAAAAAAAATCTTCACATAAGTCCTCTGAAGCGGAGTAAACCCGAAACCGTGAAATGTATGTATAATGACAGGAACGCGGGCAAAATATGCGGCCCACCTGCCCAGTATACCCGCCTTTGAGGAATGAGTATGTACAATATCCGGTTTAAGGCCAAGCAAATAGAAATAAATCCAGAAAAAAGCAAGAATATCAGCTAAAGGAAATACTCTTCTTACAAGAAACGGACAGAATGTAACGGAATACCTTCCTGATTTTTTCGCCGGCGTGTCAAGGTATCCTCCCCTGCCGGCAACGAGAAAACCCAAAACGCCCTTCTGCAGATTTTCCAGAGTATAGAGAGTATTCTGCTGAGCGCCCCCTAGTTCAAGCCTTGTTATTATATGAACTATTTTGCCAGGCATTTTCCCGCCAGTTCCACTCCGGTTTCAATGGCTTCCTCCATAGTGGAGTATTCCCATCTGCCGTATCTGCCGCCGCTTAAAACAGATTTTCTCTCCAGGCAATCTAAAATTCTCTTTACAGCGCCGTCTCTTTCCCTGTCATATATAACATAAGAGTACTCTATAGGAAGGACCACTTCTGTTTCAATTTCAGCCGAAGCCGGGATAATGCCCGCCTCTTGAAGCTTTTTAACAGTTTTTTCAACAATCTCTCTGCTGCCGGCAAGCTCCTTGAGGGCAGAAGGAGGACAGGATATCTCAACGTAGCAGCTGCTGCATCCAGGCGGAGCGACAGAATCAGATATATTAGAAGGAAACCCTACCCGGTAAAAATCATATTCTTCAGAAGGAAAATATAGCCAGTGAGTTCCTTCGGGGACAGCAGGCCCTGTATCCCCTTTCCAACCCAGGTTTATATTAAGCAGGCTGCTGTGCTTCAGCAGGGATGCGTCTTCTTTCAGATCCGGGCCGGAAACAAGATCAAAGGCAAAACTTTTAAGTGGAGAGGTATTTATAAGAACATCGTAGCTGTATCTTCTTTCTCCGGCCAGAAGAACTTTCTCGTCCGGCAAGACCTTCTCAACCCTGCATCCATATTTTATCCCCCCCGTTTCCTCTCCCAGTTTCTCCGCCAGTGCGCCTATGCCCGCGCGAGGATAGTAATATACGGCATTATAGCCCTCTTTTTCTTTTCCCCGGGTAAGAGCCCCGGCTATAAAATCTTCCGGATCAGGCCGGGGGACAAAACGCCCCATCCAGGATGTAGTCATCTCTGAAGGATGAACCGTCCATAATTTGCGGTTGTAGGGCAGCATAAAATGTTTAGTGACTCCCCCGCCGAACCGGGAAACCATCCAGTCATAAAAACTTCCGGACTCTTCCGCATCGCCGCCGCGCAGCGCCTTCAAAAAACCGGTAAGGCATTCTTGCCTTTCTTTTTCGGGAAGGTAATGAATATGGCTCTGGAAAGGATAGGGAACAAACTTCCCTTTAAAATATATCCCGGATTTCCTTTCCCTGCAGAGAAGGCTCTCTCCGTCAAAGAGACTCTGGACCCTCTTTTTTACGGATTGGTTTCTGAAGTGAAGAAAATGCCCGGTATAATCAAAACGGTAGCCGTCTTTCTCCACAGTGGCGCAGAGCCCTCCGGGCACCCGGTTCTCTTCAAATACCTCCACCTCTGCTTTTCCCCTGAGAGCCGCAGCAGCAGAAAGCCCGGTAAGGCCTGCCCCTATTACCGCAACTTTCATCTTTTACGGTGTGGGTCAAATCCGCTCAGTACGGCGCTGCCGGCGACAGCTATAAAAAAGACAGCGGATATTACAAGAAAAGATATTCCGGCAGAAGCCCGGGTAACAATAATGGCCGCTCCTGCAAAAATAAAAGCAGCTATATAACCAATAAGGTCTATGGTCAGGTCTGAAAGGCCCGCCGAAGAAAGCCTTATGGCAAAATGATCTTTAGAACCCTTGAATACAGGCCTTCCCGACCTGTAGCGGAAATATATTACAAGCAGCGTATCGTAAATCGGGATCATAAGTATAAAAACGGGAGCAAAAAGCCCCAGGAGATTGGCTCCGCTGTACTCGGCACCCATTGAAATCGCTGCCAGTATGAAGCCTGTAAAAAGACTCCCTGCATCTCCCATAAAGACTTTAGCGGGAGGACGGTTGAAAAACCAGAACCCCAGCAAAGCTCCGAAAAGAACTATTGCTCCTATATTAACATAGACCAGTTCTCCCGGCAGGGTAACGGTAAAAAACCCCAGAGCCGCTATAGCTGCTATACCGGGCGCAAGGCCATCCATCACATCAATAATATTTAGAGAATTCACTATCAGAACAACCCATAGCACGCTGAAGGCGACATTTAGAATTTCCGAAGGGAATATCCTTATGCTTATTCCGTAATATATTAGTATCCCGGCAGCAGCGGCCTGCCCGAGAAATTTAATACCGTAGGAAAGTTCATATATATCATCAATAATCCCGAGAACAAATACAAAACTTCCACCGAAGACGATACCCCGAAGCTGACGCAGAGTTCCTGTAGGGTATGATGTAAATAAGCGGACACCTATGAGTACCAGCATAAAAGTAAGGAAAATGGCAGTACCGGCATAAGGAACCGGATCTGCATGTTCTTTCAGGTCTCCCGAAGGTGTGTCAACAAAGCCTTTTTTCACGGCAAGCTGCTTAACTGCATAAGTTAAAACCGTTCCCGAAAGAACCGATATCAGGGCAAGCGGAAAAAGCATCACCGTTCTTCTATTATTTTATTAAGTTCCTGCACCCTGTGGTATATAACATCGGTCCACTTGCTATCGGGATAATCTCCCAGGATAAGAGAATAGGCATTTTTTGCATCCCTGGGCTGGTCCATGTTCTGATAACATTCACCTATATAAAAATAAGCATCGTCCCGGTATGGACTATCTGTAAATTCTGTGCTGAATTTCCTGTAGAGTTCTATCGCATCGTCCCACTTCTCTTTTTTTCTCAGTATCTCACCTGCCTTGTAAACAGCCTTTTCAGCGCTGCGGTGTCCGGGAATCTCTTTATAAAGACGGCTGTAATATGAAAAAGCCTTATCTATATCCTCGTGCTTGTAGTAATAAATGTCTCCAAGGAAAAACAGTGAAGCTCCGGCAAGGTCACTGCCGGGGTATTCATCTATTATCTTATGAAGATATGATTCGGCATCTGCAAACCTGGAGTTTTCAAAATATTTCTCCGCGGTTACATAAAGCTTAAGGGCCTCTTCATTTGAAATATTTATATCTATAAGCTTAATTCGCATATCACATACTGCCTTCCACCTGGAATACGGTTTCTTTTTCATAAGTTCACTGAAAATTTCAAGCGCCTTTTCAAAATCATACCTATCGAAAAAATAAATATTCCCGAGTTCAAACATAGAGTCCTCATAGAACTCCATATCAGAAAAATCTTTTCTTATCATCTCCCCGTAATGAAGGGCTTTCTCAATAATTGCAATACGGCCGGCGTGTTTTTTGCGGCAGTAATCAAAAAGAATCCGAACCGTTTGGGAACGCAGACGAGGATCTGTCAATCGCGTAATTACACGCTCGTACTCCTTAAGCTCCGCTTCATCAGAAGGGAATTCACCGTTCTGAATCTTTTTTTCCATTGCGGAAAGCCTTTTCCTCCCCGAAAGCAAAAGGAGGACAAGGACAACAACCATTATGACTAAAAGAGTAACTTTTATTACTATAGGATTCATGTTTTTATATTATTAACACAGGATATATTCTATTATTTTAAAACAAGCAAATCAAATAAAAAGTTATATTTTTATTTGAGTTGTTTTCCTATTAAATCAGCAATAAGCCCTATAGACAAAATTTGAAGAGCAGCGAGGAAGAAAATTACACTTACCACTCCGAAGCCCCCGTAAAAGATCCTGTACAGCAAGGCGCTTATGCCGAATATAAACAAAACAATACTTAAGGGAACAAAAACCTTTAAGGGATTGAAATAGATTGTTGTCTGAAAGATAAAGGAAATCAGGTTAATGGTATCTGATATGGGGTGAAACTTGGATTTTGTTTTTCTTTTTCTGTATTCAATCTCGGCATACTGGACTTTGTCTCCGTCATTAAGCATTGCAATTGTGAGGGTAGAGGTAAGCGAAAAACCATCGGGAAGCAATTTAAAAAACCTTACTGCCTTCTCTCTTTTAAAAATTCTCAGACCTGAATTTAGGTCGGGAATCTTAACCCCGGTAATATAACCTGCCAGCTTATTTACAAACCACTTTGCGGGTTTTTTTATGAGAGACGGGTCTATGTTTCGCCTTGCCCCTACAAGCATATCGTAATCTAAACGGCTTTCAAGAAGCTCCTTCATACTTTCGGTAGTATAAGTCCCGTCACCGTCAGTAATCATAACCATCTCGTATCTGGCCTTTTCTATCCCCCTTTTTATTGCCCGGCCGTAACCTCTGTTTGGACTTATGGTAACTATTACAACGTCAAGCTTTTTTATTATCCGGGAGGTATCATCTGTACTCCCGTCATCTACAACAACGATCTCCGATTCAAATCCGTACTGACCAAGCAGAGCTTTTATATCTGATATAACCTTCGATATGGTTTTCTCCTCGTTATACGCCGGTATTACTACTGATATATTCTTATCCATGGTTGTTTTATGATAATAAAAATAAGAAAATTATACAATTACAGCCCCTTTATTATATCTCCCGAATAAACTGCGCTGACAATAGTTTCGCAGCCCGCCCAGCAACCAGGGCACTCCCCAACCCACTTTCTCATCTTTTCAGCCCTTTCTGCATACCATAAATCTTTTAATTTTTGTTCTCTTAAATTACCTATTACCGAAGAATTATAAAGGCAGACAGGAACATCTCCATTCGGAAGAATTCGCAGATGGCTTTTCAGTGCAAGGCAGGGAGGATTCGGTTTTTTCTTATTCTTCATTACTCTGTTATATAATCCCTTCAGATAGTATTTTTTTATAATTCTCTCTTTAAAGCTCGTGAATCCTCCTGTTCTTTTTATAAGTTTCTTGATAAATTTTTCTATTTCCTGTTTTGAAAAGTTCCCAAATGTTTCGAAACCCGGCAGACAGCTTTTATTCTCAGAAGAGTAAAGTGCTGTATCGTTTGAATATGCAAATACGGGATGAATCATCACATCATATTCTGCGATAATTTTACTGAGCTTAAAATAAGCGTCCATACTTTCTTTATCAACAACAGTTTGATTCACACCCAGATAGAAACCTTTTTCCTTTCGCAGATCAGAAAGCTTCATTACAGTTTCAAGAGATTTTTCGTAGGCGCCGGGAACCCCCCTTATACGGTCATTTGATTTGCCAATACTATCTACGGATATTTTAATATGAAGTCTTTTTGCCGGATGCATATTTTTAACTGCATCAACAATCCTGTCCGGCATCAGGCCATTGGTGGTTATATGTAATATTTTTGGGGAAGACACCTCATCTATAGTATTAACTATATTATGTATGTCGTCCCTCATAAACGGCTCGCCCCCGGAAATTCTTACAACACTTAGTTTTTTGAGCTGGCTGAATATGTTTTCTATTTCACCTATTGAAAGTTCATAACCCGCTTTTTTTTTCCATATATCACACATAATACATCGCGAGTTACATCTCCAGGTAGGAAAATATGTCACAAAAGAAGGCAGTTGCCTGATCCCAAAAAAATTCTTAACTACAGTTTTTATCATCAGCGCCGGTTTCGTTCTCTTTCCATTAACTGTTCATGATAGCCCTCATATCCCGGGTCAACCATAACCGCATCCCGTGCATATTCTATGGCCCTGTCTGTTTTTCCCAGCAGGTAATTAGCATAAGAAGCATAATAATACGCCCGGGCCACCTTTAATCCTGAATCAATTATTTTATAAGACCTTTCAAGTGAATTCTCAAGCAATTGCCGGCGCCTTTTCATTCTTCCTTCGGACAATGCGCGTTCAATAAGATTTGACGCAGCATTTTGATGGTATATAACAAATACCTGAAGAAAAGGGTTTTCAACAGATTCTTCGGAAAACTCAACTATTTCATAAAGAAAAACACCGTTATCAGTATAAAGCAGATTGAGATGCCTATTAAAAAATTCCTCTAAAATAGTGACTTCTTCCCGGTTCAAATCCATATAGCCATAGCCGGCTGTCCGTAGAGCTTCGGGGGCATTATATATCAAATGCGTAAATTCATCCTCATTAATCAGGTGATATATATCCCGGGCATTTTCAACCCCCTCCTCATTAATATAAACCAACAGCGGAGAAATCTGTGACGGGGCAAAAGAAATATGAGGCCTGTCTAAATGGTAAGTTTTAGCATCACCGCTTACAATTATATTTATGTCCTCCGGTAGATTATCATGCACATATTCAAACACGCTAAAAGAAGGTGCCGGATACATTGTCCGCGTCTGAGAAAGGAATTCATCTCTTGACAAAGCTCCGGTTGTCAGTGAAGCGGGCATATAGAGAGCATGCGCCATTGTAGCCATAAAAAGAAAATTAACCGTAAGGTGAAAAATAAGGGTCCCTAAAGCAAGTACTTTTCCTAAAGCACCGGAGAGAGACATGCGCTGGATACCAATACCGGCAAGAATTGAAAGTGCAGGAAATGCCAAAGCGAAGTATTTAACCTTCTCGTCCTGAATTGCCCAAACAATAAAAGTAAACACCGAAAAAAGCCCCAGATAAGCAAGTATTTTTTTCCTTTTCGGATCCCCTTTAAAAACAATAAGTATAGGAATAAAAATAAGAAACAGGGCGCCGGGCATGTAATAGTCTGCAGATGCATATGACCCTCCAGGCCTACCCCCCTGCGTTGAAAGTGTCCATGGTAAAAATAAAAGACTTTTAAACCGTTCAGTTTCTGTGAATTCGCTCATCCCCGATTCAAGACTACTACTTTGGTCAAGCATATCGTACGGGTATTTAGTAGAAAGCCTTGTACTGAAAAAAGGATGAAAGGGATTGCCGGTCTCAATGAAATTTCTTGCAAGCCAGGGCATAAAAACTAAAAGTGTTACTCCTCCCCATAAAATCAGGCGTTTAAAGGCTTTTTTAAAAGATTTGCGGCTTGCTATTAGGATAAGAGCGCATATTCCGACAACAGCAAAGGCGCCAGTAAGTTTTGACCCCATAAAAAAACCGCCGAAAATAGCTGAAAGAATAATCCATTTATTATTCTTTTCAATAAAAAAGTTTATAAGCGCCCACAATGAAAGAAAAGTAAAAAATGTAAGCATAGTATCCGTGGTTGCGGTCCACGTGCGAAAAAGAACATTGGGAACAAACAAATAAATCACCGCCGCATAAAGTCCTGCTTTAGGCGCTCCCACTCTGTCCCGGGAAAAAACATAAACCGCCGCCGCCGTTAAAAAAGTAAAAGCCATGTTCAAAAGCTTGGCTCCAGCGGTAGAATCTATCATTATCATGAAAAGAAAAGACATCTGTGGTATAAGCGGAAAGCTGGAATGAAACTTAAACGGCAGTTCCACATAATGTCCGGCCTGTAAGTATATATTAGGTACACCCAGATGATAATTAAGGGAATCATAAAAAATTTCAGGGGTAAAAGCCATAATGAGATTAAAAAGAAATATTCCGGCAATCATAATTAAACAGACTTTTTCCCAGCCGGAATACTCTTTTATATTCAACGATAGCGACATATTTACTTTTTTAATATTTTTGAAACCGAAAAACACTCCCAATGCCCATAGGGAATAGATTAATGCCGAGTACAAAAGTCCGGCAAGAGCAAAGGCAAACATTAAAAGGGAAAGCACTCCGGTACCCAAGCCGATTGATATAATAGCTCTGCCATGAACAGATTTGAACTCCAGTTTAAATAGAGCTAGAATTTTATCTCCTATGAAATGAGTCCCAATAATAGTACCTGTGAAAAAAACAATAGAAATTAAGTACCGCAAGCAAAGACCTAAAAAACGAACAAGTTCAAATTCGCCCTGTAATTCTAAAAGATAGGAAAGGCCCCAATTTATATGGCGACCATACATAAAAGACGCACTTACTATAAAAATCCAGGCCGCTGCAATCAGCAGAATTATTGGAACAGCAACACCGTATATCCCGGTTTTTGTTATATTTTCTTTTTTCTTTTCCATATCGTTTAATTATCTTTTTTTCCGAAACAGAACACCTGATTTAACCCAAAAAGAAACCTGTGCTTTCCCGATAAGTAAAAATAATCCCCCATAAGATTTTTTATCTTTTTTGTATTATAATATAAATGATGCTCTTTGGAAATATTCTTAACATACAAACGTATAAATAGTTCTGCATTCTTTACGGGCGTTGTAATTATTAATTTGCCGCCAGGCTTTAGCATCCTATATATATCTTTCAGCAACGGCTCTGGTTCTTCTATATGCTCTATTACAGCAAGCATTGTTACATAATTAAAATAATTATCAGGAAAGCCAAGCGGCATAATCATTTTATCTCCTAATATTTTATCGATACCATATCTTTCTTTACATTTTGACCTCAGCAGGAAATACCCATCTCCACACCCTATATCGAGAATTCGATTTCCGGGTTCAATATACTTTTCAGCGTTAACAGCTCTTAAAAACCGCGTTACAGGCAGGACTACTTGTGCAATTCCTTTTCTTCCTTTAACATAATTAAAAGTATCTGTATTTAACCCTGTTTTTTCACTATCTGTAATTTTTATCATATTAAATAACCACCTATTTCATATATATTACACTTCATAATTTATTTTCTATCTATAATGATTATTTGTAATTCATGTCCTAATATTTTCATACATTTATTTTTATGTACCATATCTTCTGGTAAGAAAAATAAGAGATAGGGCTATTGAAGAATACATAATGACATAATAAAAAAGATATGCAGCCACCGTAACATCAGCAGCAATTCCTATAGTTGAAAAAAGAAAAACCGCGCTTCCCTCTCTAACTCCAAACCCTCCCATAGTTAAGGGAACCCTGCTAATTAACTCCGCTATATTCATAAGAAGAAGAATCTCAATAAAAAAAACAGAAATTCCACGAGACTTCATAATCAAAAATACTACTGAGCTCAAAAACAAAACACATAAAAACTTTAAAGATATAGCAATGCAAATTTTCCAATAGCCATCTTTAAAAACAGACTTAATCGAACTTGAAAAACCGGAGAATTTATTTCTTATTTTTTCACTTACAAGTTTTTTAAATATACCTTTGGGCTTTTCATATAAAAGCAACAGCATTATTATTGACAGAATTATCAGCATAGTCATTATAGTCACACTATACACCAAGTCCTTCATAATGAAAACAGTTCCCATAAAAGCAAGAAAAAAGACTACTGCATAGTTTAAAACTTTATAAGAAAAAAAGATTGCCGCGGCGGATCCTTTATCAAGGCCGCGCGAAATCAGAAGATTTATCAGTAATAAGTGCCCTGCTCCTGAAGGTGTAAGAGAAGCAAAAGCAGAAGATCTGGAAGCATCCAGAAACACACTCATCATATTTATTTTTTTACCGGAAGACCATAACACTAATTTTTTTAAGAGAATTGTATTAAACAATGAAGCGATTACATAAAATAAAAAACCAACAAGAAAAATTCGCCACCCTGTTAATGCAAATACTTCTATTATATTTGTGAGTCCTATTTTTTTTAATATAAAAACTACAAGACCAGCAGTGATAATTGTTTTCAGTAATTTAGTTAGTTTAGGAGGGGCTTTTACCATATCCGGGCAAGCATTTCTTCAATCTGCTTTTTAGTTATCCTTACCGGATTGTTTTCAAGCCGTTCAAGATTAACCCCGGAAGCTATTTTCTCAATGTCATCCCTATTCTTTATTCCCGCCTCTGAAAGCTTTACGGCAAAGCCGACGCTTTCAACTGCTTGTCTTATCCTGGCGGCAGCAGAGTCGGGAGAATCCGATTCCATAAGCTGGCAGAGCTCTTTCATTCTTTTTTTATGTTCTCCAAAAGGAACACCTTCATTTAATAAGCTCTCCGGCGCATTTGCATTAAAAACAAAGAATTCGGGAAGAGTAAGAATAACCGCATAACCGTGTGGAATTGAATAATTCATTGTAAGGGCATATGAAAGAGCATGCGGAGCCGTGGTTTTCGTTATATTTATAGCCATACCCCCCAGATGAGCCGCCCTCATCATATTTTCACAGCTATGCCTGTCACGTTTTTTTACAAACGAAAGAAAACTCTCATTGAAAAGTTTTATGCCCTGGGCAGAATACTGTCTGCTTTCGAAGGTTGAACCTACAGCCCAGTAGGACTCCACCGCTTGGCAGAAGGCGTCAAAAGCGCTTACCGCGGCTGCCTTTTCCGGAAGCGCCGCTGTAAGTTCCGGATCTGTAATGGATTTATCGGGCAGGAGCGTCCAGGAAGCAACAGAATATTTTTTATTGCCGTCATAAACTACCGCAAAATGGGTGCATTCGCTTCCGGTGCCAGCCGTAGTAGGTACAAGTATAAGAGAAGACTGTCTTTCGGGAACTTCTTCCTCTCCCCTGATTATTCCCAGCATCCTTTCCCTGTCCGCCGGCAGAACGGATATAAGTTTGGCGGTATCCATTACGCTTCCGCCGCCAAGGGCTATTATCATATCGGGCTTGAAATTTCCAACTGTTTGCGAACCTTTCAAAAGACTCTCCGGATCCGGATTGGGGCTTACTTCAGAAAAACATATGCTTTCATACGATTTGAGTACTTTTTCCATACGAGCCTGAAGCCCGGTCTTGGAATAGGCATTTTTGTCCGTTACTATCATTATCCTTGCAGGCGAAAACCCTTTAATAATATCTTCAATACGGCTTAAAGTACCGCAGCCAAATATGTGGCGCGGCTCATCCGCCTTATTCTTAAAGTCTTTCGACATAGGCATTGCCCTCCAGTTCCAGTGTGACTCCCCGGCAGTCAAATACCGCCTTTGCTTTCTTTTCTATACTTTGATCTTAAACATTCAAATTATGACAATTCAAAATACTATCACATTTTTTTCTTTTAATCAGCAGGCTCCTCTTCTTGATACCACAACAGGTATAGTCTTAAGCAAAATTTTAATGTCAAAACCCGGAGTCCAGTTTTCCAGGTAATACAGGTCCAATTTTATCATTTCATCGTATGAAAGGTCGCTGCGCCCGGAAACCTGCCAGAGCCCCGTTATTCCCGGCAGTATACTGAGGCGCCTCTTAGCCTCCTCATCATAGAACCTGGTCTCCCGTAGTATCTGGGGGCGCGGCCCCACAAGGGACATATCACCTTTAAGAACATTAAAAAACTGCGGAATCTCGTCTATGGAAAAAGTTCTGATAAACTTTCCTACGCGAGTGATCCTCGGATCTTTTTTCATTTTAAAAACGGCTCCCGGACGCTCGTTGTATTTTAAAAGCCCCCTAAGCTGTTTTTCCGCATCCACTACCATTGAGCGGAACTTGTAAAACCTGAAGTCCCTGTGCCTGTACCCCTTGCGTTTCTGAGCATATATTATAGGTCCGGGGCTGTCAATAAAAATTGCAGCCATTATAAACATTAGAAAAGGCGCGAAAAAAACAAGTATTGCCATAGAAACTACTATGTCAAAACAGCGTTTAAAATAATAATTGGAAGGTTCAAAAAGAGGATGCTTGAGCTGAAGCACGGGAATTCCGAAATAACTGTCAATGCTCATCTCTCCCATCTTCAATTCTATCATATCCGGAACCATCTTAAACTCAATACTGTTATTCTCGCAGTAAGTCAGAAGCCTGATTACCTTATCCCTTGAATCTTTTATGTCGACAAGTATTATTTCTCCCACATTACGGTCTCTGCAGAGATTCTCTATATGGTCAAAATCAATCCCGTCCATATATATAACCTCGTAATCGCCCATTTTAGACATATTCTTTAAAAGCATCTTTTTTGATTTTTTCCCGCCTATCAGAATAATAGCCGGGGTTTCTGCAAGCGGAAAAAAGACTCGCTTTTCAAGAAATCTCACTATACGATGAGAAAGATAAACCAGAAAGATATTAAGAAAGAAAGCATAGGCGAACATAAGCCGTGAATAAGAAAAATCCCTGTAAAGGAAAGTAGCAGCAGTCATCATTATAAACGCTGCAACAACACCTTTAAAAACAGCAAGAAACTCATCAGTCTTATGTATTATCTTATGAGTTTCATAGAGTCCGGACCATTTAAAAAACATAAGGAAAAGAACAATTATTGCAGGTATAACATTAAAATAATGATGCATAGGAGGAGCCCAGGCGCCGGGATGAAAAAGTTCCGTTTTAAACCTGATATGATAGGCCAGATAGAAAGACCCGTACACGGCAACCGCATCAAAAAGAAGCTGAAGGGGGAGTATTATGAAATTTTTGAAGTTTCTGTTCATATAAATTACAGCGTTATTATATAACTTTTATAAATTAATGTGAAGTTGCTGATCTGAAGAACGCTTTTTTTAATGTT
>PWOI01000172.1 GCA_003557485.1 Elusimicrobiota bacterium | reverse complement strand
TTTCCTTGGCTGTAAATATCCTTTTCATAGCATCTACTCTCCTCAATAAACCAGCCCTTCAAGTAATATGATATCATATTATTGCTGGTCCCTGAAACGGTAAATGCCCTAATTTATTATACGCTCCCAAAAACTCCGATGTAAGGTTTTTCAACTCTTTTTATTTCTTCCATTATCTTATTAATTTTTTAGGTGATTCATTCCTTTTATGCAGGGCCAAAAATATTTTTTAACTATTTCTTCATACCTCTTGTAATACCAGCGGTAATACTCCATTATCTCTTGCCCGTACATACTCTTAATATTCTGCTCTATTTTTCTAACCCTTTCCATATCACCTTTATTTTTAAAAACGTATATCATCTCGACCATCGTAGATAGGTTCTCGGCCTTTTCATACTCTCCGGGTTTAAGAATAAAAAACCTGTGATCAAAGAAACCTTCCTCCTTTAATCTCAACACATTAATCCTGTTATTTACAACGTTTAAAACAGTAACGGTTCCGTAACCTAAAAAAAGAAACAGCGTTATTATAGTGAAAATTTTTCCGGAAAAAGGAAATTTAACATGCTTACACTGAAGCAGCGAATTTCCTGTTATTCCAGTCTTATCCAGCAATTTAAAGGAAACATATAAAACCGGAAAAAATAATGGAGCAAGAATAGCCCATTTTAAGCTAAGAGAGTCACCCGAGGGTAAGCATTTATCAGAAATCTCACTCCAATGAACAAAAAGGTTAGCAACCCTCTCATACAGGGACGGAACACCCGGTATATATTTAAAGTCATACCCCGTTAAGAATTCCAGACTACACATAAAATTCCATAATATAAAAAACCCAGAGAGCAGAATAATGCCTGCCTTAATGTACCTGCTTTTAAAAAAGGAGAAAACCGTCCCGTAAAGCAGAACAAACACCGGGAAATCCGAAACCAGAGGACGCGGACCGAGAGTGCCCCCACTCCAACCAAATCTGTTTGAAATTACAACTGTCTTTATAATTATATAAAAGGAAAGAAAAAGAATTATAATATTTTCGGGACTACGCATCGCGGATAACCTTGAAACCCGGAAATATTTAAGCAGCACAATAATAATGCCTGAAAAGCATATGAAAAGAATAGGCGAGGTGTACAAAAAACCCCTATGAGTTGAAAAGAGCTGTTCAATCAGGTAATTATCCTTTAAATTCAACACACCGAACTCACCCATATGAAGCCGCCCGTATTTTATAAAATCATTTACAGTTTTAAACAAAAAGGGAGGAATAATTCCCGCAATAAAAAACACACCCTTTAGCCAGGTTGTGCGCTTATGATATAAAAGCCATAAGAAAACACCTCCAATTACAAAGAGCAGCAACCATAGATCAACTTTTACAGCCATAGCAATCCCGAAAAAAACACCCAGCAGAAAAAAGTCTGTTTCTTTTCGTGAGGTAACAGCATAAAGTAAAAACCACAATGTCAAGACAGTAAATAACATGGCGACAATATTTGCGTTGCCAGTTTCTCCAACAGTAAAATAACTCACAGGCGTTCCGAAAAAAACCGCAAAAACAGTTATCAGAGAAGTCCCGGAAGAGAAAAACAATCGGGCAAACAGAAAACTCAGCACCAGGGCAAGAAAACCGAAAACCGCTGTACTAAAAGAAAGGGATACTTTATTAAGAATATCACCGGCACCCTCCGGGATCATGCCCAAACCTGCCTTCCGGTCTATAAACCTGATAGCTTCGGCGCTTAAATAAAATGGAGCCCACAATACCACCCCTCCGTGATTATGATGAGAAGGAAGGTTATATGTTGGTGATATACCTATCGTACCATCCCAAAAAACATACGTATACTGATCATATATATGGTTTACCGGGTTTAGATCACGGTCATTTACAACACTTGCCGTATAGGCGTAATATATGGGATCATCCGGACCCCAGAAATCAGTTTTTAAAAACAGGAGGATTATGATAAAGAGAATGGAAAAAATAAATTTTATTCTGAAATTAGACAATATAAGAAAACCCGATTAACCTTATCAAATAAACTGACAATATCCTTAAAATATAAATTCTAAAAATGTCCTGGTATGTACTGTGAAGTCTTATCATATTATCAAGCGCATCCGCCATTCCGGACCTTCCAATTTTTCCCATAAACAGACATATCCTTGCTATATAAAATAGGCATTATAATCATATTAATCCACTTCGAGCAACCTTTTAACGTATGTAAGGGCCTCCTCGCCTGCCCTATCCTCGAATACGCATGTAAAAGTTCTTTTAAAGGTTCCGCAAGGAGCATATCCTATAACCTTTTCAAGGTAATCCGCCGCTTTATTATACTCTGCTGTCCTGCTGTAACCTAATCCCACTCTCAAATTAACCTCTGATGGGTCCGGACTGAATATTTGAGCTTTCCTGTAATTCTCAGCGGTCTTTTCATACGCAGCTGCCTGCTCATATAATTCCCCAACTTTTACATAGGCGTTGTAATCCCCCCGGTCGTTTTTCAAACTTTCCCGTACTAAGAAAGACATCAGAAAGACTACTGTATATCCCGGGGCTGGGCGCAATATCCGCGCCGTCTCCCCTATAAGCTCAAGAGCCTTAACATATTACTTCATAGAAATATACTTATTCCATATTGCAATTTGGGGAAGGTTTATGCCGGGTTCAAATTTAAGGACTTTTCTGTTATGCCCCACCGAAAGTTCATATCTGCCGATTTACTCGTAAACTTCCCCCAGTCTGAGAAAAACAGAGGTGTTTTAAGGAAACCTTTCAGGAGTTTTTTC
>PWOI01000058.1 GCA_003557485.1 Elusimicrobiota bacterium | reverse complement strand
GAAACACAATCGGATATAAGTATTCTCATTCTTCATAGCTTGATCTATTGGTTATCAGAAAATTGGGCACGGGTGTAAACCAATCAATTCATGATGTGTGATAACGGGGATACTGCATGGACGAAGTGTATGGACGGCGAATAACTTCTGTTATGAACTCCCTCCCGCCAGAGGTGGGAGTGTTCATGTCCACACCAAGTGCAACACTTCGGTACCTCACCGGTCTACGGCTTGATAAGTCCGAACGACCTCTACTTGCGTTCTTTTTCAGAGATGAAGACCCTATATTCCTTGCACCTACGTTAGAAAAAGACAGACTATCGACTCACTGTGGTAGCTCCCTGCGCATTGACACGTATGATGATTCGTCTAATCCGGTCAGCGCTGCTCGGTCTACATTCTCGCGTCGGTACGATCATCAAATGCCAGACGGATTATTGGCGGTAGAGTATGATTCTACGCGATTACTCGAGTGCGAGGTGGTCGAGAAGTATTTCCAACCCTCTGATCTGGTAAACGCGTCGAAAGCAATCAGTACAAAAAGGATGCAGAAGGACAACAGAGAGATCAGTAGTCTTCGAAATGCTGCCGAAATTACGGACCGGATTCTTTCTGAAGTTGTAGAGTCAGTGGAACCAGGTGTAACCGAAGCTGAAATCCAACGAGAAATTCGAGAGCGTGTACTCCTATCTGATGCTGAGAGCTTTGGAGTTGATATCGTTACAAGCGGACCTCGAACTGCCAACCCGCACGCAAACACGAGTGACCGTGTGATCGAGGAAGGAGATCCATTGATGATTGATACCGGTGTTGTGTATCAAGGGTACTACTCAGATATCACACGCACATTCGCAGTAGGAGATTTCAGTGATGAGTTCGCAACGATGTATCAAACAGTAAAGGATGCAGCTCGAAAAGCACGAGAGGCGGTCAAATCGGGTGTAGAGTGTGGTACAATCGATAAAAAAGCACGCGAGGTGATTATCGACCGAGGCTATGGAGAGTATTTCCCACACCGTGTGGGCCATGGAATCGGTTTAGAGAGCCACGAGCCACCGTATCTTGCTACGAACAACGATGCACCACTACGACCAGGAAGTGTAATCACTGTCGAGCCAGGAATATACATCGAAGGGATCGGGGGAGTCCGTATTGAAGACGACCTCCTTGTCACAGAGACCGGTGCTGAGGTGCTCACAAATGCACCCCGTGAGTTGGCAATTTTATAGGACTTCCTCAATTTGAGCTTATTCCTCCATAAGCGCTACTACGGGTGGCTCTGCCTGAAGAATAATTTCTTGTGAAACACTACCAAAGACCGCCTTTTTTACGGGAGACCGCTTTCGCCCACCGACTACAACGAATCGCGGGCTTAATTCTTCGACCATTTTTAGGATTTCCTTCTCTGGGGAACCTATACGGCCGATTGATTCAACTGTATCATGGTCGTAACTTCCAAGTACTTCATTGAGAACCTCATCCACTTTGTTTGCTGCAACAACCATTGCATTCTCAAGCGTAAACTCTTGGAATTCACTGGGAAGTTCATCAGGTCGTCCTTGCTGTTGATCGTACTCCTCCTGTGGCATCACATATAAGACAACAAAAGTCTCGTTGAAAGCGGTAGCAAGTTCATAGCCGATGTTGATCGGTTTCTCTGGCCCGCTGCGGACATCAACTGCTGCAAGTACTGTCATAGACTGATGTCCTCTCTCTCCCACTACTTAATAGTTGATCGGGTAGTGCAATCTGATCAACCAATAATTCGTTACCGTATGCAGGTTACCCATATACTTATTAGAAATCGGTTTGTTGTCCAGCCATGGTAGAACAGCTACTGGTCTTGAACAAAGACGAAGACAGTATTTCCGTCGTGAACCCCAATTCAGGGGAAACGGAGGAAAAAGTACAAACAGCACCAAATCCACACGAGATCACGATTGCACCCAATGGCGAAAAAGCGTATGTGACATGTTCATTGAGTAATAAGATGCACGTGATCGACACGCAATCCTTTGAATTTCTGTCGACGATGGAACATCCAGATTTCGTATTTCCACATGGCTTGGCAATGACGAGCGACGGTGAGAAGTTGTATATGGCCTCAACTTATTCTGAAAAGCTATTTGTGATTGACCCATCGACTGACAGCATTGAAAAAGTGCTCGACACCCATCAGGGGAAATCGCACATGATATCTTTGTCTCCCGATGAGCAGACTGCTTATATTGCGAACATAGGTAGTGGCAATATATCGGTTGTTGACGTAACCAATGACGAAATCGTCACACACTTTCCTGTGGGCGGAGGGCCTGAGGGTATAAGTGCTCATCCTAATGGACAGCATCTCTACGTAGCGAATCAAGACGACAACAACCTGTATGTCATCGATGTCGACTCTTACGAAGTAGTCTATGAGCGGGACTTGGGGACACTTCCCGTTAGACTTGTTTTCTCACCAGACGGAAAATATGCTCTAATACCAAATCGGCTTTCTGGGGACCTGTCGATTGTGGATACAAAACATGAGCGGAAAATCGACTCAGATTTGGGAGTGCGAGGGAACGTCAGAATTGAATCGGGAAGTTCGAGACCGTGGGAAGTCAAAAGAATTCGTGTTGGGAAATGGCCAGGTGGAGTTGTCTTCAATAACGATGGTTCACGGGCGTACGTAGCCAACAACAAGACTAACGACGTATCTGTAGTAGATATGTCCACCCTTGATGAAGTTGATCGGTTCCCTGTTGGTGTACACCCTGATGGAATTGCATACTTGAATCACTGAATCTTTCAACGAGATCGG
>PWOI01000101.1 GCA_003557485.1 Elusimicrobiota bacterium | reverse complement strand
CTGGCCGACCTTTTCCAGGGTTTCTGCCAGCTTGGAAGAACTCAGTAAATCATCTTTCATATTTTCGGGGACCCTTACAGCAAACTGATCTTTATTTACTACTGAAGAATCTTCTGCCAGCACCCTGTTTGCCATAGAAGTCAATTTTCCAGCAAGATCCGATACAAAATTTTCTCTTACCTGGTTTTCTACTTTATCATTAACATCAGTACGCCCCAGAGCTTTTGAAATATTTACGGCGAGTTTATTTATACCGCTGGCTTTAGAATAAGCCTTATTCAGCGCCGCTTCTTTCTGCTGCTCCAGATTAGCTTCAGCGGTATTCCTATCAACGGAGGCAGTAAACCCCTGATTGGAGTCATAATTGAGATAAGCAGCCGGCTTGTAATGTTCAGTTCGTCTGCCCTCTACCTCAAAGTTAAGGTCTTCTGAAGAAAAATGCCTGCTTACAATTGAAACTGCCTCAAAAAAGTTCTTATTCATCAACCCCAGTTTTGATACGTCCCATATACTATCCGAAGCCTGTTCCTTGTGCTGATGCCCCATACCTTCAAACTTAAGTTCGAACTCTCCGGCAGCTTTGGCCTCTTTATACATATCAACAACTTCCTGGTTTGCCGCGCTGATTTTTGAATAAACCGCTTCAAGCGTCTCGATGAAATTTGATACCTCGCGCTGAAGATGACTTCTGAGAGCCTCTTCTGCAGTATGTCTGCTTCCTTTATGCGGAGCCCCGGGATACTTAGCCATACTCTGAAAATTCTTCCTGGCGTCTTCAAGAGCTTGACGGGCCTCGGGCGTATGCTCCGCAGCAGCCATAGTTCGCATCTGGTATGTCAAAAGTTCATGCAAAACGTCATTAATAACCTTTACGCGTCTCTCCTGAAGGCCTTTCTGTTCAGCAGCCTCAAATATATTAGCGGCCTCTACTACTGCCTCTCCCACTTTGTTTTGAGCCAAAGCTTCTATTACCCGGGAAAATTCAGAATCGGCCCCAAGAAATATAATGTGTTTTTCATTTTCACCCCGGTCCCTTCCAAGCGTCTGGTCCGCCATAGTTGCGGTAGTTTTTGAATCAAATACCGAAACAAACTGCGCGTCCTTTTCTTGCTGCCCGGTCTCTTCATTTTTCCTAAGGAAGAGATCCATACCCTCTTTATTTCCTCTGTCAACAAACACGAGATTCTTCATTTCACCGGGATCCTGCTTCAGAGAGTATTTAACCGCCTCCGCAGCAGATGTTATAGCCTGACCTGCATCATTCTCCCACCCCAGTTTACTCGCATCAACTTCATTCCCTTTTTGGTCAAGTATTCTTGCTGAGTTACCTTCAAGAATAAAAATGTAGTTAAAATTATTTTTCTTCTCTGTTCCAAGATTTTCAGCCAGATTTTGGTAATCCTGGTTTCCTATCCGGGCTGAGACGCCCAAGAGCACAAGATGTTTTTCGCTTCCTTCGGTTATATTCTCTATTTGAACTCCAAGGTTCCTAACCGATTCTACAGCGTCGCCCTGTGCAGCAAAATTTACGCTTTTTATCTGTTCGGAGCGGGCGCCGGTTCCAAGGTTTCCGCTTTCAAGTTTTGCATTCTGCGCCACATACCCCATAAAAGGATTGGCAAGGTTATAAGAGCTCATCCCCAAGGCTATCTGAAAATACTCCGAAACAGGTCCAAGGGTTGCGCTTATATAGGTAGACCCGGCTGCCTCGGCGGCAAGGGTCAGTGATGTCACGCGCTTACTGTCAGGATTCGTCTCAACTATATCAAGCTGGTCGTTAACAAACTGATTTATAAGGCTATCAATATCAGCATCAAATTTCTTGGATATTTCATCTTTGGCATTCTGCATACTTCCGGGCCTTTCCTTCAGTTCGTTAAATTTCCAATCCAGTGCAGAACGCCCCAGTTCTGATTTCACATAATCCTCGTATTTAAGATTGTCCGGAAAGATTTTTTCCCATCTGCGACCGTCCGGAAATTCTTTTCCTTCCTTAAGTTCATTAAATTCTTTCCGGAGGGCTTCCTCGGCCTCTGTCATAAAGGAACGTTCGGCGATAAACTCTATCATTATTTGTTCATCTGTAACGGGAGTTTTTTCTGTATCAGTTTTTGAGACTATTTCACCCTTAGAGTTCAATGTATAGTTTGCAAAAATGTAGCCCGCAAACTGGTAGGCGGCGGCAAGATACGGGTTTCCGAACCTCATATCCAAGGCGATCTTATCCTCCGACATCGGGGCCACCCTGTTGGAATCCGCATCATACCCCCACTGCATTCCGTCAACTGTATTAAAAGACTCGTGCCAGGCATTTATAGCTTCCCGCTCGCTGTCATACCGGCCGTCAGGTTCCATAAATTCGCCGTAGTCATACCCCATAGATTTAGAGTAACTCTTCATAAGATCTTCAGACTTTGCATTCCAGTTTTCCATAAGAGAATCACTGGCCATGGCTTTATCATATAACCTGCCGCGAGCCGCTTCGTATTCAGAATTAGTCATAAAATCATTAAAGTTCTCTGCTACCCGCTCCCCGTCATAAACAACCCCGCCTTTGTCAAACTCACTCCTCATAAACTCAACAAGCTCACTTGAGTTCTGCTGTTCAAGTAAGTATTTTACGCCGGAGTTCATAAAAAACCTGGCAACCTTCTGGCTTGCCTCATAGGCAACAGCGTCAATCTGCTGAAGTTTCGAAGTGCTTGAGCCGACTATAAGATGCGGGGAATCCGGCATTGCGTGAGCCTCATCCTGAAGGACATACCTTGTTCTTACAAGAGCATTCCAGGGCGCTTTTTCTCCGTCATCATATTTCATTTTTATGGAATTTGAAGCGCCTAAAGTTGTAAGCACTACGCCGTGCGCTTCTATCAATTCCGCCAGGCTGTTGTATTTAGTCCCGTCAGGACCCTCTATATTACCCGTATCTGTAAGCTGCTTTTCATAAAATGCTAAGCTATCCCCTGTAAGGTTCAAAACCTTGAGATTCTCTATATGCCGGTACTTCTCGTTATTAGAAAGAGCTTTTACGGCATTATTAAAAACTCCCCCTTCATTATACAGCTCTTTGAAGGCCTCATCAGCCCTGCTTGAATTGGGGAATACCGCCGCCGCGTTTATACCGTTAACCGCCAGATAGAGCATAAAGATAGGTGTCAGCACCATAGTTTTTCCAGCGCCAGTGCGGAGTTCGTGCATAGCGTCAGTCTTAAGCATACGCTGTATAAAATGCACTTGGTCGGCTTTATCGTGCTCTTCTGTCCGGAGACCATGTCCAAGCTCGTTTAGAACCGTCGAGACTATATCATTCATTTGCTCTACAAGCTTCTGAAGCTCCGCGGCAGGGTTCTCTATCCCTAAATCATACAGTTTCTGCTCAGCCGAAGCATCAAGGGTCTGGGCTACAAACTTCTGGTAGTACTTCGCTCTCTCCGGATTGTTAGCTTTGGCTAACTCATCGTACTGTTCAGACGAAATGCTTTGTACACCATCTATGTGGTAATATTCTGAGGTTACACCCATTTTTTCAGACAGTGCATTCTGTTTTTCCAGAACCTTAAATACCGCAGGAGGCGATCTTAGCTGCGAAGCGAGTTTATGTACATTTTCAATACGTGTCTGTAATTTACTGCGGCCGGCTTTATCGAGCTTGGTGTTTCCTTCTTCCATAAATGACTGAAGAACAGCGTGTAAATTTTCATGTAAGGTTGTTCCGGCAAGTTCTATTCTTTCGCCCCCCATCTCCAGGACACCTGATTTTATAAGGTATTCGTAAATTATGTTATTTGAGGAATCCTTAAAACTTTTGGTCTCTGTTTCAACCCCTCTTAGTTGAGTATTATCCAACTCTACCAGCGCATCTGCTATGCTGATTTCAGTAAACATACCAGCGTCAATCTTTATTTCGCTTTCACCGACACCAACTTCGACAGATTCATTCTTAAGAACGCCCTGTATAAGCTCCTGCTTCTGGGCAGCATCCATTTTATTAAACAGAAAAGACCTTGCCGCTTCCCTGTAGCTTTGATCTACCGCCTGGTTATTTATAAGTTTTACAAGAGCCTCAGGAGTCAGTGAGCCCATCTCAGTCATTAACTGGTTAATCAGGACAGCAGTCCTTGTAAGTTCGTACTGCGCCGCAGCATCCTCCCTGTCCCGACTGCTTGCAGTTATCTGTTTATTAAGAAGGGATAAAAGATTATTAACAAACCCTCCGGCATCGGTAAAGAAGGAAGTATAGAATTGCTCTTTCAATTCGGCGTTTTCTGATTTTGATACCGCTTCACTAATAATAATTAGATTATCAATAAGGCCTGCTTCTGCTTCACTTTCAAGATCCATACCCGGCCGGGAAAGCTGATGGGATAGCGCTGTAATCATACTATCAACATTATTATTAATCTCCGCGACCTGAACGCCATCTCCCGCAAGCTTGGAAGCGCCTATAATGTACTGCCCCAGGACCTCCGAAGAATTAAAGCCCGGGGTGTCTTCACTTGTAGCGCCCATTTCAGAAGCCAGGGTCTCTATCATCGGCTGTGTTCTTCTTTCCGTATCTGTCTGCTGGGCGGGATTTCTTATGCTTCTTCTAAGTTCCTGCTGGGACTCCTGATCCAGATTTCTGCTTCTTGATATAGCATTTTCAACCGCCGACACACCGAAAGCATAATTAACTACCGTATCAGGAGAAGCTTTTCTTAAAGCTTCCGAAACCGGGTTTTGCGCAGCGCTGTCCCGTAAGGTAACCTGATCCTGGGCGCCAACCGCTTCTAATCCCAGCAGGTCAAGAGCCAGGTTCTGACTCTCCTGCGAATTTCTTCCAGACAATTGGGCCGCGATATCAATTTCAACAAATCGTGAAGCGACTCCAGGATTGTTAAGCTGATTTAGAGCGTTAAGATCTATTGACGGATTTACATTGGAATGTTCATATAAATTATTAGCCGCATTAAGGTTAAATCCCTGAGAGTTATGGAAATTAACTAAAGAGGGGTTGGTGGCTAATGTAGTTGCCTGCACCATTAAATTCGCCCCTATACCCCGGCCGCGGCCGTACGTTTCTCTAAGAAGCTCAACCCACTGCTGCGCCAGCCCGCCTGCCTGCCCGGCTCCCAGCCCCAGGCCAGCGCCAAAAGCAAGCTGCGGACCGAATTCCTGGAGTCCCACTTCGTAAAAATAGTTCGGTATTCTGGCAAGAGCGCTGTTGCTTGGCACAAAAGTTCTACTCTTAAACCCCTGATTGATCCTGCCGAGTCCGACCATATTCTGAACTAAAGGCTGAAGAAGGGGCCTGACCGCTCCGACAGCGGTAGAGAATATCCATAACGAGGGATGCATTAAGGTATCCTGCCCCATCTGGACAGAATGCGCCATGCGGTCTCCGAGACTACCGTCGCTCTGGTACGGCAGCTGAATACCGAAGAAGAAAGCCGCCTTCTGTTCGTGTCCACCCTCACCTTCTATGGAACCAAACCCGAAAGTGGGATGCCCGAAAATTTCCACAGGATTAGAAGGAAAACGGACTCCCAAGTAATCCAGCGTTCCCAGGACCGCTGAAGATCCCATCCTGAACGCGGTTACGCTTCTTACAGTCCTGAGCGTGCTGGTGGGCAGCTGAGCCAGAAAACCGCCTAATCCACCTGGAGCAATTGATAATCCCACCCCACCGATACCGGTCAGAAGACCCCACCCGAGTGATTCCGACAGGCTATTGCCGTAAATATAATGACTTGCCCCGAACCCCGCAGCAAAACCTCCCGTAAAGAAACCTGCTGATCTGGCCACTCCTCCAGAGCTTCTAATTGTAGATACGATCTGAGCTCCGCCAGCGCCGAAGAGTGAAGCTCCCAGAGCGCCCCCTACAACAGCGGCTACGGCAAATTCCGGAGTAAAAATGGTTCCAACGGGGTCCGTATAAACATCTGTCCAGTTTCTTCCCTCGTCACTGTAGTGCCAGCTGGCAGCCCCCGCCGCGAGCGCTCCGGAGGCTCCCCCCACAGCCTTGGAAATCTTTCCGGCGGTTGTCAGGGTCACTCCCTGAGCGCCGGTTCCAGTAAACGCAGCTATGCCAAGCGCTGCCAACCCGAGAGCGGCAATACCTCCCGCAAGCCCGTATCCTAAGTATTGACCTACAGAATCAGCTCCTGCATTATAGGCTATACCCGCTCCGGTGAGCGCACCGGCTGAGAATACCGTTCCGGCAACCAGGCCGGGGGAAAGATTTCCAACCTGAAAAATTGACTTGGCGGCAACTTTACCTGCAGGAGACGGAAGACCTCCAAACATAAAAGGCAACATCCCAAGGAAATTATGAATAGTGCCTATAGTTTGGGCATACTCATCAGAAACGTGCGGACTTATGGCTTCCAAAGCCGATCTTCCGGTCTTTGCAAATACAGCCACACTGCCCATTGAACTTAAATTTGTAAGTACGCTGCTTACAAGTGTTTGAGCCCAGTGGGCGCTTTGCGGAAGTGCCTGATGCGCTGCTACGTGATGCCTGGAAAGTATCTGAAGCCCATCTCTGACTCTTCCCAATCCTTTCACAAACTGGGAAGCTCCGCTACCCACAAGTCTTCCAACCTGTCCCAGCCCTCTGGCCGCGTTGTATACCCTGGTGCCCACCCATTGGGCTGAATAAAGGGATGAGTTTAGCCCGACGCTTCTCAAAGTATTTAGGCGTGGATTTGCTGCTATGGCTGTCCTTGCTGCCCCCAGCCCTTTATTTATCCCATTTGTTATCTGACCTGCCTTGCCTACAATCGCTGTCCTTGCTGTACCTAGCCCTTTACTTATCCCATTTGTTATCTGACCTGCCTTGCCTACCGCATTTGCTACAAATCCTGATGCTTGTTTTACAAAGCCTAATGATCTTGCTGCCGTGGCGACGCCGCGCGCCCACGTGGCGACACCGCGCCCCACCGTAGCGACGCGTGTCGCCGCCGAGGTGAGGCGGGTCGCCGTGGCGACGGTGCGCCCCACTGCAGCAATGCTGCGCCCCGCCGTGGCGACGCCGCGCGCCGCCGCGGCGACTCCGCGCGCCGCCAAGGAGCCGGCCGCACCGAAAGCTCCGGCGGGAAGCATACAAAGCGTAGATGCCACAACAAGAGCATCTATTACAATATCCTGGGTGGTGTAAACAAACTCGCGTGAACTAATGGCAACAGGTGTATGGAGCGAAATATCCCCTGAGGCGATCCTTGAGTCAAGCCGTCCAGCCCATTCCGCAAACTCGCTCTCCCTGTACTGGCGCGCGCTCGGAAGCTGGTGAAGTCTCATACCCAGAATAGTACTATCAAGGGCCCTGCCCGCATCCATAGACGAAGAAATTAAATCTTCAGAAATACCAAGTTCTCTTGCTTCCTGGTAAAGGCTCTCGGATTTTTGCATATACTCAGATAAAGCAGATAATCCTTCAAAATTACTGCCTACTGCATATTGCGAATGGGCGAAGGCAAGATCTCTAGCAGTTGCTTCCACATAATCCTGTCCGTGCAAATAAGCCTCAAGGACAACGCTGTCTTCGGGCTGCAGCATACGCAGCATTAATTCTATTTCCTGTTCGGTTGCGGGCCTTCCTCCGGTAGCGACGGCGTTATCCATTGTGCCTGATGTAGTGAATTCGTTTGCTACCGAAAAATCGATTATTGAGAACATCGTTACCCCACCAGGCATCTCCTCTCCCCCCATACCCGTGATGTCTCTGTCTGTAGTAAAAATTATAGTTTGTGTTTCACCGTTTCTCTTGAATTCAACAGGCAAATAATCATACGTCTCGGTTCTGAGGGTGAGACCTTTTCTGCTAACTATGTTCTCGTCATAATTTCGAACATTTGAAACTTCTACTCCATACCTGGTTTCACCACCTGCTGTATGGCTGGTAAGATCCCAGGTCACCCGTCCCTCAAGTGTTCCCTCAATAGTATCAGTACCTTCAATAATTGCAGATACCTGCCCTCCACTGCGCTCAATCCCGCTGATTACAGGTACTTCGCGACTCGCGCTGATCTGCTCGCCCACCAGGCTGCCACCACTGATAGAATATTCAAGCGTCCCCGGAAGCTCACCAAGATACGTGTTATTGTAAGCATCGTTAGCATCTTCTCCCAAGACTAAAATCACATTTTCGGAATCTATTGCCCAGGAGGCATCAGTCTCAAGAACCATTGCCGGTATAAATTCGCGACCCAGATATGATTCGCTGTCGTATAAACCACCGCCCTCTACCATATGACCACTTGTGTTTTCGTTCCAAATCATATCAGGATTATTAATTAACCTATAGTTTTCACCGTCAAAATAGGTGCTCATTTTATCGAGTCCGGTAACCGCGTTATTGCCATCAATCTCGTACGTGATTTGGGTAATTGTATAGGTGCCGTTTTCCCTATCAACAGTCATAACCCCGTCTCCGGTATGACTTCTTTCATAGCTATCCCAGTCAAGAAGGTTGTTAAGATCCTGTATTTTCCCGCTGCGGAGATCACCCAGAAACTGGTTCCGGTCTATTACTATATTGCGGGTTACATCTCCCGTAACATTTGTAACCCCACCAGTATTCTCGCATACCAATACATGTTTCTCATCCTCAGTTCTGGCAGACTTAAAGTCATTCAGGCGCCCCCCGTTCAACCCCATCATATCACCCTGTATAAAATCTTCCTCGCTCGCGAAGGTGCCGCCTATTGATTCGTAGACATCTCCGTTTTTCCAACTGGCTGTCGCCGGAATTTCTCCTCTTTCATTGCGGTAAAAACTGTAATCGGAATCCCTCAGGTCACCAAAAGTAAGGTCATCATTTCCGGCGTTTGACGCATGTTTTATTACAAGCGATTCCCCTAAGGTGCCTATATCAAAACTGCCGATTGCCTGTAAGGTGTGGCCGAATTTCCCGTAAGGATTTAAGACTGTCAGTGAGTTATCTTTTATCTCTACGCTTGATGTAAACGGGTTGTCAGGATCCATAATCCTTGCTGTGCCTGTTAAATGGATCCCGTTATCTAAAAAGCGGGAAAAAGTCTGATTATCTCCATTGAGGTTAATTTCGGCATCCAAAGCCCCGCTTTTAAGGTTCTGTACATCCGAGAGGGATGTAACATCTGAAAGATTAGACAGATCTAGCGTACCTAAATCCGCATCCGGGCCACCTAAACTGTCTCCGCTGGCAAGGATTATAGCTGATATCTCGGTAGAATCACCCGTGCCCATAAGTGTAAAATCATTAAACCCGTCTTTAAAATCTACTTTCCCGTCTGCTACGAAAATATGTCCATCTTCTATACCGCCGCTGAGCCTGACTTCCCAATCACCGCCGTGCCCGGTATATTCGCCTCTGATATCCAAGCGATCATCGTAAGTTACATTCTTCATCACCGCAAGTTCATTACCGTCAACAGACCCCACCGCATTTATGCTATTATAATCGCTATTGTCACTCAGGAGATAAGTTCCGCCAAGGTTGGTCAGATCCCCGAATTCAACGTGAGTGCTCTTACGGGTCTTTCCGGTTTCGCGGTCAAACCATTCGACTGACTGTTCCAATGGATTATGCGGGTTATAATTGGATGTAATATAATCAACCACGTGGTCTGTTGTAAGATACCGGGAGCCTTTGTCAAAATCAGTAACTACCCCGCCTTCTGCCGTATCCTCCTGAAGCCTGGTGTCAACCCGGTCTATTATATTATTGGAAAGCGCTACAATCGCCGCGATATCTTCCGGAGTTTTACCGCCCCCTTCACCTTCAACCGGTTCCACAGCCACGGGCATCCCGTCCGCGCCTTCGTTATAAAAAAGGTAGAACTCAGTGCGAGCGGAGTCAAAATAATCATCCAATGAAGGCGATGCGTCGGAAACCTGATACCTTTCAAAAACACCACGGTCATCCGTATAGAGTGTCTCCTTAATGTACCGGCCCTCAGCATCGGGATTCGGAGTATAGTGTGAAACAGATTCAAGTCCGTCAATCTCTCTGTTATTAAGCGTAAAATCGGCATCTATAGAATCAGGAACTGAATAATTTACAACACCTTCGGCTTCACTGGTTGAGAAAACCCTTTCCTGACCGGGAACCGCTCTCCCGGTATCTTCGGACCTACTGAAATCCTGTACTGTTACCGTAGGATCAAGGACTCTATCACCAACTCGTGTAGTATCCTGAGTTATACATACGGTGTCACCGTTATCGGTCGTTCCGTAACCCAGAACTTCCGATCTTGTGGTTCTGAGGCCTATGGTTTCTTCATGACTCCGGTAATTCTGGCTCTCCTGCAACTCCCACAACCCGGCTGAAGGCCCGTTATCCAAAAGTTCTGAAATATATTTGGACATTGGATCTCTATCCATTTGATCATAGTTTACTTTCATACTTCTATCCGGATCAACCACAATGCCGGTAGAAGGTTCTCCTGTCATTGTGCACCATTCCCCCGAATCTACCGGAGATTTTATATTGGTTTCGGTTGGGCTTATGCGTGTTTCAAAATTATCTTCTGTAAAAACAAGCTCAGCATCTCTTCCTGAGGCATCGATTTCCATCTCTCTAAGCGGCAGATCGGCATCATACGCGGCACTAAGCAGGTCTCCAGCCTGATTATCTCTTCTGGTGTCAGGGCTGCCGGTAGCATTTATCTCTGTGAGCCCTCTGGGATCTGTATAACGTTCGTAATTTACGTCCCCGGCAGAACCGGTTTCAATCTCAGAGCCATCCGGGAAATATCTGTTTGTCGTTCCTTCTGGATACCGGACGTTTATAACAGGGTCATTTTGATTAAAATGCGTAAAATCAGTTCTATCGCTCGGCGCGGGCTCACTGTATCGCGTATCCCAGCTGTTTTCTGTCGAAGATGCTTCGCTGGTCCAGACTGCCGGCCTGCCCAGATTTCCCGACATTGCCATAAGATCCAGCTGGTTGTTATATATACTATCAGAATCCGACAATACATATGCATTATCTGGAACATTTGGATTATCCCGAATATCAGTTATGTCTCTGGCCCAGGTATCAGGTACGGTTCCGCCGGGGTTAAGTCCCCAGTCAAGCCCGGCAATTCCGGTTCTCATATCGTCACCACTTGGTGCCTGCTGGGTCGCCGGAGTGGGGCTGCTGGTCCAGGTATCAGGTACGGTTCCGCCGGGGTTAAGTCCCCAGTCAAGCCCGGCAATTCCGGTTCTCATATCGTCACCACTTGGTGCCTGCTGGGTCGCCGGAG